>JACQVS010000084.1 GCA_016209605.1 Planctomycetota bacterium
CAAGTACACCGCCACCAACTCGTCGGTGGCGCAAGTCGATGACGGCGCCATACCCCCTCGGTCCCCCCAAGGGGACGGCGCCCTCCCCCCTCGGTCCCCCCAAGGGGACGCCGGCCTGGTGGCGGTGGCGGGGCCGGGGGAGGCCGCCATCACCGCCTGGTACTTGAGCAAGATCGCCATCGCCGCGGTGACCGTGCCCTTCGAGAAGGCCGTGCCGCCGGAGGTCTTTACCCGGGCGGAGCGGCGCAACTTCATCGATGACCTCATCCTCGCGAAGCTCCAGAGCCTCAACCTCCCGCCCTCGCCGCTCGCGGGCGATGCGGAGTTCCTGCGGCGGGCAAGCCTCGACACCATTGGCGTCCTGCCTTCTGCTGAAGAAGTGCGCGCCTTCCTCTCCGACCCTTCGGCTGGCAAGCGCGGTCAGCTCATCGACCGCCTCCTCAAGCGCCCCGAGTTCGCCGACTACTGGAGCTACAAGTGGTCCGACCTCTTCCTCGTGAACAGCGAGAAACTGCGCCCGGCGGCGATGTGGGCGTATTACAACTGGATCCGCGACAGCGTCGCCGCCAACAAGCCCTGGGACCGCATGGCCCGCGAGCTCATCGTTGCCAAGGGGAGCACCTTCGAGAACGGCGCCACCAACTTTTACCTGCTCCATCCCGATCCTCTGGAGATGGCCGAGACCGCCTCCCTCGCCTTTCTTGGCATGTCCATCAACTGCGCCCGCTGCCACAACCATCCCATGGAGAAGTGGACCAACGACCAGTACTACGGCATGGCCAACCTCTTCTCCCGCGTCCGCGCCAAGGACCTGCCGGGCGACGGCAACCGCATGGTCTTCGCCGCCGCGGAGGGAGACCTGGTGCAGCCACTCACCGGCCGCCCGCAGCCGCCGCGGCCCCTCGACGGCGAGGCGCTGCCGGTCGAGAGCCCCGAGGACCGCCGTGTCCATCTGGCCCGATGGCTCACCGCTCCGGACAATCCCTACTTCAGCCGCGCCATCGCCAATCGCGTCTGGGCCAACTTCATGGGCGTGGGCCTGGTGCAGAACGTCGATGACATGCGCCTCACCAACCCCGCGAGCAACGAGGAGGTGCTCGCGGCCCTGGCGAAGTTCCTGGCGGAGCGGCATTACGACCTCAAGGCGCTGATGCGCGCCATCCTCGAGTCGGCGGCTTACCAGCGCTCCAGCCGGGCGCTTCCGGAGAACGCCGCCGACCGCCGCTATTACTCCCGTTACTACCCGAGACGGCTCATGGCCGAAGTGCTCCTCGATGCCATCTCCCAGGCGACGGCGGCGCCGACGGCGTTTCCAGGCTACCCCGCCGGCTGGCGGGCCCTGCAGCTCCCCGATTCGAACGTCAGCTCCTACTTCTTGAAATCCTTCGGCCGGCCGGAGCGCCTCATCACCTGCGAGTGCGAGCGCACCGCCGAGCCCAGCATGACGCAGGTCCTCCACCTCTCGAACGGCGACACCCTCAACCAGAAGCTCGAAGCTCCCCTTAACCGCCTCGAGCGGCTCCTTACCGCTGGAGCGCCGGGGGAGAAAATCATCGAGGAAGCGTACCTGAGCGCCTTGTCGCGCTTCCCCACGAGAGCTGAGACCGAGAAGCTCCTCGAGGTCTTGTCCCAGGCCGGCGCGGGGGAACAGAAAACCGTCTATCAGGACCTCTTCTGGAGCCTTTTGTGCAGCAAGGAATTTCTCTTCAACCACTGAGGCCCATGTCCACCGCGCTTTTTCTCATTTCCATCCTGGAGCTGGCCGCGGCCGAGGATGCTCCGGCGCCGGACTACTCGCGCCACATCGAGCCCATCTTCAGGAAGTACTGCACCGGCTGCCACAATGCCGATGACCTGGAGGGGGGCTTGAATCTCGAGTCTTACGAGCTGCTCCGGAAGGGGAGCGAGAAGGGCCCGGTGCTCGATCCAGGTAGGAGCGGCGAGAGCAAGATCATCCGGGTCCTCGAGGGAAAGACCAAGCCGAAGATGCCGCCCGGGAAGCGGCCGGGGCCCAATCCAGAGGAGCTGGCGCTCCTCAAGGCCTGGATCGACGCCGGCGCCAAGGGGCCGGCGTCGGCAGGGCCTGCCGAGCCGACGGTTCCCCACGTTCCCCTCACCGCCGCGCCCCGCCAGCCCATTCAAGCGGTGGCGTATCATCCGAAGGGGCAGGTCCTCGCGGCCGGCGGTTATCAAACGGTGGAGCTGTTCGCCCCCTTCGGCCTTGGAGTGGCGGGGCGGCTCTCGGGCCTCTCCGGAAACGTCAACGCCCTCCTCTTCAGCGCCGATGGCGCGCTCCTCGTCGCCGCGGGCGGCGAGCCTGGGCGCTTCGGCGAGGCGTGCCTCTTCAGGGCGGCGAGCGGGGAGAAGCTGCGCGCCCTCCGCGGCCACCGCGACGCCCTCTACGCCGCGGCGCTCTCGCCCGATGGCCGGATCCTCGCCACCGGGAGCTGGGACCACGAGATCAAGCTCTGGGAGGCTCCCACCGGGAAGGAGCTGCGGGCTCTCCACGGCCACAACGGCGCCATCTTCGACCTCGCCTTCCGGCCGGACGGGAAGATCCTCGCCAGCGCGAGCGGCGACCGCACGGTGAAGCTCTGGGAGGTTGCGAGCGGCAAGCGACTCGACACCTTCGGCCAGGCGCTCAAGGACCTCTACACCGTCGCCTTCAGCCCCGGCGGCCGACGCGTCGCCGCGGGGGGCGTGGACAACCGCATCCGCGTCTGGGAGGTGAGCGGCCAGGCCAGCGAGGGGACAAACCCCCTCCTCCTCTCGCGTTTCGCCCACGAGGGGCCCATCGTCAAGCTGGTCTACTCCGCCGATGGCCGCCTGCTCCTCTCGGCGGCCGAGGACCGCACCGTGAAGATCTGGGAGGCGGAGACTCTCGTCGAAAAACACCTTCTCGAGAAGCAGTCCGACTGGCCGGCGGCCCTGGCCTTCTCGCCCGACGGCCGTCTGGCGGTGGTGGGGCGCCTGGACGGCACCCTCGGCTTTTACGACGTGGCGACCGGCCAGCCCCTCCGCCTCGCCCGGGGCGATGGGTCCGCCGGAGAATCTCCCTCCGGCTGGTTGGGGGCGCTCGCTGCCGCGGCCCTGGCGGCGCCGGAGAATCCTCCCAAACCTGCCGAGATCGCCGCGCTCGAGCCGCGCGGCGTCCAGCGCGGCGTCACGAGCCAGGTGAAGCTCGCGGGGAAGAACCTTGCCGCCGCGAGCGCGCTGAAGATCCATCATCCCAAGGTGAAGGGCCGGATCCTCGACGAGGGGAGGACCGCCGAGGCCTTGATCCTGGAGATCGCCCCTGAGGCCGACCTCGACCGCGGGCCGGTGGAGCTTTCCGTGGCTTTCCCCGGCGGCGAGAGCAACCGCGTGAAGATTCATGTCGACGACCTGCCGCAGATCGCCGAGGTCGAAGACGGGGCCGCGGCGGGTGGGGCGGCGCGGGCCAGGCTCCCCGCCAGCTTCTGGGGGGCCATTTCGACGCCGGGAGACCTCGATCGCTTCGCTTTCTCGGCCGAGGCCGGCGAGACGGTCGTCCTCGACCTCGCCGCCGCGAGCCTGGGCTCGAAGCTGAACGGCGTCTTGGCCGTCTTTGACGCCGAGGGGATGGTATTGGCGAGTTCCAACGATTTCGATGGCCAGGTCGATCCCTTGATCGCCTTCACCGCGCCGGGGAGCGGCGAGTACAGCGTCCAGGTGAGCGATCTCCTGCTCGGAGCCTCCAAAGAGCACCACTACCGCCTCTCGGCCGGCTCCTTTCCCATGGTCACGGGCGTTTTTCCCCTGAGCGTGCCGGCCGGCGCCGAGAGCGAGGTCGAGCTGGCGGGTTTCAACATTCCGCCCGGCGCCAGGGTGAAGGTGAAAGCCTCCGCGCCCGGCGAGCTCGAGGTCCCTTTCGACCCGGGCTGCTTCCGCAGCCGCGGTGCCGTGAAAGCGCTCGCGGGCTCGCTGGGGGAGTCGGTGGAGTCTGAGCCCAACGACCGGCCGGAGCGAGCCAACGCCGTGAGCGCGCCGGCTGCGGTGAACGGCCGCATCGCCGCGGCAGGGGCGGGCGGCGGCGCCGATGCCGACCTCTTCCGTTTTCGTTCCCGGCCCGACCAGGCCTGGATCATCGAGACCGAGGCGGCCCGCCGCGGCTCGCCGGTCGACACCAAAATCGAAGTCCTCGATTCCGCCGGCCGGCCGATCGAGCGCCTCCTCCTTCAAGCTGTCCGCGACTCGTATATCACCTTCCGCGGCATCGACTCCTCGAGCGATGAGGCGCGCCTCAAGAACTGGGAGGAGATGGAGCTCAACGAGTACCTCTACATGCAGGGGGAGGTGTGCAAGCTTTTCCGGGCGCCGCAGGGGCCGGACTCGGCCTTCAAGTTCTACGCGGCCGGCGGCCGCCGGCGCGCTTACTTCGACACCAGCTCGACGGCCCATGCCCTCGACGAGCCGTGCTACATCGTCGAGCCCCTGCCGCCTGGGGCGAAGCCGGTCCCCAACGGCCTGCCGGTCTTTCCGCTTTACCACTCCAATGACGACGACGGCGAGCGCAAGCTGGGGCGCGACTCGAAAGTCGCCTTCACGCCGGCCGCCGAGGGGGACTACCTGGTGCGCGTCACCGACGTGCGCGATCAAGGCGGCGACCGCTTCGCCTACCGCTTGATCATCCGCGAGGCGCAGCCGGACTTCAACGCCACCCTCTCCGGCGCCAATCCCGCGGTGGGGGCCGGGAGCGGCAAGGCTTTCTCGGTGGCGGTCGACCGCCTCGACGGCTTCGAGGGGGAGGTGGCGGTGAGCATCACCGGCCTGCCGCCCGGCTTCTCCGTCTCGACGCCGCTGGTCATTCAAGCCGGCCACAGCGAGGCCAAGGGGACCATCCACGCCTCCCCCGATGCGCCCCGGCCGGCGGACGCGAACGCCGCGTCGATCAAGGTCAACGCCGAGGCGATGATCGGCGGCCGGAAGGTGTTGAAGGAGTTGAAGGACCTGGGGAGGATCCAGCTCGCCGAGAAGCCGAAGCTCCTCGTCCGCCTGGAGCCCCTGTCGGGGAAGATCGATGACGGCATTACCCTCCACCCCGGCCAGACCCTGCCGGCCATGCTCACGATCGAGAGGAACGGCCACGATGACCTGGTCACCTTCACGGTGGAGAACCTGCCCCACGGCGTCATCGTCGATGACATCGGGCTGAACGGCGTCCTCATCCCCGCCGGCCAGAGCGAGCGGCAGATTTTCTTGACCACCGCCAAGTGGGTCCCCGAAACCGACCGCTGGGCCTACGCCCAGGAAAACCAGGCCGGCGGCCAGACCTCCCCGCCCGTCCTGGTGCGAGTCCGCTCCCGCCAGGAGGCCAGCGGCGAAGCGGGCGGGCAATCCGGCCGTTGACAGAGTATTTCCTCGAAGCGGCGGAAATCCTCTCGGCAAACCGCCGGCGGTATCAGACCACCTGATGGCTTTTTTTCTTTTGGGAGCTTGATGTTTTTTTGGGAGGTGATATCATTCATAAATGAATTCCATACATAATATAAAGGAGAGATAAAATGGCGGCGCGAATTATCAACATGACGATCCCAGAGGAACTGATCAAGGTAGTGGATGAGGTTGCGGATTCGGAGGGCCGCACCCGATCGGAGCTTTTTCGCGAGGCGGTTCGACGCTATGTGGAAAACCGGCGCTTAAAAAAGAAAGACGCTTCCCCACTGCTGTCTCGTCTTGCTCGCCTGGCGGTCAAAGGACCAAACCTTTCAGCTTCCGAGCTTGACAAGCTTCTTTACGGGGAAAGACTGATCAAATGAGAAATCCCGTCCTTGTTGACACCAGCGCTTTCCATGCTCTGGAGAATGCCGGGGATATACTGGAACATGAGTCTGCCAAGCAAGTAGCCGAGAAGCTGGAAGCCGAGAATGGATTGCTCGTCACCTCGGATTATATTTTGGATGAGACCTACACTTTGCTAAGCTCCGTGTTGGGGCACAAAACCGCAGTTGCTTTTGGGCGGGAGATTCAAAAAGGCGGAAGTGAAATTGTACAAGTGGATGAAAAAATTCAAAGAGAGGCATGGGAGATTTTTGAGCAATATGCCGACAAGGATTTTTCATTCACAGACTGCACCAGCTTTGTCGTCATGAAGCGCGCTAAGATCCAGATCGCGTTCACGTTTGATCGTCACTTTCAGCAATATGGTTTTCAAACCCTACCCGCAAGGTTGCCGGTGAAGAAAAAATAAATTAAGGCGCAAGCAAGCGCCAGCCGAGCCATGCTGCAGCCGTACCAGCAAATGGCGCGAGCCGCCCACGCCCCCGTCGACATCTTGATTTGCGGGGAATCTACACGGTGGAGCTGTTGTTTTGGAACGGCCTGCCTGGCGAGGCCAGGCCGGTCACGGGCTACATCTTCTCGCGCGGCGAGGAGGGGGCGGGCGGTGCTCCGGGCGATCACCTGGGCATCGGCGGGACGCAGGGCCCGGCGGGAAAGCTGTTTTTCTATAAGGGTGGCCAGCTCAACCAGACCCTTTCCGGCAAAACCGAGATCCCGCTTAAGACATGGCACCATGTTGCCCTGGCGCGCGAGGGCAAGAAGGTCACGGTTTATCTTAACGGCAGCATGGAGCCGGAGATCGCCGGCGAGGCGGAAGCTGGATTTCCCGCCGGCGCGGGGCAGATCTTCATTGGCGGGTGCAGCGACAACTTCGCCAGCTTTGAAGGCCGGATCGACAAGGCCGCCACCTACAACCGCGCTCTGCAGCCTGAGGAAATCGCCGCGCGCTTTCAAAAATAGGGACTGGCGGCGGCCCCTGAAGGGAAAGCAACGAAATAGAGATGTACTCTGTGGTTAAATTTTTACCGCGAAAAGTTAGGAATGGGAAATTTCAGGGCCGGCCCTTTTTCTCTTCCTCTCCGGCCCCACCCCAGGAGGGCCATTCTCCCCGCTGCGGTATCGACGCAAGTCCGGATAACCTGGGCCGCGACCTCCGGTTGCGGCGTGTTTTCTTCCACTTCGGCGCTTCCTCCGGAGGAACGGCGGTGCTGGCCGTTTATCCGGATCAGAGGGCGAGCATCGCCATTGCGGCGAATCTCGGCCACGCGAAATTCCCCTTAGTGCAGTCTTTCGCAAATAATTGTAGGGTCAGGCCGAGCGATTTTGGCTACTGGCAAGGCGCGCGAGCGGAGTCGATTCGGGACGGAGAATCGACGAGCGAGCGCAACGCCGCCAGGAGACGAAAGTGCCGGCATCACCCTACAAAGATTTAAGAAAGA
>JACQVS010000085.1 GCA_016209605.1 Planctomycetota bacterium
ATATATCAATTTATTTTATATTATGTAAGCATGTACATAGCTAACGTGCCAAATCGATCCTCCCCTCCCGCCATCCTGCTCCGCCAAAGCTACCGCCAAGGGAAGAAGGTCAAGAGTCGAACCCTGGCAAACATCACTCACTGGCCAAAGGAAAAAATTGAAAACCTCCGACGCGTCCTGCGCGGCGATACCCTGGTCTCTCCCAGCGACGCCTTTGAAATCCGCCGTAGCCTCCCTCATGGCCATGTGCTTGCAGTTTTGGGAACGCTGCGCCGAGTTGGCCTCGATCGGCTCATTTACTCAAGACCCAGCCCAGAGCGAAATTTGACTGTGGCAATGATCGTCGCACGAGTAATCGAACCAGAATCCAAGCTGGCGACCTCTCGGGGACTGAACGATGAAACGGCTTTAAGCAGCCTAGCCGAGGAACTCGACGTGGTTTCGGTCACTGAAGATGAGCTCTACGAGGCTATGGATTGGCTCCTCCCGCGCCAGCAGCGCCTCGAGGATGCCCTTGCCAGCCGGCACCTCTCAGGAGGAACCATCGCGCTCTACGATGTTACCTCTACCTACTTTGAAGGGGTGACCTGCCCGCTTGCCAGGTTCGGCCATGATCGTGACGGCAAGAAGGGCAAACTGCAGATCGTCATCGGTCTTCTGTGCAGCCCCGGCGGTTGCCCGGTCGCCATTGAGGTCTTCCCTGGAAATACTGGCGACCCAAAAACGCTGGCGTCTCAGATCCAGAAGTTGAGAGAACGTTTCGGTCTTAAGTACGTCATCATGGTTGGCGATCGCGGCATGATTACCGAAGCTCGCCTCCGCGAGGATTTCAAGGGGCTTGAAGGACTTGAATGGATTACGGCTCTCCGGGCTCCTGCCATCGACAAGCTCCTGAAGGAGGATGCCATCCAGTTGTCCTTTTTCGACGAAAGAGACCTGGCAGCGATTACCCATCCAGACTATCCCGGCGAGAGACTGATTGTCTGCAGGAACCCGATCCTGGCCGATGAGCGCGCTCGCAAGCGCGAGGAGCTATTGCAAGCCACGGAGCGCAAGCTGGAAAAGATTCGTCAAGCGACGCGCCGCAAGAGAAACCGGCTTTCAGGTAAAGACAACATCGGGCTGCGGGTCGGAAGGGATATCGGCAAGTACAAAATGCGGAAGCACTTCCGTATTGAAATCACCGATGACTCCTTCGATTTTGAGCGCGATACGGAATCAATTGCCGAGGAAAAAGCCCTGGATGGCATCTACGTGATCCGTACTAGCGTTAAAACCGAGATCCTCAATGACCAACAGGCGGTTAGTGCCTACAAAGGCCTTTCCGTCGTGGAACGAGCGTTTCGAAGCTTCAAGACGGTCGACTTGAAAATCCGGCCAATCCACCACCACCTGGAGGATCGGGTCCGGGCACATGCGTTCATTTGCATGCTGGCGTACCATGTCGAGTGGCATATGCGGCAAGCCCTCGCACCTATCCTCTTTGACGACGACGATAAGGCGTCCGCAGAGGAACTGCGCCGCTCGGTTGTCGCTCCGGCACGGCGATCGCCGCAAGCAGAGGCCAAAGCACATAACAAAGTGACTGAATACGGTCTACCGGTTCACAGTTTCCAGACCCGGCTGAAGGACCTCGCAACCCTGACCAAGAATCACATGAGAGCCAAGATTCCCGGTGCCCCAGAATTCATTCAGTATGCGACGCCAACGACTCTACAAAAACACGCCCTCAATCTACTCAACCTGCCAATTCCTGGAACGTAGGCAGTACAGTGCAGAGGGCTGTTTTTTAACCTATGGAAAGGCAATGACTTCCTGCTTCCATAGTCGGGGAACTTCGGTCTAACTAGAACTTCGTAGTTAATTATAGCCCATGGAGTTACAATTCATATAATAATACCTGGTATTTTTCGTCGGTCCCGGAGCATCTGGGATCCGCAAGGTGGACCATGGCCCAAAAAAGAAGGACAGGACCAGAACGGGATGGCTCCAGGTCGTTCGTTGCCGCGGCCATCTTGTTGGCCGAATTCTTCCGCCGCAACGGTTATGTGCGCTGGCAAAACCCCAAGCGACTTAAGGCGGAAGGCTACATCGGTTACAAAAAAGGCGATGAAGTGCGGCTGGTGGCGGGATCAAGGGCGGAGCTCGCGGCCATACGCCGGCTGCTGCGACGGATCGGGCTCAAGCCCGCGCGGCCGTTCCCCAAGGGCGGCCAGTATCGGCAGCCGATCTACGGCCGGGAAGCGGTGGCCTTCTTTCTGAAAATGGTGCGCGCCGCGACGAGACGGCGCCGCCGCGGTACTCGGTTGCGGGCGAAGCCCGCATTATAGCTCCTGCCCCTTCCCTTTCTCCGCCGCCAGGATCATCGCCCCCTTCTGGAACAAGCTGATCTGGCCGGTGGATTGCGAGATGGCGATCGAAACGCAGTCGGCCACCGCGGTGATGGCGCACGCGGCGCGATGGCGGGTACCGTAGCCGCTGGGCAGCTCGACCGCGACCTCTCCCGGCCGCAGGTAGGTTCCGGCGGAGTGGATGATGCCGTTCCCCTTGATGATGAAGGCTCCATCGATGGTCGAGAACTCCTTGACGGTCTCCTTCAAGGTCGGATCGAGGATGTTGCGCTCCTCCTCCGGGTAGCCCCGGAAGGGATTGATGACCAGCCGCTGGCAGTAGGGGGCCAGCTCGTCGGGGTCGCCGATGACGAAGATGGTGCCGATGGGCCGGCCCTCCCGCCCCTCGCTGGAGATTTCGGACGCCAGGGAGAGCACGCGCTCGAGCACCCCGGGCGACACCTTGGTGGAGATCTCCCCCGAGGCGGTGAGGAAGCGCCCGAACTCCTTGTTGATCGCCAGGACAGTGATGGTGTCGAGGCCGCTCTGGTGCTGTCCGGAGAGAAAGGCCACCACGTCGTCCCGCGAGATGAAGCCGCTGGTGATCCCCATCAGCGTCCCCAGGCGCACCAGGGTGTCTCGGCTGAGCGCCGGGCTCGGGAGGCGCAGCACCCGCTTGAAGAGCTTCTCGGCGCTCTCGGCGAGGTGCGCCGAGCGGGTGGCAATGATGAACGAGTCGCGGCGCGGCAGCCGCTTCAAGATGGCCAGCTCTTCGAGCGATTCGATGGCCACCAGGACGGCGGTGGCGCCGATGTCCTTGGCAATGGTGCGGGCGTGGGAGAGGAGGAGCTTCGAGAGCTGGCCCGGCCGGCGCCGGCGCGGCGGCCCCTTGCCGCCCGCATCGAGGATCCTCGCCGCTTCCTGGGCATCCTTGGCGGCGAGGAGGTCTGACCGCACCCGCGGATCCTTGACGGCGCTCGCGATCGCGGCTAGGTGCCGCACGTGCTCGTGCTGCAGCGACTCGTTGCCGACGAGGAGGATGGCGAGCTGGACCGGCTCGGCGGTCTCGACCTCGTAAGGAAAGCCTTTCCGGCTTCTGGCGATGGCGATGGCGAATCCTTCAAAGCCCGGAACGCGGGCGTGGGGGACCGCCACTCCCTCCCCGAGGTAGGTGCTCACCACCGCCTCGCGCTCGCAGGTCGCCTGGTAAAGCGGCTGCCAGTCTCCCAGCCGGCGCTCCCGCGCTACCGCCTCCGCCAGGGCGCAGAGAAGCTCCTTCTTGCTGCCGGCGTCGAGGTCGAGGAGGCTGCTCGGTCCGAGGAGAGCGCCCAGGCGCACCTCCTCGGCAGGCGCTGGCCGCTTCCCCTCATCCTTGTCGGCGGCCTGGTCGCGGGATTTGCCGGCGCTTTTTTCTTCTTTCTCGCGGAGCGCTTCTTTGAGGGTCATCACCCGATGTTATATACAAGAAACCGCGGCAAGGCCAGTCAACAAGAATGAAACCGTGCACCGCTCGTAAGCCGTGAACGATTTGATTTAAATCTGCGCCAGCGCCTTCTTGACCGCCGCCACCCCGTGGGCGATGTCTCTCACGCGCTCTTCCTGGTTGCCGACCTCGCGCTCCACCACCAATGGGCCGGTGTAGCCGGCGCGCACCAGGGCATCGAGGAAGTTCTTCAGCCCCACCTTCCCCTCGCCCACCGGCACCTCGGTCCCCCATTCCCCCTTGTTTCTGGGCGGGATGGCATCCTTCACGTGCACGTGGACGATGTCGCTTCCCAGAACTTCCACGGCGCGGATGGGGTCCCCCATGTTGTAAAGGAGCATGTTGGCCGGGTCGAAGTTCACCTTCAAGTTGGGGGCTTCCATCTCATCGATGGTGCGCCGGAGCAGATCGGCGGTCTCCTGCCCGGTTTCCATGGCGAGGATGGTGTCCTTGGAGGCGGCGTAGTCCGCCGCTTCGCCCAGGGCATCGAGGAAAGGCCACCGTTCCGGGTCGCTGGGCTGGGGAATGAAGCCGGCATGGGTGGTGAGGATCTCGACGCCCAGCTCGTGCGTCCGGTCCACCGCCCACTTGGAGATCTGCAACCGCTCCTCGCGGGTTCGGGGATCGCCGAACCCGCCGGTGCGCTTGATGGTTTCCGGAGTGGTGTAGTCCTCTCCGGGAAAGCCGATCATGGCGCCGGTGATGTCAAAGGAAGCGTTCTTGGCGATCTTGACGAACTGGTCCTTTTCGACCCACCTGGCATGGTTCGGGTCGCCAAGAGCGAGCTGCACCGCCACCGCCCCAACCCGGCCTAGCAATTTTTCAAGCTCCGGAATGCTGGATACCCGAAGCGACCAACTGCAAACGCCGATCTCAAAGCTCCTGAAAACCATTTTCCCGCCTCCTCCTGGCGGCAATTTCAAAGGGATGGCGGCTGCTGGGGCCGCCTCCTCCCAGCTGTTGATTTAAAAACCAGCCTGTCGAGTTAACAAGAAACCATCACCGGTTATTTCTTTTCTTCCTTTTCCTTGTACTTGTCGTGGCAAGCTTCGCAGTTCTTGTCGATCTTGTCCATGAGGATTTTTACCTCGCCGGCATCTTTCTTTCCGCTGGCCTGCGAAAGCTGAAGGAAAAGGTCTTTGCCGGTGTTGGCGAACTTTTTGAAATCCTCTTCCGTTTTGTACTGGGCGGCAAGGTTGGAGAGCTCGGCAAGGAACTGAGCTTCTTTTTTGATGGCCAGGAACTGCTTTTTCTCGAGCTTCTTATCCAACCCGCCGAAGATGTCATCGGCGTGCTTCATGACCACCTCGAGCGGCGCCACGGGCTTGTACCCTCCGGAATCCCCGGCCTTCTCCTCCGCCCGGCCGGCGCCTCCGGCCAGGGACAAGAAGCCGAGGTAGGCGCCCCCCAAGACGGCCACCGTGGCGGACAGGTACTTGCTTCGCCATTGCGGAAACATGAGTCGATCTCCTTTGATGTTACGGTCGAACCTTGACTGAAGTTGTGAAACCGGAGAGGCTTAAAGACCTCAATCTTATCATTTGACGGGCATTCTTCAATGGCTCTTTCGGCAGGTCGATCCCCCCAGCGCCTTGCGGATCCAGCCTTCGGCGGCCGGAGGGCACACCAAGAGGCCGGCCTTGACCCCCCAGCGGAACTGGTGGCGTTTATCCAGCTCGTAGTGGTCCTCCGTCACTTCCAGCCCCAGGGGCCCCAGCTTTTTATCCCCCAGATGGGTCATGGAAAAGCCGAGGCGGGCGAGGAGCGGCAGGCAGCCGGCGAGATCCCAAAGCTTCAGCGTGCCGACGTAGGCGAGCACCCGTCCTTGCAAGATGCTGACGAGCGGCAGGACCGCGGTTCCCAGCGCCTGCACCGGGTTGGGACAGGATATCCGCCCCCGCTTGGCGAGGTCCTGGGTGATGGCGATGAGGGCGCCCGCCCCTTCTTCCAGCGGCGGCCGGTGGAGCTCCCGGAACGACCAGGCGCCGCCGGCGCAAATTCCTTCCAGGACCGCCGGCCCATCGCTCACCACCATCTCCCCTTCGCGGATTTCGGGGAGGAAGACCGCGCCGTCGGTCAGCCGCGCGGCTTCCATCCGGCCGATGGAGATCCCCCAGTGCGGCAGGGCGTGGGCATAGGGGGCCGTTCCATCGATGGGATCGACGGCGTAGGCCACTTTCTCGAGCGCTTGCTCAAGGTATTCCTCGCCCTTCTGGGCGATGCTTTCCTCGCCGATCAAGTAGACCCCTTCTTCCGGCCGCTCCAGCTCCCTGGAGACCAACTCCTCGATCTCACGGTCGGCCTGGGTGACGATGGAGCGGTCCTCTTTGAGCTCCCTGACAATCTTGCCGCGGTATCCGAGGGCGATCCGGCCGGCCCGCAGCAGGAGATCCACCATGAGCTGGCGGTTCCATGGCGAGGGCAGGTTCAACTCGTTGACCGTATGGGGGGATCGGCCCATCTAGATTTTTCCTCCGCAACTTCTCCGCAGAATGCGGAGAAGTTGCGGATAGCTCGGTTGCGGGCGAAGCCCGCATTATAGAAAAGCGGGGGTGAGGATTGGTCAGCACAAACGATTTCGGTCAAGGGCGGCGCCTACGGATGAACGGATTCATAACGGGATTCTTCAAAGAGGTGCTGGAACTGGCCCTCCACCAGGCGGCGCCGCAGCTTTCCGGAGGGGCCCAGGAACTCCGACTCCCGCAAGGCGGCGGGATGGATGGTCCACGGGCCAATGTGCTCATCCACGGGCTGCGACAGGTTGTATTCACGGACCAAGCTGGCGAGGTACTGGCGGACCTCGAAGCCCTTCTCGGAGTTCAGGTTTTGCGGCTCGCGGAGGAAGAACACGCAGCCCAGACGGGGCTGGCCATCGCCGATGACCACCGCCTCCTCCAGAAGGTGGTTCCGGCTCAGGTCCGCGGCCAGAAGGGCCTCTTCCAGAAGCAGGGGGTTGTAGTTGAGGCCGTTGGTCAAGGTGATGCGGTCCGAAACCTTCCCCAGCACCTTCAAGCGGCCGCGGCGGTCGAACTCGGCGTAGTCGCCGGTGCGCTTGACGCCGTGGAACGGCACGAAAGTGCCGTCCGGCTCGACGTAGCCCTCGGCGACCTGGGGCCCCTCGATGATCAGCTCCCCATTGTCGAGGTAGGCGCGGGTCTGGTCGAACAGCTCGCCGCAGGTGCCGAAGGCGCCGCGGAAGCGGTCGCTCAAGCTGCACACCGCCAGGGGGCCGGTGGTCTCGGTCATGCCCCAGCCCTGCAGGCAGCGCACGCCCATGACGTCCAGAAAAGCCATGGACTGCAGGCTGGGCTTGGCGCCGCCGACCACCACGAAATCGGGCGAACCGAGGCGCTCGCGGATCTTCCTGCCGAAGAGCCATCTCGCGACCGCCACTTTCGGCCAGAACAAGAAGCGGGCCAGGTTTCCGGTCTCCACCGCCACCACCGTCTCCTCCGCCTGCTGCACGAAGCTCTTGAGCAGGCGGCGGAGGCGCAGGGGGATCTTCTCCAGCATCGGATGGCGCAGCGGCCCCAGGCCCATGAGCTGCTCGTAAAAGGAGCTGCGCAGGCGGTTGAGCACGATGGGCACCAGGATCAAGCCGTCGATCTTGCCAATGCGCTCTTGCGGCAGCCGCGCCAGGTACTGGACATCGGAAAAGAGGATGCGGCGCGGCCGTATGGCCAGAAAGCCCAGCACCACCACGAAGGCGAAGATGTGGCTGGTGGAAAGGGGCGAGTGCAGGGTCATGCCCGGATAGAGGAAGTCGAGCTTCTGGATGTTGTCGATCGCCGCGGCGATGTTGCTCAAGCTGATAACGGTGCACTTGGGCACGGCGCTCGAGGTGCCAGAGGTGAAGATCCAGGCGCAGGGATGGCTTTCGGGCAAGCTCTCGGGATAGTCAAGGCCGGCTTGCCCGGCACTCCCGTCCATGGGCCCCCCTTTTTCGTCGATGGGCCCGTCTTTTTCGTCAATGGGGCAGGCCTTGACCTGGGGGATCTTGACGATGCGGTCGAGATGCTCTCCCCAGTCCTCGACCCGGCGTGCGAATCCTTGACCCACGGCCATGGCGCGGATCCGGTACTGCAAGAGGTAGCGGAGCTGCAGCTCGGCGCTCCAGTTGGGATAGAAGGGGACGACGGTGAAGCCCTCGGCCAGGGCGGCGAAGGCGGTCACCAGGAACTCGATGGTCTCCTCGGACTTGAAGAGCAGCCCCACCACTTTATGGCCGTTGTAGCCGGCGGTGGCCCAGCCGGAAAAGGCGCGGCGGTTCGAGCAGGCGGCCTGGGCAAACTCCCGGCCGCTGAGCTGGAGGACGCAGTTTCCCTGGCGATCGTAGGTCTCGAGGACCACATCGGCGGTGTGGAGGCCGGATAAGATTTTATGAAGAATGGACATTCAACGAAATTATCGAGAAAAACAACTCAAGCGTTCAGGATGGGTTCGCCGAAGACGGCGAACCCATCCTGAACGCGGTTAGACTCTATCATCAAAACTTCTTCGCAGGCTGCGTAGATGTCTTGGCGTCCCAGGACCGCTCTCCAATTCGCTTTGCGTCTTAACTTTGCGTCCTTTGCGTCTTTGCGGTTATTATTGGGTTGCGGGCGGAGCGCGAAGCG
>JACQVS010000086.1 GCA_016209605.1 Planctomycetota bacterium
CGCATCGCGGGGTCTTAGTTACTGCACTTAGTGCGGCGGCGGAAAATTCCTTTCCTTTTCCCGGCCGGCGATTAAATTGACCGCTGCTCGACCACCGGCGTCCTGACGTGAAAGTCAGGGACGCTCCCGCCCCAGCACGGATCCAATTCCAGGACAAGCATGAAACCGTGCTGACCAACCCCGATTTTTGGATCTCCCGCTCATCCGCTCCGCCGATTTACCTCGCCGCCGCGCTCTTCGTCGCGGGCATGGCCGCGGGCGGCGCCTTTCAAGTCCCGCCGCCTCTGGCGCGCTGGGCGGCGCTGGCGGCCGGGGCCGGCTGGCTTCTGCTCAGGAAGCGGTCAGGGCTCGGGCGGCTGGGGCTCGGCCTGGTGATCCTGGCCGCAGGGCTCGAGCGCGGCACCCTGTCGACGGGTCCAGGCTCTCTGCCGGCAGGCGCCGGGGCGGAGCTGGCGACCCTCGCGGCCAGGGTGAAGACCGTTCCCGTCTTGAAATCGCGCCCGCCCTATGGGCATGGCTCGCCGTCGAGCTGCAGGCCCTGGACCTCCTTCCAGACCTCCGGTCCCGCCCTCGAGGTGCGGGTGGACGGCGACCTCGCCTTCCTCCGCCCCGGGCACCGCATCTCCCTCACCGGGCGCTTGCAGCCGCCGCGCGGGGCGCGCAATCCCGGCGACACGGCCAATTCCCGATCCCTGCCCTCCCTGCAAGTGCGCACGCCTCAGCTCGTGGAGGTGATCGACTACCAGCCGTTCTCAGGCGGCCTCCGCGGCCTCCTGGAAGGGGCGGTCCTCTTGCTGCAGGAACGGCTCCACCATCTCCTGCGCGACCTTTACGGCGACGAGGACCGCGGCGTGGTCCTGGCGCTCCTCCTCGGCGACCGCCGGCTGCTCAGGAAGGAGTTCACCAGGGCCTTCCGCGACTCGGGCGCGTTCCACCACCTCGCCATCAGCGGCTTGCACGCCAGTGTGCTCCTGGGCTTGTTCCTCCGTCTCCCCCTGCCGGCGCGCCTGCGCACCGCCGTGCAGCTCGTGGTATTCGGGCTTTTCGCCGCCGTGACCGGCGCCGCCCCGCCGGTGGTGCGCGCGGTCGCCATGCTCTCCTTCTTCACCCTGGCCAGGGCCTGCCGGCGATCGAGCCGCTCCCTGGAGGGCTTCTCCTGGACGGCCGTGGCGCTCCTCGCCCTCTGGCCGGAGTGGCTGTGGGACATCGGCTTCCAGCTCTCGGCGCTGGCGGTCGGCTCGATCCTGATCTGGAGCCGCCCTCTCGAAGCGGCGCTGCCCGGAGGGAAGCTTTCCTCCCGGCTTCTGGGCTGGAGCCGGAAGACCGCCGGGAAGCCGGCGCTCCGGCTCGCTGGCCGGGCGCTGGGTCTGCTCCATGCCCTGCTGCGCTGGGGGCGGCAGTCGCTGGCCGTTTCCCTGGCGGCCGCGGCCGGAACGGCGCCGCTCATCCTCTACTATTTCCAGCGACTTTACCCTCTGGGCGTCTTCTGGAGCATCGCCGTGGCTTTTCCGGTGACCGCCATCCTCATCTTCGGCTCCCTCAGCCTGGTCCTCGGAACGCTGCACTCCCTGGCGGCTGCCCCCTTCGTCTGGCTGACGCACGTTTCCATTCTCCTCCTCGACCGGCTCCTGCCGGCGCTGGCTGCAGTTCCAGGAACCTGCCTCGCCGCGCCGGCGCCGCCTCTCTGGACGGTGGCCGCGGCCATGGGGATCCTGGCCGGCAAGCCGATCCTCGGCCTCTCCAAAAACCAGGGGGCGCGGCCGTGGATCTGGTTCGGCCTCCTGGGGCTGCTCATCAGCGGGTCCTTCTTCGGAGCGGAGCTGGAGGGCTGGAAAGCGGCGCGGCGGGCGGCGCCGGAAATCTGGTTTTTCGACGTCGGCGCCGGCAGCTCGCAACTCCTCTTGCTCCCCGGCGGTGCAAGCCTCCTCATCGATGCCGGTTCGAGCGATCAAGGCGCCGGCCTGGGGAGCCGCCTGTCGCGGGCGCTCCTGGCCTTGGGCGTGCGCCGGCTCGATGGCCTCATCTTGACCCACTGCGATGCCGACCACACCAACGCCCTCGAGGAGCTTCTGGATACGGTGCCGGCGGATCGCCTCTGGACCTCCCCCTTTTTCGAAGCCTTCCCTCACGGCCGGGCCCTGGCCGGGCGGCTGCGCTCGCGGGGATGCGCCGTCGAGACGCTGGCGCGAGGGGACCGACTCGCCGCCGGCCCCGAGGGGAGCCTCGAGGTGCTCCACCCCAGCGCGCGGGAGCCGCTCGCTTCCGTCCGCTCCTCCAATGACAGCTCCCTGGCGCTGCGCCTCTCCTGGCGCGGCCGCTCGGCCCTGTTCACCGGCGACCTCGAGGAAAAAGGCGCGGCGCGGCTGCTGTCGCACGGCGATGATCTGCGCTCGGAGCTGATGGTCTTTCCCCATCACGGCCGGCGCCACCGCTTGATCGAACCGCTCCTCGACGCCGTCCGGCCGCGCTGGATCGCCGTTTCCGGGAACGGCGAGGGCGGGGCGCGCGAAACCGCGAGCGCTCTCGTGAAGCGCGGCCTGTCCGTCCACGCCACCTGGCGCGGCGCCGCCGGGCACGCCCTCTGCGATCCGGAGGCCGGCTGGCGGATCGAGGCGCCGTTTCAGAACAGCCGATGAGCGCCGCTCATTGGTAAATGGGATCGAGGCGGGCGGCGATGTACTCCATCGCCACCCGCCAGCTTTCGGAGCAGGAGACGCGGATGGTGTCGAGGTCGTGGACAATCCAGCCCTTGTACTTCTTTTCCTTGAGGAGCCGCAACAGGGCGGGGAAGTCGATCTCGCCGCGCCCGAGCTCGAGCATGGAGTTGAAAAACCTCCCCTCCTTCGAATCGCCGGCGTGGCGCTCGCCGTTGGGGGCGAGGTAATCGGCGGGGGAAGGGCGGCGCGTCGCATCTTTGAAGTCGGTGAAGACGATGCGCTCGCTCGACTTCTTGAAGACGGCCAGGACGTCGCAGCCGCCGAGGAGGAGGTGGGCCGTGTCCCAGGCGCAGAAGACGCTGCGGGGGTCGGTCTCCTCCAGGAAGCGGTCGACCTGCGCCGGCGTCTCCACCAGCGAGTCGGTGTGATTGTGGAGCCCCATGCGAATGCCGAATTCCTCGAGGGCCAGCTTGCCCATGCGGTTGAGGAATCGGCCCATCTCGCCGAAGGCTTCCTTCTCCTCCTCCGGCCGCACCGGCCCGGGAGGGAAGACCACGGCCGCTCGAGCGCCGAAGCGCCGGTGGGCCTCGAGATTCACCCGCCAGCGCTTGAGGATCTCCTCCTGCGCCTCGCGCTGGTAATAGGCGCCGCCGAAGGAGGTGGTGGAGAATTTCAGCCCGCGTTTCTCGAGCTCCTCTCCCAGCCGCTCGAGCGTCACGCCGTTGCGCTCGAGGATTTCCGGAAAGCCGGTCAAGCGGACGCCGTTGAAGCCGCTCGCGGCGGTTCCATCGAGGATTTTCAGGAGCGGCAGCGGCTCCCCCTTTCTGGTCACCCGATTCCAGGATCCGGTGGAAAGGCCGTAAAAAAGATTTGGCCGGACGCGGGGCTTGGGATCCGGCGCCGCCGGCCCGGCTTGGCAGGAGCAAAAGGCCGCCGCCGCGGTCGCCGTGAAAAAGTTGAAGTCTCGCCGGTTCATCACGGTCATGGCTAACCTCCCTCACGAAATATTAAAGCCCTTCGCCGGTTCATCGACGTTTCAAGGCGGCGGCGATGCTCCGCCGGTACGGCGGCCGGATGACGCCGTGCTCGGTGATGAAGGCGGTGATCAGCGCCGCCGGGGTGACGTCGAAGGCGGGATTATAGACCCGGACGCCCTCGGGCGCCGTGGCGAGGCCGAACCCGGCGGTCACCTCCTCCGGCCGGCGCTCCTCGATGGGAATTTGCCGGCCGGAGGCGATCGACAGGTCGAACGTCGTGCTCGGCGCGGCGATGTAGAATGGCACTCCTTGCCCGCGGGCGTGGACGGCGAGGCCATAGGTGCCGATCTTGTTGGCGGCGTCGCCGTTCCGGGCGATGCGGTCGGCTCCCACCACCACGGCATCGACCCGCCCGGCGCGGAGGAGGACGGGCGCGGCGCTGTCGCAGAGGAGCGTCACCTCGATGCCGGCCCGCACCAGCTCCCAGGCGGTGAGCCGCGCCCCCTGGAGGAGCGGGCGGGTCTCGTCGGCGTAAACGCGGATCTTTTTGCCATCCTGGACGGCGCGGTAAATCACCGCCAGCGCCGTGCCCAGGCCGCCCGTCGCCAGGGCGCCGGCGTTGCAGTGGGTGAGGACGGTTTCGCCGTCCCGCAAGAGCGCCGCGCCGTGGCGGCCGATGGCCTCGCACAAGGCCGCATCCTCCCGGTGGATGGCGCGCGCTTCCTCGAGGAGGAGAGAGGCGACCTCGCGGGCCTCGCGGCCCTCCGCGATCCACGATTTCGCCTTCTCCTCCATGCGCTTCAAGGCCCAGAACAGGTTGACGGCGGTCGGGCGGGAGGCGGCGAGTTTTTCAATGGCCTCTTTCAAGGCGCGCTGGAAGGATCCCAAGCCGTTGCCGGCGGCGGAGCGCGCTCCCAGAACCACGCCATAAGCCGCCGCCACCCCGATAGCCGGCGCGCCGCGGACCGACAGGCGCCGGATGGCCTCGGCTATCTCCTCGGCGGTGCGGATCTGAAGGATCTCGCAGGAGGCGGGCAAGCGGGTCTGGTCGATCATCTCCACCCAGCCGTCCACTTCCCCGACCCATTCCAGGGCGCGCGCCGGCGCCTGGAAGGGGGCGGATTTGACGGATCCGGCGGGTTCGGCGGATTTGGCGGATTTGGCGATGGATTTTTTCCGGGCCGCGGTCCGCGTCGTCACTTCTTCAGCTCCTCCTGGATCTTCTTGTCCTTGGCCCGCACTCCCTCGGCCAGGCTCGCCTTGTAGGCGCGCAGCTTCTCGCGCAGCGCCTCATCGCTCGTCCCGAGGATCTGGAGGGCGAGGATGGCGGCGTTGCGGCTGCCGCCGATCGCCATGGCCGCCACCGGAACGCCGGGAGGCATCATCACCGTCGAATAGAGCGCATCGACGCCGCGCAGCGGGCCCGAATCCATGGGCACGCCGATCACCGGCAGCACGGTGTGCGCCGCCACCGCCCCCGCGAGGTGAGCCGCCTGGCCGGCGGCGGCGATGATGACGTGGTAGCCGTCCTTCTCGGCCGTGCGCGCCGCTTCGAGCGCCTCGTCGGGGGCGCGGTGCAGGGAAAGGACGCGCAGGTCGAACCCCACCTCAAAGGATTTCAAGACCTCGCCGGCCTCGCGCATGACCGCAAAGTCAGAGTCGCTGCCGAGGAGGATCAGAACCTTCTTGGGTTGATTCATATCTACAATCTCAAGAATTTTGCCGCCTCAATTATGCGTTGCGGAAGCTCTAAAATGATTAGATTTCAATCACTGGAATGGATCCTCAGCCCTGACAGAGGTCTCCAAAGAAGCGGGATTCATCCGAGAACTTTTTCACCCCGATGACCTCCACAATCAAGCGGTCGACGATCCCGGAAATCTCTTTTCGGCTCCATCCTTCCCCTGGCTCCTTCAGTTTACAAGCCGCGGTGCTGGCCAGGTAAACTGCGGATGACCCGATGGTTTTGAAGTGCCTTTTCTCGACCCAATTCTCAAATGCTGGTTTAATGGTACCGGCCAAGATAGGCAAACTAAAAATTAAGATCGCCACAATGCCTATCAACAGCCATATCAGGCTACTGGAACGGGCAGCTTCATTGTTCCAAAGGCAAAAGGTAGCGATGACCAAATATATCATCGATGCCGCGAGCGAATTCTGAAGGCTCTTCAAATTGAACTGGGGCTTTGTAGTTGGCAAGGGCAGGCCGGAGGCCTTGCCCAGCGCTTCCCAAAGACGTCTACGCTTCCACCATGGAAGAAGTTTTTTCCATTTGGTTCCTGGCCGAATCAGGTCTCGGGAGGTTGAAAGGACCTTGGAGAGGGCTTGGCGGAGACGGTAGAAGCAGCGCTGGGAAAGGCAAGGGCTCCCCGGCCCTTGATACAAGCGGGATTCCAGGTAACGCTTGAGGTCGCGAGGGGTCCTGATCTTTTCAGCATCGGCATCGGGAAAATAGATCCCGAACGTCTCCTCGACGGTCATGATGAAAATGATCAGGTCAAAGAAGTCCGGTTTCCGGCCAAACATACAGGCTCTTTCCTCGCTGGCCATGGTGCCTTTAGCTGAACGCTGTGGATGGCGGCTGGATCCAACCAGACGCCACCAGTAAAGTAACTCGGTCATTATAGGCCAGGAAGTCTCTCCGGTTAACGGAAATAACTCAGATCGCTCCTCAGTGCCTCCAAGCTCCTGTGACCAATCAACTCTTCGGCCAGGCCTTCCCCGTGAGCTTCTGGTAAATCTCCACGTACCTCTGCCTTGTCCCCTCCACCACCTCGGCGGGGAGGAGCGGGCCGGGCGGGGTCTTGTTCCAGGCGAGCTTGTTCAGGTAGTCGCGGACGAACTGCTTGTCGAAGGCCTCCTGGCTCTTCCCCGCCTGGTAGCTCGCCGCCATCCAGAAGCGCGAGGAGTCGGGGGTTAGCACCTCATCGGCCAGGAACAGCTCCGCATCCGGTTTCCCCCTCGTCCCCGGCCGGAATCCCCACTCGAACTTGGTGTCGCAGAGGAGGACTCCGCGCGCCTGGGCGATTACCGAGGCCCTCTTGAAGGTGTCAAGGCTCTTTTTTTTGAGCGCGGCCGCGAGGTTCGCCCCCACCGCCTTCTCGACCTCGGCGAAGGTCATGGGCAGGTCGTGGCCGGCCTCCGCCTTGGTGGAAGGGGTGAAGATCGGCTCCGCCAGCCGTTCGCTCTGCTTGAGGCCCGGAGGCAGCGGCACGCCGCAGATGCTTTGCAACCTGGAGTACTCCGTCCAGCCGGAACCGGCAAGGTATCCTCGCACCACGCACTCGACCGGAATGATCTCGAGCTTTCGCACCAGCATGGAGCGCCCCTCGAGCTGTCCGGCGAAGGGCTTGAGCGCCGGCGGCATCTCGCGCACGTCGGCCGTGACCAGATGGTTGGGGACTTTCAGCTCCTGGAACCAGAAGACCGACAGCTGGGTCAGGATCTTCCCCTTGTCGGGGATGCCGTTCGGAAGGATCACGTCGAAAGCCGAGAGGCGGTCGGTGGCGACCAGGAGGAGATGCTCCCCCAGATCGTAAAGATCCCGCACCTTCCCGCGGCGGAGGAGCGGGATCCCCTTCAGCTCCGATTGCAGCAAGACCTCAGTTTTTTTTGGATTCGCCATCGTTTGCTCTCCATAAAGGATTCATCGAGAAATCTTTAGCCTATCGAGCAGCTTTTGTAAAGAGCTTCCTTGGCGGCGGCGCTTTTTCTTGAGCCAGCCGGCCGGGCCGCCGAGGGCGCGCAAGCGGCCCCGGACGCGCTGGGCGTGGCAGAAGGCGATGGCCAGGGCGTCGGCGGCGTCCGGCGAGGCGATGGGCTTCTCGAGCTTGAGGAGGCGGGCGATGACCCGCTCCACCTGGTCCTTGGTGGCCCGGCCGTTTCCGGTCACGGCCTGCTTCACCGTGGCCGGCGGGTACTCGACCACCGCGCGGCCGGCCAGGGCGGCGGCCAGGAGCACCACGCCGCGGCCTTCGCCGATCTTGAGGGCGCTCTGGAAGTTCTTGCCGTAAAAGACCTCCTCGACCACCACCACGTCGGGCCGGCTCTTCTCCAGAAGGCCGGCGAGCGAGAGGTAGATCTTCTTCAGGCGGTCGCTGATCGGCAGCGCGGCCCGGGCGGCGGCGGCGCCGTGCGCCAGAACCACGGGCTTGAGGGAGCGGTCGAGCTCGAGGACCGCGTAGCCGACGCTCCGCGTCCCGGGGTCGATTCCGAGGATGCGGTAGCCGGGGGAGATCCGGCCGAACTGGTTATTTGAGCTCCTTGCCATGATAAATCGACTCGCGCTGGCGGAAGAGGAGGCGCAGCGGAATCTCTCCGAAGTCGAGGGCCTCGCGGAAGCGGTTTTCGATGTAGCGGCGGTAGTCCTTGGGGAAAAGCTCCGGATCGTTGACAAAGAGGACAAAGGTCGGCGGCCCCGCCCCCACCTGGGCGACGTAGAAGATCTTCGGCCCCTTGCCGTGGAGTCGGGCCGGGCCGTGATGCTCCTTGATCTTCTCCACCAGCCGGTTGATGGCCGCGGTCGGGATCCGCCGGCGCGACTTCTTGAAGAGCTGCTGGGCGATATCGATGGCGCTCTGGACGTTGCGGCCCCCCTTGGCGGTGATGAAGACCTTGGGGGCATAGCTCAATCCCGGCAAGCGGTCATCGAGGTAGCGGGCGTAGCGCTCGGTTTCCACCTGCTGCTGCGACAGGTCCCACTTGTTGATCAACACGACGCTGGGCTTCCCCCGCTCTTCGATGAGGTCGGCGATCTTCTTGTCCACCTTGGAGACTTCCTCCAGGGCATCGATCATGAGGAGCACCACGTCGGCGCGGCGGATGGCCGCCTCGGCGCGCGCGTGGCTGTAGAACTCGATCGACCCCCGGTGCCGCCCGCGCCGCGTCAGGCCCGCCGTGTCGATCAAGATGAAGATGCGGCCGTCCTTTTCGATCCGGACGTCGATGGCATCGCGCGTCGTGCCGGGGATCTCGCTGACGATCACCCGCTCCTCCCTGGCGAGGGCATTGACGAAGGTCGACTTGCCGACGTTCTGCCGTCCCACCACGGCGATGCGCATCGTCGGATCAAGGTCCACCTCGCCTGCCGGCGGCAGGAGCTGGACGATGCGATCGAGGAGGTCGGTGCGGCCGAAGCCCTCCTTGGCGCTCATGGGGATAGGCTCGCCCAGGCCGAGGGCGAAGAACTCGGCGGCGGCGTTTTCATGCTTGGGGGCGTCGACCTTGTTGGCGATGAGCAGGATCGGCCGCTTCCGGTCCTGCAGCTCCGGGCTCTCGCGCAGTTTATGCGCCACCTCGCGGTCGAGGGGCGTCAAGCCCTCGCGCGCGTCAACGACGAAGAGGATGACGTCGGCCAGGGCGAGGGCCAGCCAGATCTGGCGGTTGACGTGCTGGACCAGGTCGTCGCGGTCGACGATGCCGATGCCGCCGGTGTCGACCAGCTCCATGGCCGCGTCCTGGTGGAAGACGATGGCGCTCACCCGGTCGCGCGTCACCCCGGGCGTCTCCTCGACGATGGAGATCCTCTCCCCCGCCAGGCAGTTGAGGAGCGACGATTTGCCGACGTTGGGCCGGCCGACGATCACCACCACCGGAAGCTTCATCGCCTGGTGCAGCCGTAATAAGCGCCTAGATAAAAAACCGCCAGGTGCGTCTTTCCATCGACCATGAGGGGAATTCCCTCGATCCTTTTTCCAAAGACCATCGAGTCGATCAGGAGGTCGAGGGGGAATCGCTTCACCGTCAGGACCTCGCCGGGATCGAGGTTCAGGCCCCCCTTGAGCTTGAGCCCCTCGGCGAGGAAGTAAATCAAGGGCTCGGCGGCGATGCCGGGCGTGGGATAGAGGCTGGCGATATGCGTCCAGCGCTCGGCGGCGTAACCGGTCTCCTCCTCCAGCTCCCGGCGCGCGCAGGCGAGCGGGTCCTCGCCGGACTCGAGGATGCCGGCGGGGATTTCATGGATGAAGCCGCCCACCGAGGTCCGGAACTGCTCGACGAGCACCAGCTCCTTGACCCCCGGCTTCTCCTCGAGCACCGGAATGACGGTGACGGCGCCGGGATGGCGGACGATCTCATGAGTGGCCTCATGGCCGTTGGGAAGCCGGATTTGCTCCCGCAGCACCTTGATGTACCGCCCGTCGTAAGCCACCTCGCGGGCAAAAACCTGGTAAGCCGCGCCGGCCTCCCGAACGCCGGGAAGTTTCGGGCGGTTGGATATATCTTCAGGATGCAGCGATTTTGGTAGCATTAAACCTTACCTAGTCCAAGGTTTTTGAATTGAACCGCAAAGACGCAGAGGTCGCGAAGTTTAAGAAAGCAGTTCAGAGTCTTAATTTGAAATTTATATTTTCTTACTTCTTTAATTAACTTTAATTTTTTTCTTATTCTTTGCGCTCTTTGCGTC
>JACQVS010000079.1 GCA_016209605.1 Planctomycetota bacterium
GGCCTCAGCGATACTCCGTCCCGTATCGCTTCCGGCCTCGCGCCTTGCAGGTAGTCAAAATCTCTCGCTCTAACCTTATTCTCATTTGCGAAAGGGAGCACTTAGCGGATCAGGAAAAGAACTATGGAGCCACAGCTACGGAGGGATCGGGGGAAAACTGGTGACGAAAGTACGCCAGACGATTGATGGAGGGTTTATTGCGATCGGCGGCACCGAATCAGAATGGGCTTCGGACGACTGCGATCTCCTGCTCTTGCGGGTCGATTCCCGGGGAAACGAGCTCTGGAAAAAAACCTACGGCGGCCCTGGATACGATCATGGAAGCAGCATCGAGCAAACAGGCGATGGAGGCTTCATCGCCGGCGCCGTTACGGCATCTTGCGGCGCCGGCAAGACCGATTTTCTCCTCTTAAAATTATCCGCTTCGGGAGGCCTGGAGTGGCAGAAGACCTATGGAGGAGAAGGCTGGGAAGGACAGTATGAAAACGGTCCCTGCGCGCGCCAGACCATGGACGGCGGATTCATCCTCGCCGGCTCCACCGACTCCGCTTCCCTGAAGGGAGGGAGAAAGTCAGTCGCCGCCTACCTGGTTAGAACGGATGCGCTCGGCAACAAGCTCTGGGAGAAGACCTACGGGGACCCGGAGGCGTTTGTGATTGGATATACGGTCGAGCCCTTGAGCGATGGCGGCTTCATCGTGGGCGGCGTCCAGGAAAATAAAAATCCCGGGATAATCCTCCTCCGCGCCGACTCCAATGGAAGGCTGCTCTGGGAAAGGATTTTCAGGGCCACAGACGCATGTGGTTTAGTTAAGGTGTCTATGACGTGGGATGGCGGTTTCCTCCTGGGAAATCGAGATTTCATGGCAGCCGGATGGGTTGGAGCGGCGGCCTTGATTCTGAGAACCGATGCTTCCGGAAACCTGCTCTTGGAGAAACGGATCGAAAGAGGCGGATTCGACCGGATCGTTTGCGCCTGGCAGACCAAGGACCTGGGCACCATCGCCCTGTGCAATGGATATGTCGTCAAGCTGGCCCCTGAGAGGAAGCTGTGAAATATGCGCTCTATTCTGTCGCTCGGCGTTCTCATTTTGTTCTGGCCGATAAAATCCCTTCCTGATTCGCCTGAAGCCGAGTCCAGAAAGATCGGCCGGCCGGTGCGGGTCGTGAGCCTCGGCTTCCGCGGCAAGAGCCTCGAAGAAGTCGCCCGGATAGTCGAGCGGGAAGGGGCCGCGGGCGCGGACCTCATCATCCTCCCCGAGACCTTCATGGGCCAGGCCGGCCGCCCGGAAGCTCTCGATGGCCCAACCATCTCGACTCTTTCCGCTCTGGCGAAGAAGCACCGCACTTACCTGGTCTGCCCCCTCGACCGCCTCGAGGGGACGAAGCGCCTCAACTCCGCCGTCCTTCTCGACCGCGAGGGGAAGGTGGCCGGCCTCTACGACAAGGTCTTCCCTTACTGGTCGGAGTTCGATTTGAAGCAACCGGTCGACGCCGGCCAGGCGGCCCCCGTTTTCACCGCCGACTTCGGACGGTTGGGCCTGGCCATCTGCTTCGACGTCAACTTCCCGGAGGTCTGGCAGCGCCTCGCCGATCAAGGGGCGGAGCTGGTGGTCTGGCCGAGCGCCTACTCCGGCGGCGCCTCCCTTCAAGCCCATGCCCTCAACCACCACTTTTACGTCGTCACCGCCACGCAAAATTGCGACTGCGCCGTCTACGACCTCACCGGCGAGGAAATCCTTTACGAGAAGACGCCCGGCCTCAACGCCAGCCGCATCACCCTCGACCTCGACCGCGGCATTTACCACGAGAACTTCAACCGGGGCAAGCTCGAAAAACTCCTCCAGGAGCGCGTCGGCGAGGTGAAGCAGACCAAATGGCTCGAGCGCGAGCAGTGGTTCGTGCTGCAGGCGCTTGTGCCGGGCGCCAGCGCGCGGGCGCTGGCCCGGCAATACGGCCTGGAGGAGCTGCGCGACTACTTGAGCCGCAGCCGCCGCGAAATCGATGCCCGGCGCGGCTGGAAATTCGCGGAGGAGAAGAAGCCGGCCGAGGCGCCTCGATGAGTTTCAAGATCCTCCTCCTGGGCGCGGCCGCCGGATTATTCCCCCTGGCTCCCGATTCGGGCCGCGAGTTCCCTCGGCCCGGCGAGTGGCCCTGTTTCCGCCGCAGCCCGTCTCTGGATGCCCGCTCCCCGGCGCGCGGCCGCATCGCCGCGCCCCGCATCGCCTGGAAGCAGTTTGTCGGGGCGCTGGAGTCTCTCTTGATCGTCGAGCCAGGAGACGGAGACGCCGAGATCCTCTTGCCGGAGGATGAAACCGCCGGAAACGCCGCTCCCCCGCCACCCCCGGCTGGTTTCTTTCCAGCCGAGGGAGCCGCCGAGGAGGCCGATTCTCCAACGGTCGTTTACGCCGATGCGTTTCCCGAGGAGCCCGGCCAGGAAAAGCTCGAGTTCGAGAGCGCCTTCAACAAGCGCACCGTGAGCGGCCGGTGGCAGGAGGCCGTCGGGCGATGCTTCGCCAGGCGGGATGGACGGTGGGTCCAGCTCTGGGAGACCGAGCCGATCGCGGAGCTCTTCCAGCCCCTCCCCCTGGCCGGCGACTTCGACGGCAACGGCGCCCTCGAGGTGGCGATCCTGCCGCTCAAGGACCTGCTCCTCCTGGACGGACGCACCGGCAAGGTGAAGGACCGCTGCCGCTTCACCGAGACCCGCAGCTACGGGTACTTCGGGGCTTTCGACTTCGACGGCGACCGGAAGTCCGAGTTCCTGATTCAAGCCGACTTCTCGAAGCACCTCGACGTCCTTGGCTTTCGCGGCCAGAAGCTCCAGCTCCTCTGGCAGCGCCCTATCGAGCTCGACATCTCCAATCCGCTGAAAATCTTCCGCGCCGCCCCCGATCCGGCCGCCGATGTCGACGGCGACGGCCGGCCCGAATTGCTGGCCTGCATCTTCAACGACCGGGGCGACGGGCGGTGGCATATCAGCGTCCACGACGCGCTCACGGGGAAGATCCAGGCGGAGCTGGCGGAGGAGTATCTCCTCGCCGCCCTGGATCTGGACGGCGACAAAACGAGCGAGGTTGCAACCTTGCATGGCCGCGGCGGCGGCATTCCCGACTTTGGAATCCTGCGGATCTGGTCGATGAAGGGCGGCTCGCCCGCCCTCCTCTGGCAGCGGGAGAGGGCCTCGCTTCAAACCGCCGACGCTCCCCTCCCCCCCGGCGTGAAAAGCACCGCCCTCTTCGGCAAGCGGACGGTCTTGCGCCTGGCGCGCGAGCGGGGTCCGCTGGTGGTCTTGAAGGAGAAGATGGGCGACCTCTCGACGGAAACGCGCCTCTCCATAACGCGCTGGGAGGCCGGGGAGCTCAAGACCGGCCCCGCTGTCCGCGGTGCGGGCCTCGAGGCGCTGGCTTTTGACGGGAGCGGCCGTTTGCTGATTCGCTGCCGGCACCAGCCGGGATGCCGCGCCGCCGTCAAGATCGAGCGCGGCAAGGCCGCCCTCCACTCGACCCGCCGCCTCGGGGCCGGCCCGAGCCCGCCAACGGTTGCGTGGCTCAAAGGGGCGAAGCGGCCGATGATCGCCGTTCAAGGATGCGGCGAGGAGGTCATCGCCTTCCAGCCGCCGGACGAGGGCAAGCCGGCGGCGCTCACGCGGCTGAAGGGGCGCGGCCAGAGCGCCCAGTGGCCGGACCTCCTGCGCGGCCCGGTCATCGCCGACCTTGACGGAGATGGCGGGAGGCAGATCCTGCTCGCCGCCGCGGCCCCCTCCGGCTGCGCGCGCCTGGCGGCCACAAGCCTCGCCGGCGAGGAGATATGGCATCACGATTTCGAGAAGATCCCCGGCAGCCCGCCGGTATGGAACTCGGGCGGCATCATCTTCTGGCAAACGGGCCGCTTCACCCATCCGGAGAGGCAGGATGTCCTGGTGACGGTACGCCGCTCGATGATGCACAGCGAGGAGACGGCTTTGCTCTCGGGGATCGACGGCCGCTTGATCTGGGAGCGCGACCGCCAGATCAGCCAGCGCGGCGTCGGCGGCGCCCCTTTCGCCATCGCCGATTTCGACGGCGATGGGCTCGATGACCTGGCCTCGTTCTTCCCCAGCCTCGTCTACCTGATGAAGGGCTCGAGCGGCCGGAACCTCCTGGCCAAGGACGCGAGCTGGGATGCGGTGCCCGCCAAGCCGGTCTACTGGGGCCTGCCCACCGCCGGACCGTTCGGCGAGGGAGGCCGGCAGGCGCTCTACTTCGGCGGCCCCTCCATGACCGGCCTGATGAACCTCGATGGCTCCCTGGCGTGGTGGGACGCCCTCGATCAGAGCCCGCCGGACTGGCCCGCCTTCGGCGACTTCGACGGCGACGGCGCCCTCGAGGCCATGGGGATCGGCTACGTGGACGGGGTGCGCTGCTACAGCGCGGCCACGGGCAGGATCCTCTGGCGCCTGCCCGCTCCTTTCAGCGGCGCGCCGGCGGGCTCGGCCAGCGCCGACCTGGACTCGGACGGCCGGGACGAGGCGCTGTGGACCTCCGGAAACAACTTGTACTGCCTCGGGCCCGGCGCCTCCGGAACGGCGGGCGCCCTGCGCTGGCGGATCGACTTCCCCGCCGTGGTGGGGCCGCCGGCCGTGGCCATCCTGGAGGAAGGCGGCAGCGCCTCCATCCTCCTCGCCGGCGCCGACGGGTATGTCTACGGCGTGCGGGGATTTTAATCTTGACGATTTCACGACTCTGGTCATACGATATATGCACATAGTGGCGATTTAAATCGTGTGAAGGGAGCATATTCAGCCAAAAATCCGTTGTCCTCGAGCGCCTTGCCAGCCTTATCTCGGTCCTCGAATCAAATCCAGAACGTCTGGCGCAGGCGCGCGAACAATGGGCGTGGCGCGCCGTCATCAAATTGATCGGTTTGGTTGTTGCCGGACGGAAGGTGGTTTCCGGATCACCTCCACCTTTTTGATCCACCAGGAGGGAACGATGCATCCAGACCTCTTGAAGGTCCTGATCGTGAGCAAGTTTCCCTTTCCGATCGCCTGTTATTTCCGGCGCGCGATTGAAGCGAAAGAATCTCCAGAGAACGCCTTCAACCTTTTCCACACCACCTTGGAGTTTTTGGGCCAGTTGTTGATTGCCGATTTCCTTTCCTGGGAAAACCGAGACCCCGAGCTCAACGAAGAAGTTTCCAGAATCCTTCAAAAACCCCTGACCGCCGGGATCTGGCTTGACTGGACCTGCCGCATTTTGCAGGAATTCGGCAAACAATCCCGATCGCCGATTCTGGGAGCTTTACAGGGAATGCTGGAGCGCCAGACCAGAAAAAAACTGGACCGCCTCCTGGAATGGCGGAACCGCTGGGCCCATTCCGGAGCCGTTCCGCAAGTCGGGGCGTTCCGCAAGGATCTTTTCAGCTTTTTAAGCCGCATCCAGCTCATCCATCGATCGACTCTCTTTTGCCCCATGTCCAGCCGCATCAGCGGCCAATTGCACATCTTCAACTCCACCTTGCTGGTCGGAGACAACACGGGCTTTGGAGAGGTGGAGTGCCGCTCCAATGTACCTCTTGAAACCGGGCAAGTTCATCTTTATTCGAACGAGCGCAGGGAATTGCTGTCCTTGCATCCTCTGGTTCTCTTCGAACGCTGCGACCAGTGCGGTGAGCGCCATCTGTTCACGTTCGACCGGCCGCATGGCCACAAGATTGTCTTTCGATCCATTCCAGGTGGCCACGAAAAATCAAGCGGCGAATATTACCTGCTCCTCGAGCAGCTCCTCCGGCGCCCCCTCCATCCGCGCCTTCGACCCCGCCACTTTTCCCTTCCCGGCGATTTTGCCGCCGTGCCGAGAACCTTGCAGCCGGGAGATCTCGTTGGACCTTACCGCGTCGATGAACTCATCAAAATCGGGGGCATGGCCCAGATTTACCGTGCCATGGACACTCGCAGCGGAAAGAACTTCGCACTGAAGCTCTTGCCGGTGGAGCTTTCCCGGGATCCGGTGCTGCTCATGCGGTTCGAGGAGGAAGCGCAAAATTTGCGGAAGCTGAACCACCCCAATGTGGTGCCGCTGCACGATTATGGCGAGGATTTCGGCGACCGTTACGTCATCCTGGACCTGGCGATTGGAGGGATGATCGGCTCTCAACGTTGCCGGGACTTGTCGGAGCTCAGGAAGCCCCTGGATGAGGATCTCGTCATCAAGATCGGCAAACAAGTTTGCGAAGGGCTCCACCACATTCACTCCCACGGCATCATCCATCGTGATTTGAAGCCGGGCAATTTGCTCCTCTCCGGAAAACGCATCCTGATCACCGATTTCGGCATCTCGCGAGCGCGGGGAGAGAACAAGATCACGATGACGGGTCTTCCGGTCGGGACGCCGGAGTACATGTCGCCCGAGCAAGTCCAGCAAGATGAGGTCGACAGCCGGACGGACATCTACTCCCTCGGCTGCGTTCTTTATGAACTCGCAACCGGCCGGACGCCGTATCGCGCCGACACCCCGCTGACCACGGCTTTATACCATCTGCAAGCCATGCCGCCGCAGATTGAAGATCTCAATCCGCGCATTTCCAAGGGACTGGTCAACATCATCTATAAATCGCTTCAGAAAAAGCCGGACCTGCGCTATCAAAGCGCCAGGGAGCTGTTCGATGACCTCACCAAGGCCCATGAGGATCCCGCCGGCCCGCAACTGCTGGAAGGCCAAAAAGTCCCTCAAGATGCCCTGGAGGAAATCCGGGCGCGAGAGCGGAAAAAATACCGGCGGCGCCTTTTTGCCTCCGCTTTTCTATCAGTGCTCCTCACCACCGCGGGCCTGGGGATCATCTATCTCTTTGAAAGCTTCCAGGTCAAGCGCTCGATCGCCGAAGCGAGGTCGGTCTGGTATGACGGCCCGGCGCGCCGCCTTGAATCCGCCCCTGGTGGATTAGCTCTGCCGGAAGGTTGGGAAGAAGCCTGCGCCAGAATTCATGAGGCGTTTCGGGCCAGGCCCGGGCTGCAGGCGGTGAAAGATTTTCGCAAAGAGCTGGCTTCAAAAGGATCCCTGGTCATTTCCACGGATCCCCAGGATGTAAAAATCGATGTAAAAAGCGATGAAAAGGGATGCCAGGAGCTGGCCAAATCAGGCCTGCAGTTTGCTCCGAAAGTTTTGAATGATAAGCCGTTTTTCCAGTCCGGCGAGCGGATCTTCCTCGCTCCCGGCCCTTACAAGGCCGGATTGGTCAAAAACGTGCACCGCTTTGAAATTCCTATTTTCATTGGATTCGTGAGCTTCCAGGACCTCGGGGGCAGATGGGAGCCAGCCCGCCTGGAGCCAAGCAAAAGCCCGTTATTCATCGAGAAGCCGGGGGAGGACTCTGCGAGCTTCCTGGCCGCCGAAACGGTGTTCTTGGATCAGCTGATCGTTCCAGAAGACCCCCCACCCGGGCTTCGCTACGTCAATAGAGGCCCCTTCTGGTGCTCCGATTCGGAAAAACAGGATTTTTCAGAAATCCTAGAAACGACGCCAAAAAGCGATGTCATTCACCTTTTCAAGATGAGCCGGCTGCTCCCGAATTTTCTGGACACCAGTTTCTTCATGGGCGAGACGGAGGTGACAGTAGGAGAGTTCAAGAAGTGGTTTGACCAGTTCGGCGAGGCCTGGTGTGAATGGATGGTGGATAAGGATGTCCAGGCGATTCTTCCCCTGGCCGAAGATGTTCCCTTTGACATCCTGCGAGACTGCTGGGGAAAGAAGCTTCCTCCAGGCGGACCAGATCCCAGTAAGTTCTTGTCTCCCTTGGACCTCCTGAACGCCATCGTCCAGCCTTACCGTACTGATTGGCGGAGCTACAAAGACCGGCTAAAGTCCACCTTGGCAAAGGAAACGGATGAAAGGCTTCCCGCCGGCAAGGTCCTCATCCTGGCCTGCATGGCCTACGCCCTCACGCACGCTCCCATTGCCGCCGGCGAGTTCAAATCTTGGCTGACCTACACGGTAAAGGAGTGCGGGGACGCCCTGGCCGGCCTCGGGAGGCTGCAGTATCGATTTCAAGAGAGCGGCGGCGATGACCTCAAAATTGAAGACCTCCCCCCCGACTTATGGCTCTGGCACAGGGGCAATTGCCTCACCGAATTCAGGTGGAGGTCGGTGCTCGATGCCTATTTCACGGGCTATGAAAACATCCCTATGGGATATTACCTGGCGGGCCATCTCCCGATGAAAAAGGCCATCGGTTGGGCTCGCAATCACCAGGATCAGCTTCCTTCCTCAATCTGGAAAAATTTGGACGCTCTGGAAAGAGATCTCGGCAATTCCTGGCAATGCTTGGCGGATCGTTCGGAGTACCAAATCCTGGTTCTTGCTTACGGAAACGCCGTGATGAAAGGTCAGGCGCCGATTGACAAATCCCACTTTTTGAAATGGCTCGCGATGAAGATCAGGGAAATACAGGCCAGGCATTGCAAGCTCAAGGAATTGCTGGACCGGGTGTCTTCGATGCCGGCGGAAGAGGTGGTCAAGGACGTTCCTTGGGATTTTCGCCTGGAATACGGTCATGACCTCGGCTGGGGCCTTCCCACTGTCCAGCAGTGGGAGAAGGCGCTCCGCGGCGCCGATGACCGGCCCAGGCCTTGGGGTCATTCCCTGAACGACAGTTATTTCTGGAACTTGTCAAGGGATGAACCGAAACCGGTGGACATGACCGGCGCCGGCATCGATTTTGACAGTTCCCCGTACGGCGTGAGAGGCCTGGCGGGGAACGTCAGCGAGTGGGTTCTCAGCGCCACCGGAAAATTTTTCCACTTTTTGAAAGGCAGCAATTTCAGGCACCAGGAAAGATGCTCTAATCTGGGAAATATCATCGCCGCTCCCATGCTGTATCACGAACGCTGGACCGGCTTCCGGATCATTAAAACCATCCGGCCGCCCCATCGCTATGAGAGGGAGTTCGTCCGTAAAAAAATGGTTGAGTGACCGTTGACAGGAATGATCGAGGAAAGGACCGCCATGAAAGGTACCAAAGCACCAAAATTGGAATTCAATGTGAAACCGCAAAAGGCTTATTTGCTGGGCGATTTCTGGTTCATCGACCTTCAATACACGCTCACTCCAAGCTGGCGGCCCTACTACCGACAGTCGGACGAAGCCGCGCGCTATGGCGTCGATCCGGTCAAGAGAGCCCCGAGCTCCCGGAATGAGCGTGAGAAATTCATCTGGAACCTTCTCGGCCTTCCGGAGGAGATGGGCCGCTCAAACCGCTGGCGGGCCATCGCCATCCTTCCCCGGGCCTTGATCCCCAGCGGAGGAAGAATCCAAGCCTCCGGAGGCCTGAGAGTGCGGTTGAAAGGACCTAGGAAGCGCTTCTCCGCCAAGAAACCGCCCTCGATGAAACGAGGTTCCTGAACCGTTTTAAAATTCACATCCTTTCCTGCTCGGCGAGGAAGGATGAGTTCCAGAGGTTTAAAAAATGAAAGCCCCAAGGAGGTAAATCACCATGGCTGAGATCAAGAGCGGCACGTTTAGCCTCATTCTTGAAAATCTTCTTCCCAGAGGACCAGGCGCTCCGCCGCTTGCTATTGTTCTCCCGGTCGACAACCGGCCCGAAAGGGTGGAGATCAATCCAGTTGAGGTAGAAAGATTCTTGTGCGGTTATGGCGACCGCATCCTGAGATGCACCATAAGGTTTGCCAACCCATTTGCAAGACAACCTTGCGCGGAAGTCGTGCCTGCCGGCATGGACGCTTCCTGTGAGGCCAATTGCCGCCTCAGGCTGAGAGTTGTTCAAGAATTGAGGGACATGCTGGTCTTCGAGATTTGCACCTGGGCGGAAACCAGGATCCACAGCCTCAGGATCAGTTATATCGCTCACGTGACCGATTAGCCTTTTCCCACGACCACGGTTGAACTGGAATCGAGGCGCTTTTCGTTGGCGGAACGAAACCATCATCGAATCGAGTACTCCATCCTCCTCGCCAGCCGGAACGAAGGGACTAGGCTGCGCCGGACGGTGGACAGCATTTTCCGGAGCTCTGCCCAGGAAGAATTCGAGGTCATCATCGTCGACGATGCCTCGGAAGATGGCAGCGCCGGATTTCTCCAGGGTCCGGAGTACGAGGCCAGGCCCATCCGGCTCTTCCGCAACCGGAGGAGGCGGGGGGTGATTTACAGCCGGGCCCTGGCGGCGGACCTCGGCCGCGGCCGCTGCCTCGTCTTCCTCGACGCGCACTGCAGCGTCACGGAGGGCTGGGTGGAGAACCTGGCCGCCGAACTCGATAAGATCTCCGGCCGGGGCATCGTCGTTCCACACATCCATGGCCTGGAGCCCAGCGATTGGTCCATCCATTTCAAGCTGCCGCCGGCGACCGGCTGCACCATCATCAATCCCTTCCTCGATTTCAACTGGACCGAGCCGACGGAGATCGACGGCCGGTCCTGCACCTGCACCATTGGCGGAGGAGCCTGGATGTGCCGCCGCGAATGGTACCGGCATCTCGGCGGCCTGGACCGCGGCATGCTCGCCTGGGGAGGAGAAAACCTCGACATCGCCCTCAGGACCTGGCTGGCCGGAGGCTGGTGCCTGGTCGCCGGCAAGGTCTCCATTGGCCATTATTTCAAGACCAACTTCGACAACTCCCTCATCGGCTTCGAGGTCACTCACAATAAAATCCGCGCTGCCCATCATGTCTTTTCAAAGGGCACCTTTGACCGGGTCATGCAGAGCCTGCGGCACCTGCCCGGATTTCAACCCGCCCTGCGCCGGATCCATCGCGATCGCGAAGCGCTCGGCCGTTTGAAAGGCCATGTGGAGTCGATTCGCGAGCGAAACGACGGCTGGATCATCGACGCCTTCAAGCTGCCCATCCTGGAGCCGGCTTATTTTCATTCGCCTTACCGGAAGCGCGTGCCGACGGGGGCTTCCAGGGCTGCCGCGCGCCCCCACCCGCTGGTGACGGTGGTGATTCCCATGGCCGAGCGTGCTGCAGCGGCTGATGAGCTCCTCTCATCGATCTTCGACAAGAGCACCTATCGATGCTTTGAGGTCCTTATTCTGACATCTGCAAAGGCGACGGGACTGCCTTCTCGCCGGCTCGGCCAGCGGTTTCAAAAAGACCCCCGCTTGCGGCTGGTTTCCACCACCGCTTCCTGGACTCGAGCGCTGAGTGAAGACAGGTTGAAGGTGAACCGGCAATCCGAGTACCTCGCACTTGCCAGCGATCGCACCGCTATCGCGGATGAAAACTGGATCGAGAAGTTTATCCTGCTGGCAGAAAAGCATCCCCGGATGCTCCTTGCCGGCCCTCGATTCGAGGTGACCGGTGACGCCGGCGCGTCCGCCGGGCCGTTTAAACACCTCTTTGACCTGGTGTGGGATTGGAGCGCCCCTTCTTTCTTCCGGCAGCGGCTTGAAAAGCCCCTGGCAGGATTCCCTTATCAGGCTCTTTCGTGTCCACCGGCCTTCCTCTTCATGCATCGCCGTCACTTCCTCGAGAGCGGTGGATTCGATCCCACCTTGCCGTGGGGAAGCGGTCAGGTATTCGATCTGGCGATCCGCGGCTGGCTTCTGGGTTACGAGACCTTCTGCCATCCCCAGATCCGCGTCCGCTGCCGCGATGAAGCCATGCCAGCGGAGCAAGGCGGAAGCGATCGAAGCTCCTCGACCTTGAAGGACTACGCGCAGCTGGCGCCGGCCTGGAAATATTTCACCAATGCCGCCAGGCTAGGGCATTGCCGCAACCTCAGTCCCAACGCCGGGCCGCTCTTGGAGAAGCATGGAGCCTTCATGCGGCGATGCCGGAGACGCGTACTCCAGCGGGCGAAATTTGACGATGACTGGCTGTTCTTCAAGTTCCATATCCAGGATCCCTTCCATGCCTCCTGAATCACCACGGCCTTCGGTCCAAATCGAGCTGGAGCTCCGGGTTGTGTTCTCGAGCCGAGCCGGCAAGCTGGCGCAAATCCTGAAAATCCTGCGGCAGGCGGGAGGGGCGCTGCGCGCCCAGATGGTCTACCAGCTGAAGGAACGTAGGGTGGGATTGTTCATATGTGAAAATCCCCTCGAGGCGGCCCTGGCGCTCAAGGCCGGAAAAGTGGCGGTCGAGACGGACACCGTGCTCACCGTGCTCATGAAAAACCGGCCGGGGACGCTTTCTTTCCTCGTCCAATCCCTGGAGGCGGAGAAGATCGCCATCGGCTACACTTATTCCACTTCGCTGGCGGACAGGCTCTTGGTCATCTTCAGAACCGACGACAATCCCAAGGCCGAAGATGCCCTTCGCCGGTACCTCCATCTCGAGGACGAAGAAGACGCGGCGCCGTGGGTTCAGGTCCGGAGAAAAAAGTGACCCTCCGCTGGCCGGATAATTTTCGGCTGGATTCACGGCGCTCACCATCCAGAGCGCTCCTCATACACCTGGAACTTCGAGAACAGCCAGTCGTCATCGTGCACCCGGTCGCGCTGGTGAACGGCCCGCTCCTCAAGCCAGCGGCCGCGGCCGATCCGATCCTTAGCCTGCTTCACCTCGAGCTCGAGGCCGTGCTTGCGAAACAAGGTTTCAGCGAGGTCCTGGCGCCGGGGGGAGAGGTACTTGTAAGCCGTTCGCAGGATGCCATGGACGACGTCGAGATAGCTCTTCTCATAGCCGTAGCCCTCGGATTTCAGCCGATGCAAGATGCGAACTCTCGGCTCCACCAGCATCGGATAGCCTAACATCCAGGCCCGCACGCAGTAATCCATGGTTTCCGGATACCATCCCGCCACTTCGGGATCGTATCCGCCCAGGCGCTGGAAGATCGCGGCGCGGGCAAACACCGCCATGCCGCCGCCGGCCATGGCTTGGTATGCGACGTTTGACTTCCGATGCGCCTGGACCTCCGAGATCTCCGACAGGTCGCGATAAGGCCAGGCCCAGCGGATGGAATAGGCGAAATCCTTCTCCTCCACCAGGGAAGGCTCCAGAGCGCCGCCGGGCTCGATCTTTTTCCGGTAAACGAATCCGAGCACTTCCGGCTGAACCATGGAAGCTCGAGGATGCTCCTCCAGGCACCGCACCGTCTTTTGGAGCCAATCGTGATCGGGAATCAAGCAGTGAGCGTCGAGAAAAACGTAATAAGCCGCATCGCCGGGCCAGACTGCCCGGTTGATCGAGTTTCCGACGCCGAGAGGCTCAGCCACCCTCTTGAATCGGACTCTCTTCCGGTACGCGGCCTTCCGGAGGAAGGAAAAATCGGTCTTCCGGTCTCCATTGGCGAGGATGAAGATCTCGAAAGAAGGATAATCCGTGTGCTCCAGGATGGAGTCCACCGTCAAGCGCAGCCATTCCCCCTCGTTGCAGCAGGGGAGGACGATTTTGACGTGGCGGTCAGCTTTCATTTTATGCTCAGCATGTTGATGAAGCCCGGAGCCACCGCCTGCCCCTTGGCCTCTATCACCCGAGCGGCGGCGGCGCCGCGGAGGTCGCCGATGCGGGCGATGCGGTCGCCGCGGATGGCCACGTCCCCGCGAACGGCCGGACCGCCGGCGCCATCGTAGAGGTCGCCGCCGCGGATCAAAAGGTCGTACGGTGGCTCGGGGGATTCCCCCTCGCGTTGAGGAGCCCGGCAGCCCAGGCCCAAGCAGAAAAGCGCCAGAAAATGCCGAAAAAAAACCATCGCGTCAAAACTCAGCACCATCGCCCCCTTTCCTTTCCGCCGGCAGACGCCAATCGCGTCACCTCGTCCTCCTCCTCCGCCCAGAACGGCCGCACCATCAGCCACTGCTCCGGAAATTTCTTCACGTAGCGCTCGAAAACCTCCACCAGGCGGGCCATGAACCGCGCCGGCTCCTCATGCGGCCGGGGATGGAGAGGCTCTTCCAGGTGGAGGCAAAACGATCCATCCGCCTCCCGCACGGTGAAGGCGGGAAGCACCGGCGCGCCGGCATGAATGGCCAGGCGCGCCGGCCAGAGCGAAAAATTGGCGAAGCCATGCAGGAACCGGAACCGTTCGCCGCGCCGCCGCGCCTCCAGCTCGCCGGCCATGAGGATCGCGCCGCCCTCCCTCAAGCGCCGGCTGAGCTCGATGGCGAAAAAGGGAGAGGCATCGATGGCGATCTCCTCCAGGCGCGCCAGGGCGCGCTGCCGCGAGCGCAGCTTCTCGAAAAAGCCGGCCGGATCGCGATGGTAGACGATGGCGGCGCTCGGGCACCGCTCCGCCAGCACCATGGAGCCGATCTCGTAGCTGCCGAGATGGAGCGACGCGGCGATGAATCCTTTTCCCGAAGCGGCCAGACCGTCGAAACGCTCCCGGCCGATCACCTTCAAGGGTAACTCCTGGACGCTTTTCCACCGCCGGTGGGCCACCAGCAGGTCGTGCACCGAGCGGCCGAAGTTCCGCAGCACCGCAAGCGCCAGGGAGCGCCGTTCCGCCGGCGTCGATTCGCCGCCGAGGATATGCCGGGCGTTCTCCAGGAGCCCCCGGCGCGCCCGCGGCGCCAGGTAAACCAGCGCTCCGATCTTTTCCGCCAACCAGCGACCGGCTGAAACGGGGAGGATCGAGCCTGAACCGAGCAGGATGGCCGCGAGCGCTCTGGACAACATTCAACGCTTTCATTTGCCGCCGGCCGCGGAAACCTTGACTTCCCAGCTGTCCTCCTCCACCACCCGCAAGCGCTGGCCGGCGGCCACGTTCGCCAGCGCTTGCACATGGCCCGACGGCCAGTGGATCTCGACCCGCTCGGCGGCGGCATCGGCTCCCAGGCCGAAGTGGAGGAGCGTCGACTGTCCGGAGAGATACCCTTGTGCGGTGCTGACCTCGCGATGCTGGTTGCGGCCGCCGTGGCGAACGAGGACTCTCGCACCGACGGCATCGCGATTGCTGCGAGTTCCCACCAGCTTCAGCTCCAGCCAGTGGTTCCGCGGGCTGGCGTGGTTGATGATCAGCTTCGCCTCCTGGAGGTAGTTGGCCACCGCCAGATCGAGATCGCCATCGTTGTCGAAATCGGCGATCGCCAGCCCGCGGCCATCCTCCAGGCGGTCGCAGCCGGTCAAGTAGCCGTAATCGGCGAAGCGACCGTTTCCGAGATTGCGGTAGAGGGCGTTGTACTCGAAGCCGTTGAGCGACTCGATGCCGACATTGACGATCGAGCTGGTGTCGCCTTTCACTTTCGAACGCCGACCGACGTTCTCGATGAAGTCCATTCAGAGGTCGCGGGGGATCTGGCCGGAGAGGAAACCGTTCACGCCGTAGACATCGAGGAGGCCGTCGTTGTCGTAATCGAAGAAGATGGAAGACCAGGCCCAGCCATTGTTGCGCACCCCCGCCGCCAGGGAGATCTCTTCAAAGGTGCCATCGCCGCGGTTGTGGTAAAGGCGGTTGCCATGGAGCATTTCCTGGAAGATGCCGATCACCGTGCCGCGCAGGACGACGTTGACGTACCAGGGGGCCGGCGCGGGGAAATTCGGATGGCCGGTGATCCAGCGGGAGTTGGAAGCCATGCCGCCGACAAAGAGGTCCGGAGCGCCGTCGTTGTCGTAGTCCCCCCAGGAAGCGCTCATGCTGGCCCCCCGCAAATCGATGCCGCAGGACCGGGACACCTCCTCGAAGGTGCCGTCGCCGCGGTTGCGGTAGAGGACATCGAAGCCAAAATCGTTGCCGATGAAGATGTCGACATCGCCATCGAGATCGTAGTCCTGCGTCGCCAAGGCCAGCGCCCAGCCGCCGTGGCCGGTTCCCGACTCGCGGGTGCGGTCGGTGAAGGTCCCATCGCCGTTGGAGAGGTAGAGCTGGTTGGGGGTTGCGTTGAGGGCGTTGTAAATCGGCTCCGGATCCCACCGCAGCAGATTGCCGCCGTTCAAGACGTATAGGTCCAGGAACCCATCGCCGTTGAAGTCGGCGAAGGCGGCGCCGGTCGTTTCTCCCGTGGAGCGCAGCCCGGCCTGGCGCGTGCGCTCGCTGAAGATGCCGTCGCCGTTATTGTGAAACAGGTAATCCGGGGTGTCGAGCATGCCAATGAACAAGTCGAGGTGGCCGTCGTTGTCGTAGTCGGCGAAAGCGGCGCAGCGCGCCTCGCCGAAGGGCGCCACCACCGCTCCGGCGCCGCGGGTGACCTCGACGAAGGAGCCGTTCCCCTGGTTGCGGAACAGGAGGCACACCTTGCCGCCGGCCATGAAGAGGTCTTCCCAGCCGTCGCCGTCGTAGTCGCCCGCCGCCAGGCCGGATCCCGGCGTGTAGTTCATCATTTCCCCCCAGCGGTCCTTGACGCCGCTCGACTCGTGCTTGAAGACCAGGCCCCGCTGGGCGCTTTCCTCGGTGAACTGCGGACCGGCGGTCTCATAGCTCTTTTCCCGCTCGACCTTTGCCGCGGCGATCTTCCAGCCCTGGGGCCTCCGCGCGCACGTCAACTCCTCCTGCCGCTCCAGGAAGAGCCGCTTTCCCCGCGGCGTCACGCCGCAGAGCAAGAAGGTGATCTCGGCTCGAACCGTCTTTTCGCCATCGACGAGCTCGATGGCCTCGATCACCGCCTGCGAGCGGTCGATCCTGGTGAATCGGCTCAAGAGCTCCTGCAGCTCCTGCCGGAACTCCGGCCGGGAGGCCAGGTCCGGGTGGTAAAACGCCAGGATCTTCTCGAGATTCCCCTCGCGGTAAGCCCGCGGGTACTGCTGATGGAGGAATTCGTTGAAGGGATCGATGAACTCCTTACGGATGGCCTCCCAGCCCTGGCAGCCCACCAGCCCCAGGAGGGCCAGGAGAGCGCCGCCGAGGAGAGAGAGCTTGCTCCTGAAAATCGCCGTTGGCATGACTCCTAGATATCCTTTCTTCATGCACTCTCCAAAATGTCGCGCCGAAGCTCATATACCATAGCCAGAGGAAGCGGGGTTGGCAATCCGTACCAGCAGATGCGGCTCATTTTCCGGCGCTGGATCTTGAAGCCGGCCTCCCTGAAGACTTCCTCCCATTCGCCGGGCAGGAGCTTCCACAGATGGCCCGGATCGTTGAGGCACAGGCGCGATGGGACGGAGGCGAACAGCCGGCCCCGCGGAGAGAGCTGCCGGCGCAGCCGCTGAACGGTGGCTTGCGGTGGATCGGGGACATGCTCGAGGACATCGGCGGCGATGATGACCTCGAACGGCCGCATGGCCTTCCAGCCGAAGGCCCGCAGGATCTCCTGGTCAAGCCCTGCGCCTCCTCCCAGCTCGCGGAGGTCCCCCAGGAGGTGATGCAGGGGAAGCGGCCGCCTGGCGCCATGTCTGGCGGTGAGGCGCCGGCCCTTGTCGACCTTCGCAGGCGATAGATCGACTGCCGCCACCTCATGGCCGCGCCGCGCCAGCTGCCGCGCCAGCGTGCCGATGCCACTTCCCAGATCGAGGATGGGGCCCTGCCAAGGGGCGGCTTCGATCCAGGAGAGCAGGATCCTGCGCTTGTGCAGGCCCAGGATGCGGCTGACGCTGTCGAAGTACGGCAGGCCGCTTTCGAGATCGTAAAACTCCCGCAAGTCGCGGCCGCGGCAGCCGCGGTAATAGGAGCGCAAATCTTTGAACAGCCGCCACGACAGCATGAGAAGTCAAAATATCTTGCTCGAGTGGAGGAGCAGGGTGGCGTGCAAGTCCTCGCGCCGGTGCGTCCCCAGGAGGCGCACCAGGCGTCCGGCCATGCCGTTCCGAACCGAGGTGTTGCCGTATTTCACGGCCTTCGCCTGGCAGCGGACCAGGACGCGCCAGATGATGACCAGGCCGGGGAGAAAGACGGCGCGGCGGGAGGGCTTGAGGATCTCCGGAGCCCCCTCTCGGAGGACCCGCTCCATGAACAGGCGCAGCTCCTCGAGGGTGACGATGTCCTTGCCGAAACAAGCGGAGAGGGCCTTGGCCGTTCCGCCCGAGCCGACCACCTCGACGCCCTTGGAAAACGGCAACGGCTCGAGTTTACCATCGCAGTAGGCGGAGCTTTCCTGCAGGTAAGCCGCGGCATTCTCCTTGAGCCTCATGAACTTGTACTCGTTGCGGATCGCCCCGAGCGGCAGGCTGCCGCAGCCCCGGTCCACGCCGGCCTGGAACCACACCCACTCCATGGTGGCCCCGCCGAGGTCAAACAGGAACACCGAGCCGTCGGCGTCTTCATTCTGGAAGCTCTTGGCCATGAGCTTCGCTTCATCCTCTCCGCTGATCACCCGCACCCGCACTCCGCACTCGGACTTGATGCGGCTGATGATCAGGTCGATATTGGGCAGCTCCCGGAAGACCCCGGTGGCCACGGCGATCATGCTGGAGAGGGGAACTTGGGGGGCGACTTTTTCAACGCCGCGAATGAGCTCCGCCGCCTCGGCCAGGGCCGCCTCCTCGACCCGGCCGTTCAGGAAGAAGTCATGGGCGATGCTCCAGGGAAACTTCTGGGTGGTGATGGTGTATCCCCCGGCGTCATCCATCCCGACCAGGTACAACTTGAGGGAGTGGGATCCCATCTCCAGAAGGCCGAATGGTTTTTCTTCCATGCCAAGACAACCCTCAAAAAGACCGCGCGCGCATATCCGCGTTGATGAATCGACAAGAAGAATATCCTACTGTCTGGCCTCCGTGCAGGTCAAATGTTGAATCCTCGCGACGGCGGCCCTCCCCCCTCTGTCGGATTCGCAGAGAAAATTTTCATTTACCCTTTGTCGAATCATTAGGATAATATTAGGCCAGGTCTGGATTAATTGGGTTCTAAACAAAATCAACCAAGAGTGCGGATTTGCCTCCGCCGGGAGCGACTGAAAATGAGAGCCCAGATAAGTATTCTCATCTTGTCTTTTCTCGGGTGGTTGCTGGAAGGTCAAGGTTGGTCTCAAGATCCGTCCCTGGTTCTTCACCTCCCCATGGATGAAGGTTTCGGGATTCAAACCTCCGATGCCTCCGGGGCGAACAATCACGGGACCCTCGTCAACAATCCGCTGTGGGTGGCGGGGGTGAACGGAACGGCGCTCGAGTTCAACTCCGGAGCGACCAATACCCGGGTCGATGTGCCGGATGCCGGCAGCCTCGACATCACGGGTGAATTCACCGCCATGGCCTGGATCCTCAACCAAGGCCAGACTACCAGCGGGCGAGTCCTGGACAAATACCGGCCAGGTCCGTCCGACAACTCGGCCTACGCCCTTTACGTCTTCACGGATGACAGCCTCAGCGTGTTCATCCCAGGAGGCGGCCTTCCAGCGTCGACCCTCGCGAAAGTCCCTCGCAACCAGTGGGTTCATGTCGCCGCGACGTACAATGGCTTGCGGGTCAGATTATATATCAATGGAATACTCAAGGATTCCTATCTGACCAATGTGGCCGTTCCCGCCACCGATGGGTCCTTTGGCGTCGGCAACAGGCAAGACAATTTGAGGCCTTTCAAAGGCGTCATCGATGAGGTCAAGCTCTTCAACCGAGCCCTGACGTCGGACGAGGTGCTGGCGCATTACGAGGGCTGCCCCGTGGCCGCCGAAGTGAGGTTTAACTACTCCTTTCCGTTGATTTTCGCTTCCGCGGATGTCCCGACTCAGCTCTCCCTCAAGGTGGTTATCCCGGCGCCCGCCGACGGGACGGTGACGATCGACAGCTCCGATGACGGCGTTGCCGGAGATAGTGCCGTTTCATTTTCTCTTGCAGGCCCCACGTGCCAGCCAGTTTCTATAAACGTCATTGGCCCGGGCAACGCGGATTTGACCCCGTCGAACGACATGGGATTCGGCAATGGGCCGGCTCGACCCATCCGCGTGATCCCCTCTCAGGCGCTGGATCTCCAGTTTCCTTCACCGGTGATCGTCGTCGGGAACTCGCAGCAGTCCAGGTTGATCGGCAATTTTGGAGAGGCCGGAACAAGAGATGTCACCAACCATCCTGCCACCACCTATGAATCCAGCAACCCGGATGTGGCCATCATAACCGGAACCGGCCTCATCACCGGCACCGGCGGCGGCAACGCCACCATCACCGCGCATCATGAGTCGCTGATGGCCGGCGCCCAGATCACCGTCTTGAGCGATCCACTGGTTCTCTACCTGCCCTTCAATGAAGGAAGCGGCACTCAGACGCTTGACCTTTCCGGGCTCGGCAACCACGGCAATTTCGTCAACAATCCCAAATGGGTTCCGGGAAAATTCGGCGCCGGTCTGGAGTTCAGCGCGGGCGGCGTCAACAACCGGGTGGATGTCCCCGATTCCAATTCCCTGGATGTCGCCAACGCTCTCACCATGATGGCTTGGGTCTTCAACAAGGGCCAGACCGAAAGAGGAAGGATCGTGGACAAGAATTCGTCCTACGCCCTTTACATCTACACGGATGACAGCCTCAGCGTCTATTTCCTGCCGTCAAGCATCCCCAACGTGACCAACGCCAAGGTCCCCCGCAACGAGTGGGCTCACGTGGCGGCGACGTACAACGGCGCTCAAGCGAAACTGTACGTCAACGGCGTATTGAAAGACACCAAATCGGAGCCCGTCAGCATCACCCCCAACGCCAGCCCGCTCACCGTGGGAAACCGGCAGGATAATTTGAGGCCCTTCACGGGCGTCATCGATGAACTCAAGGTCTTCCGGAGGGTCTTGACGCCGGAAGAAATCTACGAATTGTCCCAGGACTGCGGCAACGTCAGCGCGGTGAGCTTCCTGCCAGCGGAACCGGTGATCCTGACCGATATGGATATCCCCAAGCAGTTGACCGCCCGAATCGGACTGCCCATGCCGGGCAGCGGCACGGTGAATGTCAGCAGCTCCGACGGCGCCGTCGCCGGCGGCGCCTCGGCCGTCTTCACGGCCGCCGGATCCATGTGTAAAAGCGTCACCATCGACGTGATCGGCCCTGGGAGCGCCAATCTCAGCCTTTCGAACGACATGGGTTTTGCCAACGGTCCAGCCTGGCAAATCGATGTGGTTTCGCTCCAAGCCCTGCGGCTCGACTTGCCGTCTTCGTTCCTGGCGGCCGGCGCCACCATGCGGGCGACCCTTACTGGAGATTACGGTATCGCCGGAAATCGCGACCTGACGAGGCATCCCGGCACCATCTACGAAACCAGCGACTCGAGAGTGGCCCTGGTCAACGCAGAGGGCCTGATCACGGCGGTGGGCAAGGGCATCGCCACCATCCAGGCGAGGCGAGGATCCCAATCGGCCTCCAAGACCCTCTCCGTGGTCGAGACCTCTCTGGTGCTGTTCCTTCCTTTTAACGAGGGGAACGGCAGCCAGACCCTGGACGTCTCCGGATTCGAGAATCACGGTTCCCTCCTGAACGATCCGCCATGGGTCCCGGGCAAGTTTGGATTTGCCCTTGAATTCGGCGCCGGCGGATCGCCCAGCCAGGTGATGGTCCCTGACTCCGGCAGTCTCAAGCTGCAGGCCGAGGCGACCTTCATGGCCTGGGTGCACCACCCCGGTCAGCTGGCCGAGGGCAGGATTCTGGACAAGAACTCCTCTTACGGCCTGTTCATCGGACCGGACGACAGCCTGGGGATCGCCTTCGATCCGTTCCTCCATATCCTGACCACGGACGCCAAGGTTCCGCGGGATGAATGGGCTCACGTGACCGCGACTTACGACGGCTCCGAGGTGAAATTTTACTTGAACGGCGAATTGAAGGACACCCGGATCGCCAGCGGGGCGCTGGCCGGCTCCAGCGATCCCGTGATGGTCGGCAGCAGCCTCGCCGGCGCCTTTCCGTTCATTGGCAAGCTCGATGAACTCAAGATCTTCAAGGGGGCCCTTCCCCGAGAGGAGTTGATCAAAGCGGCCGGGCTTTGCGCCAGCCTGATGGAAGTGAGCCACGCTTCCCTGGCCCCGTTCATCCTGGCCTCGGCGGATGTGCCGGCGACCATCACCCTTGAAACCGCCGTTCCATCACCCAGCCATGGGATCGTCACCATCGACAGCTCCGATGAAAGCGTGGCCGGCGACCTCCCCTTTGAAGTTTTCCCGTTCAGTTCTCCCTGTCTGGAAGTCGACCTCAACGTCACCGGCATCGGCACCACCAACTTGAGCTTGTCCAACACCATGGGCCTCGCCAACGGGCCGCCCCGGCAATTGAGCGTGATCCCGATCCAATCCCTCGAGCTCACGGGACCGCCGTTTTTGACGATTGGCCAGAGCGGGCAGCTGCAAGCGGAGGGAGACTTCGGCCTCGCCGGGATACGCGAGCTTACCCGCCATCCCCGCATCGTTTACACGTCCACCCAGCCGGAAATCGCCACGGTCGATGCCCAGGGACAAGTGACGGCCACGAGCGCCGGCCTGGTGACCATAATAGCGAAGTTCGGCGGCATCGAGGGCGCCAGGGGCATCACCGTTTTTCCCAGCCTGGTCCTCTATCTTCCCCTCGATGAAGGGAGCGGAACGGATGCCCACGACGCTTCCGGTCTGCAAAACCATGGCATTCTCAAGAACCAGCCGCTCTGGACGATGGGGAAATCAGGCTGGGCACTCGAGTTCAGCGCCGGCGGCGGAGATCCATCCGTTGAAATCGGAGCTTCCAGTTCCCTGGACTTGAGCGCCAGGATCACCCTGATGGCCTGGGTATTCAACCAAGGCCAACCGTCTTCCGGTCCCATCCTGGACAAGAGCTCCTACGCCCTATTGATTGCAGGGGACGATGGCCTGCAGGTGAAATTCCCGCCGGCCCTCGATCTCCACAGCTCCGCTGCCAGGGTTCCCCGGAACGAGTGGACCCACGTCGCGGCGACCTTTGATGGTTCTCAAGTGAAGTTCTATCTCAATGGGGAATTGAAAGACACCCAGGCGGCCGCTGGACCCATCGTCCCCTCGGATTCTCCTCTCCGCCTGGGCGCGAGTCCTCAAGGCAGTCAAAATACTTTCACCGGCAGACTGGATGAGGTCAAGCTGTTCAATCAAGCCCTGAGCGCCGTGGAAATCCTGGCGGCCATGGTGCCGCCCGGCGTCGTTTCAGGGCTCCAGCACCCCGGCGATTTCAATCAGGATGGGAACATGGACATCTCCGACGCCGTGAACCTGCTGGGCTTCCTCTTCCTGGGTTCCCCCAACCGCATGCCGTGCGAAGACGGGAAATCGACGGACGCGGCGAACCTGATGATGTTCGACTTCGACGGAAGCGGCCAGACGGACATCACCGATGGGGTCAACGAGCTTTACTTCCTCTTTCTGGGAGGCTCCCCCCATGTCCAGGGGAAGAAGTGCATTCCCGTTCCCGCCTGCCCGGACCTGCCGGAGGGGGTGGAGTGCCAGTCGCTTTGAAGAGACTCACTTCCGCCGCCTCACCCGCAGCGCCAGGTCCTCGGCCATCCTTGGAGAAGCCAAGGGGCGCATCCCGCCCCCGTGCTGAAATTCTTCCCGCTTGAGCACCGCGCCGTCGAGGGGGTCGATCCACTCCGCCTGATAGGCGCCGGCGGGAAGCTCCAGGGCCAGGGTGACCCGGTACGCCGGCCTGGCCGCGCCGAAGGGTGAACCGGTCCCCCAGGCGAAATCGACGGCCGCGTCGGTGCGGCTCAAGCGCCGGCGATCGAATTGCGTCCCTTCAAAGTACTCCCCCTTGAGGCCGCGCTCGCTGCCGCCGCCGTCAAGGAAAAACCGGCTCGCCGGCACGACCTCCTTGGGCTGGCTCCGGCTCGACCAGAGGAGCTTCATGGCCGCCTCGCCGCCGTTGTAGAAGTACTCCAGCTTGACGGGGACCTTCTTTCCCGCCGCCAGGGCGATCTTGCCGGCGCTTTCCTTCTCCGAGTGCTCGCTCCAGTCGTCGATGATGAGCTTCCCGTCCACCCACAAGCGCGCGCCGTCATTGGAGAGGGTGTAAAAGGTGTACTCCTCCGAGTGGCTGGGCTCGAGGCGGCCGGTCCAGCGCGCCGAAAACGAGGGGGTGGCTAGGGGCCGGAGATAGATCGCGTAAGCTTCGCCGGCCTGGACCAGCGCCCGCGCCGTCAGGCCGGGCGGCACGCCGTCCGTGATGATCGAACGGTCCGGCTTCATCTTCAGGAAGTCGAAGCCGTGGATGAAATCCCCCAGAATTTTCAACTGTTTCCGCAAGGCCGGCGTGCCGCCGCCCGGCTGGCCGGGGGGGAGCGGAAAGGTGCCATCCTCGTGCCCGGCGGTGAAGGAGTAGTCGAGGTTGTTGTAGAGCCCGCCGCCGGAGATGATGAAATCCCAGCCCTCCATGCGGTAGGGCGCATCGCCGGTGCCGCGGAAGCCGGTCTCGTTGTCGCCGATCACCTTGTTGAGGGCGTAGTTCATGGCCACCGCCTCGGGCGGCGAGGCGTAGTGGAAGTTGAAGATCGACACCGCCGGGTGGGGATTTTCAATCCTGGCGGAATGGTTGGCGATGTTCTGGGAGATGAGATGCTTCGCGGGGAAGGCCTTCTCCGTCTCGACGATCACCTCGGCAATGCGATGCTGCCAGGCCAGGGTGACGTCTCCGAAGTAAGGCTCGTTGCAGATCTCGTAGTAAACGTTGTCGAAGCCCTTCAACTCCTCGACGATCTTCCGAACCATCGCCTCCTGCGCCGAGAGCAGCCCGCCGTTCTTGTCGAGGGTGTAAACCTCGGCGCGCGCCACCTTGCCGAGGCCGTTCACGTTGTTGGCGGCGTTTTGCGGGCTGAGCCGCCACTGCGCATCCTCGTAAAAGGGGCAGAAGAGGTTCATCTCGATGACGATGCCGCGCTGGCTCGCCTGGGCGGCGAAGTCCTTCAAGCGCTGGAAGTAGTTTTCATCCCAGCGCGACAGGTCGAACTTGTTGCCGCCGCCGGCATACCCGGACGCCCCGCTCCGCGCCCAGGGGGCGATGAACCTCATCCCCGGCGGCGCCAGGGTGTTCCGGGCAATGTTGAAAGCCCCCGCGGGCTCGACATAGGCCCCGCTGAAGGTGCGGGTGAGGTTCAATCCGCCGGCGGCGAGAGCCTCGAGGTACTTGGCGTAATCGAAGTCAAGGTTGAGCACCGCGCCGTAGTGCTCGCCGGAGGTGATGAGGATAGTGGGCTTCCCGCGGAAGAGGAAGTAGTGCGGATTGTCGGGGTGGAGCGAGATCGGTCTCACCGCCTCGCCAAGGAGAGCATCCGACATCGCCAATATCAAAACGATGATCTTTATCCGCATGTTTCCTCTGTATCTTCGTGCCTAAATTCTCTTCTCCCCACCACTTCCCATCGCTCTGTCCCGCTTACCGGCCCCGTCTACGCCCCCGCCTTGGCTAGGGGGAGGCGCTCGGAGAGGCCGGGGATGGCGGCCTGGAAGACCTCCTCGATGCGCTCGACGAAGATGAAGGCCATCTCCTTCTGAACGTGGTCCGGCAGCTCGCGCAGGTCCTTGCGATTCTCGGCCGAGAGGATCACCTGCTGGATTCCGGCGCGCCGGGCGGCCAGGACCTTCTCCTTGATGCCGCCCACCGGCATCACCAGCCCGGTCAAAGTCATCTCGCCGGTCATGGCGGTGTCGCTGCGCACGGGGCAGCGGGTGTAAACCGAGGCCAGGGCGGCCGCCATGGTGATGCCCGCCGAGGGGCCGTCCTTGGGAATGGCTCCCGCCGGCACGTGGATGTGCACTCCCGACTTCCGGAACAAGTTGTGATCGATCCCCAGCTCCTCGGCGTGCGCCCAGACGTAGCTTTGCGCCGCCTTCGCCGACTCCTGCATGACCTCGCCGAGCTGCCCGGTCAAGGTCATGCCGCGCCCTTCCGGCAGCAGGGTGGCCTCGATGAAGAGGACATCGCCGCCGGCCTCCGTCCAGGCGAGCCCGGTGGCCACTCCGGACGGCAGCTGCTTGCGGGCCTGCTCGAGGAAGAACGGCTCCGGCCCCAGCAGGTCCGGCAGGTCCTCCGGCTTGAGGGTGGCCGGTTCCGCCTTCCCCTCGGCGAAGCGCAGCGCCACCTTGCGCGCCAGCCGGCCGATGGCGCGCTCGAGCTGCCGCAGGCCGGCCTCGCGGGTATAGCGCGAGATGATCCAGGCCAGGGTCTGGTCCGGAAGAGCGCATTGCTCGGCGGTGAGGCCGGATTCCTTCAAGCGCCGCGGGATCAGGTAGCGCCTGGCGATCTCCTGCTTCTCCTCATCGCTGTAGCCCGGCAGCCGCAGGATCTCCATGCGGTCGAGGAGCGGCCGCGGAACGGTGTCGTGGGCATTGGCCGTGGTGATGAAGAAGACGTTCGAGAGGTCGAAGGCCAGATCGAGGTAGTTGTCGTGGAACTCCTTGTTCTGCTCCGGATCGAGGACCTCCAGCAGCGCCGCTGCCGGATCGCCGCGGAAGTCGCGGCCGAGCTTGTCGACCTCATCGAGCATCAGCACCGGGTTGTTGACCCCGGCCCGGCGGATGGCCTGGATGATCCGCCCCGGCATAGCGCCGATGTAAGTGCGGCGGTGGCCGCGCAGCTCCGCCTCATCGTGCAGCCCGCCGAGGCTCATGCGCTCGAACTTGCGCTTGAGCGAGCGCGCGATCGACTGCCCGAGAGACGTCTTGCCCACGCCCGGCGGCCCGACGAAGCAGAGGATGGGGGCCTTGGCCTGGGGGTTGAGCTTGAGGACGCCGAGCTGCTCGAGAATGCGCTCCTTGACCTCCTTCAAGTCGAAGTGGTCCTCATCGAGCACCTGCCGTGTATAGGCGAGGTCGAGAAACGGATCGGAGCTTTTCCGCCAGGGCAGCTCGAGGACGAAGTCGAGGTAGGTGCGGATGACGTTGTACTCGGGGGCGGCGGTGGGAAGCCGCTCCAGCTTCGACAGCTCGCGTTCGGCCTCCTTGCGCGCCTCGGCGGGAAGCTCGGCTTTGGCGAGGCGCTCCTTGAGCAGGTTGGCTTCCGCCTGCTCGGGATTCTGTTCGCCCAGCTCCTGCTGGATGGCGCGCATCTGCTTGCGCAGCAGGTACTCCCTCTGCTCCTTCCCCATCTCCACCTGCGCCTGGCTGGAGATCTCCTTGCGCAGCTCGAGCACTTGCGCTTCATGGGTCAAGTACTCGTGCATCAAGCGCAGCGCCGCCTCGATGGCCGGCGCTTCGAGCAGCGCCTGCTCCTTCTCCAGCTCGAAGCTCAACATCGGAGCGAGAAAATAAACCATGCGCTGCGGGTCCTGGACGTTCCCTGCCAGCTGCGTCAGCTCGAGGGAGCCCTCGGGGCGGGCCAGGGAGAAGATCCGGTTCATCAGGTCGATGACCTCGCGGTGCAGCGCTTCCACCTGAGTGCTGCTGTCGGCCGGCAGCGGCGCGGGCTTGACCAGCGCCTTCAAGTAAGGCTCGGTCTGCTCGAGCTTGATGAGCGCCACCCGCTCCATCCCCTGGACGATCATCTCGATGCGCCCCTCGCCGCCGCGGGCCATCTTGCGGATGACCGCCTTGGTTCCGATGGTGTGGAGGTCCTTCCACGCGGGAAAATCGACGGTGGCGTCGCGCTGGGCCACCACGACGATCTCCTTCTCCTCGCTCGACAGCGCCTCCTCCACCGCGGCGACGGAGCGGGGACGCCCCACCGCGAGTGGCATGAGCAGGTAGGGGAAGAGCACGCTGTTCTTGATGGGCAGAACCGGAAGCGACTTCGAGGATTCCTGTTCGCTCATGAGGCCTCCTCTTCCACGTCAACGTGAATGAGCAACATGCCCTCGCGATAGTCCGTCGACAAGCGCGCCTGCAGGAGGTTGCAAGGCAGCTGGATGGTCCTCTCGAACTGGCTGTAGGAGATCTCCATGGAATGATGGCTCCATCCTTCCTCGAGGACAAAATCGCGCCGGATCCCCCGCACGGTGAGGCTCGAACCCTCCCGCTCGATAGCGATTTCCCCCGGCCGCACGCCCGAAAGCTCGACCTTGATCACCCAGCCGTAAGGGGTGCGATAGACATCCACCGGCGGCTGCCAGCAGAACCCCTGGCTGCCCTCGGAGATATTGAGAAAAAAACCGGCCATGGAACGGCCTCCCGTCGGTATTTGAGTCTTTACGAATCAATACCATCATAGCCGATCCTCTGAAATTGACAAAATATTGCCAACCGCCTCGGAGGTGCGCTCGGCCGCCTGGCGCCGGAACGGTGCCGACGTTTTCGGACATGATTTCCTGCCGGCGCATCAGATTTTTCTGTAGGCCCGCGGTGATTCCTCCTCGAGCAAGCTGCCGATCTGCGCCTGCTCCTCGGCAAGGAAAAGCATGATATCATCCAGGCTCAAGATGCCGACCAGCTTGCCATCCTTGTTCACCACCGGCAGCCGGCGCATGGCGCCGCTGCGCATGGTGGAAAGGGCAATTTCAATCGGGGTGTGCTCGAAGACGGTCCGGACGGGAGCGGTCATCACCTCGCCGACCCTGGTCTCGCCGGTATCCTTGCCCTCGGCAAGCACCCGGATGACCAGGTCCCGGTCGGTCAAGATGCCGATCGGCTCCTTGTCCTGATTGACAATCACCAAGGTCCCCACCATGCGCTGGCGCATGCGTTGCGCGGCGACTTGAACGCTTTCCTCGGCTTCCGCCAAATCGACCTGTCGCTGACAAATCCTTCCGGCTGCCATGGGACTCCTTTTAGATATCTCACCGCCTCCCAGCCGCCACACCTCGCTACTCTCGACAATCCTGAAGCACGTAACCTAAAAAATGCAAACCTTATGCCACAGGGGATCTCCGGGGCAGAAAATGCAAGGGCTTGCCATCGAGCCGAGCCGGCGGAACTTGCGTTGTCCGCGCCATGGCCGCGCTCTGGTCCTGGAGGGAAAAATCCGGCGCTTTGGCGAAAAATTTCGCCCACCTGGCCGCCTCACCGTATTACTTGAACTGCACCTCTTTCAGGAATTTTTCTATCATCCCCTCTTTCAGCTGCATGGGATGGCCTTCCCACACCACTTCCCCCTTGGCGCCCACCAGCCAGGCATGGGGAATGCCCCGCGTCCGGTAGGCCTCGCCGCCGCCAATGGCGACCAGGTAGTCGATGCCGCGGTCGTCAATGAACTTTTCAATCTTTCCGGCCGGCTCATCGGTAACTCCGATGATGGTCAATCCCTTGCTCTCGAACTTCTCGTGGAGATGGTTCAAGCGCGGGATCGAGCTGACGCACGGCCCTCACCAGGTGGCCCACTTCTCCACCAGGATGACCCGGCCGCTGAGCGACTCCCAGGACAGGTCGCCGCTGGAATTGAGCCACTTGGAGGGATGGAGGGCGGGCGCCTTCGATCCCAGCGCCGCCGCATCGGAGCAGCCGCTCAAACTTCCCAAAAAAGCCGCCAACAGGATCGGGGACCAGATGAGCCCCGCGTCGGGTGCGATCTTGATCATTCAGGCTCCTTTCTGCTTGAATGTAAATGCCAGTCTCTCAAGATTTATCGAATCGGCCTTGAATTTTCTGAAACTCGAAGCCCCTTGCAAAAGAAAGAGTTCCGGTAAGTCCATGAACCCCAATTCCTCTCCCAGCCGCGGCTCCGCCCTTCCCCGCGCCATCGACCTCTTCCTCACGGCGCTCATCGCGCTCAACGTCGCCGCTTTCGTGGCCAGCACGATTCCGGAGGTCCACACCCCCTACCAGGGGGCCTTCGACGGCTTTGAAACCTTCTCGGTGATCATCTTCAGCGTCGAGTACCTGGCGCGGCTCATTCTCTGCACCGCCGAAGAGCGCTTCCGCCGTCCGGTGCTCGGCCGCCTCCGCTACCTGGTGACCCCGCTGGCGATCATCGATCTGGTCTCCATCCTGCCGTTCTATCTCCCCCTGCTGGGCCTCGACTTGCGGGTCTTGCGCCTTTTCCGTCTGATGAGGCTCCTGCGCATCTTCAAGCTGGGGAGGTACTCCGAATCGCTGCAGCTCATCAGGGCCGTCTTGAAAAAGAAGAAGGAGGAGCTGGGGGCGACCTTGTTCATCGTGTTCATCCTCCTCACGGTGGCCTCATCGCTGATTTACTTCGCCGAAAGCGATGCTCAACCGAAGGCCTTCGGCTCCATCCCCCTCTGCATGTGGTGGGGGGTCACCACCTTGACCACCATCGGGTACGGCGACCTCTACCCCATCACTTCCGCAGGCCGGTTCATCGGATCGGTGGTGGCGATCCTGGGAATCGGCCTCTTCGCCATGCCGACCGCCATCCTGGGGGCGGCCTTCGTCGAGGAGATGCAACTGAGGAAGCGCTCGGAGAACCCGAAGGAGGCGGCGGCCTGCCCCCACTGCGGCAAGCCGATTCCTTGAAAATTCACGCCGCCCCTTGCTATCCGGCACAAATCTCATTAGAGTATTTTTAAATTTTCTTAACACGTTCTTGATAATTCCTTAACATCTCAGACTTAACGTTGAACGACTGCCCCTGAATCCTACCAAGTCAAAGCACTACGTAAATTGAGAATTTAACAGGAGTTCGTGCATGGCCTTCTCACTCTTTCCAAAGAACGACCGCTTCTTCGACCTTTTCGAGCTGAGCGCCAGCAACATCCGCCTGGCCGCTGAGCAACTCCTGCTCATGGTCAAGGATTTCAGCAATATCGAGGAAAAAGCCGCTCGCTTGAAGGACGTGGAGTCGGAGGGGGACCAGATCACCCATGACATCATCGATTTCCTCAACTCCAGCTTTATCACCCCCATCGACCGCGAGGACATTTACGCCCTCGCCGGCAAGCTCGACGACGTGCTCGACGAAATCGAAGGGGTCGCCAGCCGCCTGCATCTCTTCGCGGTGCAGAAGCCGACCCCCGAGTGCATCGAGCTGGTCGAGATCGTGGTCAAGGCCACCGAGGCCATCGAGAAGGCCATCAAGGGCCTGAAGAAATACTCCGGTTTGAAGGAGTTCATAGTCGAGATCCACAGCCTCGAAAACCAGGCCGACCAGATCACCCGCAAGATGACCGCCCAGCTCTTCCAGAACGGCAGCTCCGATGTCGTCAACCTCATCAAGTGGAAGGAGATCTACTCCCGCCTGGAGCACACCGCCGACCGCTGCGAGGATGTGGCCAACATCATCGAGGACATCGCGGTCAAGAACATGTGATTCACCGCCCTTGGAAATGAAATCGCCCGATTGAAAGGATGAAGAATGCTCGACGCCACGATTCTGGTCGGAATCATCGCGCTCGCCTTCGCCTTTGACTTCGTCAACGGCTTTCACGACGCCGCCAACTCCATCGCGACCATCGTCTCGACGCGCGTGCTGACTCCCACCAAGGCGGTCGTCTGGGCGGCGGCCTTCAACTTCGTCGCCCTGTGGATCTTCGGCCTGAACGTGGCGGCGACCATTGCCAAGGACGTGGTGCAGCCCGGGACGGTGACGCCTAACGTCGTTTTTTCCGGCCTGGTCGGCGCCATCCTCTGGAACTTGATCACCTGGTACGGCGGCATCCCCAGCAGCTCCTCCCACGCCCTGGTCGGCGGCTTCGCCGGCGCCGCGGTGACGCACGCCGGCTTCAAGGTCCTGATCGTTCCGGGCATCCTGAAGATCGCCGTCTTCATCATCCTGGCGCCGGTCCTGGGAATGGCCATCGGCTGGCTCTTGATGCTCACGACCTACTGGATCTTCCAGAACGCCCATCCCGGCCGCGTGGGGCGGCTGTTCAAAAGGCTGCAACTCGTTTCCGCCGCCGCCTACAGCATCGGGCACGGCTCCAACGACGCCCAGAAGACCATGGGCATCATCATGGCCGTCCTCATCGCCGCCCAGAGGTTCGGCAAGGACGACGACATCCCCAACTGGGTGGTGGTCGGCTGCTACGCCGCCATGGGCCTGGGGACCCTCATGGGCGGCTGGCGCATCGTCAAGACCATGGGGCAGAAGATCTGCCACCTCCAGCCGGTCCACGGCTTCTCCGCGGAAACGGGGGGCGCCCTTTGCCTTTACCTGGCCGCCGTATTGGGCATTCCCGTCAGCACGACGCACACCATCACCGGGTCCATCTTCGGCGTCGGGGCGACGCGCGGCCTCCACGCCGTCAAGTGGGCCATCGCCGGGCGCGTCATCTGGGCCTGGATCCTGACCATCCCGGCCGCCGCCCTCATGGCGGCGGCGTCGCAGAAATTCTGCTCCTACCTGGGGTGGTAGCGGCCTTCGGGGAGATCGGTGGGGAGATTTTTTACTATAGCACCTCGAATGGACATCGCCATCACGGGACTAGGGCTGACGACTTCTTTAGGCGCCGGGAAGGCCGCCAACTGGAGCGCCCTCCAGCGCGGCGAGAGCGGCATCGCGCCGCTCAAAACCATCGATACCGGTGACTATCCCGTGAAGGACGGCGGCGAGGATCCGGAGCCGCCGGAGGGGCCCCCCTTTCCGGACGGCGAGCCGGCGCCGCCGGAGCTGCGCCACCTGCTGGGGGCCTGCCTGGAGGCGCAGCGGCAGGCGGAGGGCCGCGGCGCCGGGGCGCTGGCAGCGGCCTACGGCCCGGAAGGGGTGGGGCTGGCGGTCGGTTCCTCGCTCGCCGCCTCGACGGCCAGCCGGCGGTTCTTCGAGAGCCTCGCCGAGCGCGGGCCGGAGCGCGCCGACTACGGCGCCTTGAAGGGCTACCACGCCGGCCTGCAGCTCGACTACCTGCTCGAGCACCTCGGCTATGGCGGCCCGGCCGTCCTGGTCTCGAACGCCTGCGCCGCCAGCGCCAGCGCCATCGCGCGGGCGGCCGACTGGATCCGCGCCGGCCGCGCTCGCGCCGCCGTTGCGGCCGGCTTTGACGCCTTCAGCATCTTCACCTTCGCCGGCTTCGGCTCGCTGCAGGCGATGGCGCGAGGGCATTGCCGCCCCTTCTCCGCCGAGCGCGAGGGGATGAAGATCGGCGGCGGCTACGCGGCGCTGGCGCTCGAGCCGCTCGAGAAAGCCCGCGGGCGCGGCATGGAGCCGATCGCCCTCTTGAGCGGATACGGCGAGTCCTCCGACGCCCATCACCTCACCCATCCCCATCCCGCCGGCCTGGGGGCGGCCCTGGCCATGCGCCGGGCCCTCGACCTGGCCGGGCTCGAACCGGCAGACATCGACGCCATCAACGCCCACGGCACCGCCACCCGCTCGAACGACGCCGCGGAAGCGCAGGCCATGCGCGCGGTCTTTGGCGAGCGCTTGCGCTCGATCCCCATCTTCGCCTTGAAGCCCGCCATCGGCCACACTCTCGGCGGGGCCGGCGCGGTGGAAGCGGCCGTCAGCATCCTGGCCCTCCAGGACCAGCGGCTGCCGCCGACCCTCCACGCCGGCGAGCCGGACCCGGAGATCGGCGCGCTGGACTTGGTGCCGGCGGGACGCCCGGCGCGGCTCCGGCACGTGATGTCGAACGCCTTCGGTTTCGGCGGATCGAACGCGAGCCTGATCTTCAGCGCGGCGCCGGAAGAAGCCAGGAGGCGAGCGCCATGAAAGCCGGATCGAGGGCGGCGGCGGTCACCGGCCTCGGCGCCGTGGCGCCGTCAGGCATCGGGGCGGAGCGCTTCTGGGAGGCGCTGCTCCGGGGCGAGCCGGCCCTCGCCCCCTCTCCAGGATCGCGCCTGGGCGCTCCGGTGCCGCCTCGCGCCGCCACCCTGGAGGGCTCGGGGTGGGCGCTGGAGGAGTTCGCCGACCCGCGCCTCTTGCGCCGGCTGTCGCGCTTTTCCGCCATGTCGGCCGTGGCCGCGCGAGAGGCCCTGCAGCACGCGGGCCTGCTCAGGACCGGCCCGCTCAAAACCGGGGAAGCCCCCGATCCGCTCTTTGAAAAGGCCGGCGCCGCCCTCGGCACCGCCTTCGGCTCCTCGGCCTATCACTTCGAGTACTACGAGGCGCTTTTCCGGAGGGGCTTGAAGGAGGCGAGCCCGCTGCTCTTCTCCGAAAGCGTCCTCAACGCCGCCTCGGGCCACATCACCCACCAGCTCGGGCTGCGCGGACCCGGCCTAACCCTGGTGGGCGGAGAGGATGCCGGCCTGGCGGCCCTGGCGGCGGCGCTGGACCTCAGCCGCCGGGGGGACGTGCCCTTCGTCCTCGCCGGCGGCGCCGAGGAGTACTGCGACATCCTGCACGCGGCGCTGGCGGCGCAAGGAACGGTCGGCGGCGAGCCGTGCATTCCGTACGCGAGAAACGGCCATCCCGGCTTCCTGGGCGAAGGGGCGGCGCTCTTCATCCTCGAAAGCGCCGCCGCTGCGGCGGGGCGAGGGGCCGCGGCGCTGGCCTGGATCGCCGGCGCGGGAAGCGGCCGCGCGCGGGCCGGGGAAGCTCCGGAGCGGGCGGTGGAGCGCGCGGTGCGGAGCGCCTTGAGCGATGCGGGGATCGAGGCCGCCGAGGTCGACCTGGTGGCCGGCGGGGCCGGCGGCGGCCCCCTGGATGAAGCCGAGGTGAAGGGGCTCGCCGCCGTCCTCGACCCCCGGCGATCCCTCTGGCTCGCCGCCCCCAAGCGCCTCGCCGGCGAGGCCTTCGGCTTCAGCTCCGCGGCGCAAGCCCTGGCGGCCGTCCTGGCGCTTTCAAGAGGCATCGTGCCGCCCACGCCCGGCGAGGGAGAGACGATCCTGCCGCCGGCCTGGAAGCTCACGGAGGAGCCGGTCGAGGCCCCGCTCCGCGGCGCGCTGGCGGTTTCCCTCACCCGAGCGCGAGGAGCCACGGCGATCGTCGTGAAAAAATAGTTGCAGCGACTATTTTTTCAAAGGATGCAGCTCCCACTTGCGGAAGATGATCTCCGCCCCCTCGCTCTGGAGGAGGATCTTGCCGGCCTGAGGCGCGGCGTCGGAGGCCTCGTTCACCAGCTTGCCGTTCACCTGGATGCTGAGGCGGCCGCCGTCGGCGATGATGTCGATGCGCGTCCACTCGCTGCCCGGGCTCTCGACGTCGTTCTTGCCGCGGAAGCCGATCTCGTCCTTCCAGTCAGGGTCGCGGCCGTACCAGTTGATGCGGCCCCCCTTGAAGACCTTCTTCTCGCCTCCCTTCTTCCAGACCTCCTCGCCATCGCGGTCCTTTTCCACCTCGGCGGCCGCCGAGACCGGCAGCGGAGCGCCGGCGGCATCCTTCCCGGGGATGACGATGATATCGCCGACGCCGCCCTGGATGATGTTGCACTCGATCGACGCCATCCAGACGCCGCCGCTGTTGCCGTCCGCTCCGGCCGCGTGCAGGAGCACCCCCGAGTCCTTGGCCTTGTCCTTGCGGCCGGCCCAGGTGCGCTCCCCCCACTTGAACTCCACCACCAGGTGGTAGTTCCGGTACTCCTTCGAGGTGGCGATGTAGCCCATGCCGTCTCCGGAGATGTGCAGCAAGCCGTCATGGACCGTGAAAACCTTCTTCGGATCATCATGCTTGGTGTCGTTGAGCCAGGTGGTGAGGCCGGTCAAGTCCTTGCCGTTGAAGAGCGGGATCACCTCCTTGGGGGTGATGGGCGCTTCCTTCTTCTTCTCGTCGTTCGTGGCGCTGAAGATTAAAAATACCAGTAACAAGGCCAGTCGTGCATTCATGGTAAAACTCCTAGACGATCCCCCCATCCACCGCGATCACCTGTCCGGTGATGAACGAGGCCTGCGGCGAGGCCAAGAACACCGCCACTTCCGCCACCTCCTCCGGCCTGCCGAGGCGGTTCAGGCACGAGGCCTCTTCCATCCACCGGCGGCGCTCCGCCGGCAGCGCGTCGATGGCCGGAGACTGGATCGCCCCCGGAGCGATGGCGTTGGCGCGGATGCCGAAGCGGCCGACCTCCCGGGCCAGGGCGCGCGTGAAGCCGTGCACGCCGGCCTTGGCAGCCGCGTAAGCCGTCTGCCCCGCGAGGCCCGTGAGGCCGCTGATCGACGAGAGGTTGATGATCGACCCGCGCCGCTCCGAGATCATCGCCGGCAGCACCTGCCGGGTGACGGCGAAGACCGCCTCGAGGTTCAAGCTCAAGGTCCGGCGCCACTCCTCCTCGCCCATGTAGTAAAGCAGCCGGTCGAGGTTGCCGCCGGCGCCGTTCACCAGCGCCTCGATCCTGCCGGCAGCGGCCTCGAGGAAGGCCTCGGCGAGGGGGCCGGCCCCCCCGCCGATGCCGAGATCGGCTTGCAAGACGACCCCATCGCCCCCCCGCGAGCGCGCCTCCTCGAGCAGCGACTCCGCCCGCTCTCTCTGGCGGCAGCAATGGATCCCCACGAAGTAGCGCCGGGCGGCGAAGCAGCGCACGAGAGCCGCTCCCAGGGCGCCGGTCGCGCCCGTGATCAGCACCGAGGGTCGTGGGTCCGCGCTCACGGCGTTCTCTTGACCAGCTTGCCGTCGGGGCCGAACTGGTAGACGTAGTAGCTCGGGATCCACATGATCTCGTTATAGCGGTAGATCCACTGGTTCTTCTCGAGGATCTGCTCGCGGGTCATCTCCTCGGCCGGCTGGTAGGAATCGACAAAGGAGGGATAGCCAAGCGCCATCAAGACGTCCTCCTTTGACATGTTGATCGCCGGCGTGCCGGAAGTGATCTGGTTGAACGTGGTCTTCTCGATCTGGTCAAGATTCAGCTCCTCCTTGGTCTTGGCGAAGTGCTTGCTCAGGAAGACCGTGATCCCCTCCGGGGTCGTCAGGAAAGGCAGGTCGCGGTAAAACATCTGGCTGGGGATGCCGTTCAGGTTCATGTCGACGCGGATGCCGCTGTACATGGTGATCTCCACCTTCGAACCCGGCGGCGCCACCACCGGTAGGGCAATGTAGTTGGAGCGCCACAGGGTGGTGGTGATCCCGGGCTGGCCGCGCATGGTATAGCGAGTGTAGTAGGGGATCTTCAACCCATCGTTCTGCACCGGAACGGGCTCCGCGCAGCCGATGATCCCCAAAAGGGGAAGAATCCAGAGGGTCCGGGCAAAAAACCGTCTGAGGAACGAGTTCGTGAGCATCTTTTCTCTCCTTAAATCTTCCTCCGCAACTTCTCCGCACCCTGCGGAGAAGTTGCGGATAGCTCAGTTGCGGGCGAAGCCCGCATTTTCGGAACGCTTCAAAAATTTTCGATGACTTTATATCTCAGGAAAACAAAAATCTCCACCGCCCGCCGGGCTCAATTTGTGCCAGCCCGGCAGGCCTTCTCCCGCCGCGCCCCGGCGCTTCCCAGGAGCTCCTGGTAAAGCAGCAGCAGCCGGTCAAAGGTCCGCTTCCAGGAGTAGTGCCGGACGACGTGCTCACGGTATTCCTGCGGCGGCTTCCGGGCGCGCGCCAGTTGCGCGATCTTCTCGGCGAAGTCGGCGGCGTCGCCCGGCCGGCACAGCGCCCCCAACCCCGGCTTGAGGAGATGGATCGGCCCGCCCTGGCGCACCGCCACGACCGGGATGCCGGAGGCCAGCGCCTCGAGGATCACCAGGCCGAAGGTCTCGCTGGGGCTGGGGACGGCCAGCACATCGGCATCGCGGTAGAGGCCGGCGAGGTCCTTGCCGTAAGGGCAGAGGCCGATGTACTCGACGTCCTCTCGGGCGCGGGCGTAATCCTCCACCTGCGGCCGCAGCGGGCCATCGCCGACGATGCGCAGGCGGTAGCCCCCCTTCGCCGGCAGGCGGTCGAAGGCCGAAAGCAGGAGCGCGATGTCCTTCTCCTTGCTCAAGCGGCCGACGAAGAGCACGGTGCACGGCGCGCCGCGGGAGCCGATCGCCGCGCCGCTGGCGGAACCATTCACGGGGCCGCGCCGGGAGGCGCCGTTCTGAAGTGTGCCGTGATGGGGAGCGACGCCGTTCGCGGCCGGCCGGAAGAGCTCGAGGTTCACTCCCAGGGGGATATGCTCCAGCCGGCGGAAGCCGCGCCGTTCGAGCTGGCTCAAGATCTCGAGCGAGGGGACGACGATGCGGTCGCAGGGCCGGGTGCAGCGCCGGATGTACCTCCAGATGAACTGGCGCGCCAGGAGCGCCGCGCCGGACAGGAGCGCGAGGGGGTTCGGCCGGGAGTAAAAGGCCGGCAGGTGGACGTGGTAGTAGCCGACGATCGGCGGCCGGCGGCCGTTCTGAAAGGTCTTCGCCGCCACGCGCGCGAGCGGCGAGACGCAGTCCACCTCGATGACGTCGGGCTGCTCGCGGCTCAGGATCTCCGCGATGGCGCGGTAGTTGAAGATCACCCGATGCTGCGGGTTGCGGAAATAGCGGGGGCTGGCGACCGAGTAAATCGTCGTTCCGTTGGCGCGGTGGATCACGCTCCGGCCCGCGGGCACCACCAGCACGTGCCGGAAGCGCTCCGGAAAGCGGCTCAGGTAAGCCGACTTCTCCCGCAAGTAGGTGTTGACCCCGCCTTCGCCGCCATCGATGTATAAGGTGGTCAGGTCACAAATTTTCAAGCACACCAAACCTCGATCGAGTTCCTGGGCAGAGGACCTGGCATGACCTCGGCCTCCGCCAAAAAGGCTCTATCCTTCTCAAGCGGCAGATTATATCATTCAGCCACCCGAAGAAATCAACAAAGTAATGTGCTGAAATGATCCCCGCGCTCAAATCCGATTCCTCGGTCGACCCGGTCGTCATCACCGGCCTCGGCCTCGTGACCGCCGCCGGAAGCGGCGCCGCCGCCTTCTGGCGCGCCTTCCAGAGGAAGGAAAGCCATCTGGGGCGGCTCCGGCAGATCGATGCCGCCGGCCTCTCGGTCGGCCGCGGCGGCGAGGTTCCGGACGAGCTCCTGGAGCCGGTCTGGCTTGATATGCCCGGCCGGGACGCAGGGGACGGCGGCGACCGGGCCCTGCGCCTGGCCGCCCTGGCCGCGCGGGAGGCTCTGGATGACGCCGGGCTCCTCGCGCCGCGGCGCGAGGTCCGCATCGGCCTGGCCCTGGGGACGGCGCTGGGAGCGGTGCAGACGCTCGAACGGCTCGCGGCCGGCCGGGCCCCCGAGAGCGCCTGGCGCGCCGTCTCCCCCGATCAGCTCTCCTCGGCCGTGGCGGAGCGCTTCGGGCTCGCAGGCCCGCGCTGGACCTTCTCGGTCACCTGCGTCTCGGGGCTCTACGCCCTCGAGCAGGCCGCGGTCGATCTCGAGCGCGGCCGCGCCGGCGCCATGCTGGTCGGCGGGCTGGACACCTTGAGCCGGTTCATGCAGTCGGGTTTTTGCGCCCTCAAGGCCCTTTCCCCCTCTGGGCAGCTCCGGCCGTTCGACCTCGAGCACGACGGCATCCTCCTCGGCGAGGGGGCCGCCTTCATCCTCCTCGAGACCGCGAGCCGCGCGAGGGAGCGCGGCGCCAGGTCCTACGGCGCCGTTCTCGAGAACCGCCTGATCAGCGACGCCGCCCATCTCACCTCGCCGGACGGCTCCGGAAAGGGCATGGCGGAGGCCATCCGGCAGGCGCTGGCCGGCGCCGGCATCTCTCCGGGAGAGATCGGCTGCATCACGCCGACCGCCACGGGATCGCCCATCTACGACCGCATGCAGAGCCGCGCCGCGCTCGAGGCCCTCGGGGCGCGCGGCGCCCAGGTGCCCGCCACCACCTGGGAGCCGGCCGTCGGCCATCTGCTCGCGGGCACGGGCATCGCCGGTGCAGTGCACGCGGCGCTGGTGCTCGACCGCGGCGCCATCCTGCCGTCCTTCGGGGTGGAAAGCAAGGACCCCGAGTGCCGGCTGCGCTACGTGCTCGACGGCGAGGAGCCTTTCCGGGGGCGGAGCGTCCTGGCCCTCACGGTCGGATTCGGCGGCCAGAACGGCGCCACCTTGATCGGCCTTCCGCCGCCAGCCTCGGGGCCGGCCCGCGCTCCGGAAAAAGCTCCCTCGCCGCCGCAGGCCGCCATCGCCGCCGCCGCGGCCGCCGGCCGGTACATACCTTCGGGGGACGGCGCGGCGAAGGCGGCGGAGCTGTTCTCTCCGGCCAGGCCGGAGTTCTCGACCGATCCGGAAAGCCTGGCGGCGCTCTTCCCCGGCCGCTGGAACCCGCGCCGCGAGCTGCCTCCGGGCCTGGGTCCGCTCGTTCAAACCGTGGCCAGCGCGCTGCAGGCCGCGGGCTGGTGGGAGCCGGGCCAGCCGGACCCGGTGCCGGGAGGGCTGGCGCTGGGGACCGACTGGCAGGGCCTCGCGGCGGCGCTGCCTTACGCCCGCGACCTGGCGCGTTCGGGGCCCGCCGGCGCGAGCCCGAGCGGCTTTCTCTTCTCGCTCCCCTCCTCGGCCGCGGCGGTGCTGGGGATCCTCTTCGGCCTGAGGGACTACCAGGCGACGATCACCGGCGGCGCGCTCTCGGGCTTTCAAGCCCTGAGCCACGCCATCGACCGCCTGGCCGGCGGCAAGGCCAGCCGGCTGGTGGCGGGGGCCCTGACCATCGCCACACCCGAGCTGCGCCCCTTCCTGGAAGCGGGCGGCGTCGCGGCGCCGGGAGAGGAGGCCGGGACTCTCGAGCTGGCCGCCGCGGCGTGTCTCGAGCCCGGCGGCGGGGATGGCGCCTGCCGCGCCGCGCTGGTCGAGGGGCGGGACCGGCCGCTCGACCCCGCCGGCGGTGCGGTGGAGGACGCTCCGGAGCTGGAGCGCCTGCCCGCGGGCTTCCGGCGGCTGGCCGCGCCTGCCCTCTTCTCGCTTTTCAGCGCCCTCGAGCATGGTAAAATGCCCTGTTTGTGGAGTCCCCGGGATCCGGCTCAAGGCGCCCGGCCACGCGGCCTTTCGATCCAGGTCACCGGGACTTTCCTGAAGAAAACCAGTTCCATCAATTGAAACGGAGAGAGGGATGCCCTTGACGGATGAGTTGCGCGCGCAAATCAAGGAAATGCTGGTGCGGCGGCTGCGCCTGAAGGTCGATCCCGCCGCCATCGCCGACGACCAGCCCCTCTTCGGCGATGGGCTGGGCCTCGACTCGATCGATGTCCTCGAGGTGGTGGCGGGGCTCGAGAAGGAGTTCGGCGCCGCCATCAAGACTCAAGAAGAGGGCGAGCGCATCCTCCGCAGCGTCAACGCCATCGCCGCATACCTCGTGGAAAAGGGCTCCCCCCGGAAGGCCTGATCCCTCCCCCATGCGCCGCTTCCTCCCTTACGAACAGATCCCCTTGACGCCCTTCCTGGGCCTGCCGCGGGAGCTGTGGTCGGAGGAGTTCTTCCGCTGCGGCGAGACCGTCAACCTCTGGGTCGATGTGGCGGTGGAAAAGGTGCTCTCGGCGCTGGGCCTGGAGGCGGGCGCGGTTCGGGAATCGATCGAGGAGCTGGCCGCGCGGGCGCGCGTTCCGCCGGATCGCCTGCCCATGCTTCGCTGGCTCTTCGACTGGGTGGAAGATGCGGAGCGGACGGTCGGGATCGCCGGGGAAAATCCGCCGCCGGACGAGTCGACGCGCCCCACCTTCGAGCTGCTTTCCCGCGTCACCCCCCGCTACGCCGCCTTCCTGCGGGGCGAGGAGGAGGGGGAACGCATTTTATTCTCTCCGGGGACGCTGGCGCTCTGGGAGAGCTATTTTTCGAACTGCCACGCCGTGGTGCGCGGCCTGAACGCGCTGGGCGCGCACGCCGCCCTGGAAGCTTTGTCCGGTAAAGGCGGCTTGCGGATCCTGGAAGTGGGCGGCGGCCTGGGAAGCGCCGCGGCGGCGCTGCTCGAGGGGATCGCCGGCCGGACCGCTTGCTATCTTTTCACCGACGTGCACCCCGGCTTCCTGCGCCGAGGCGGCGAGGCGCTGAAGGCCCGGTTCCCGGGCGTGCCGATCGAGCTGGCGCGGCTCGACCTGAACGGCGATCTGAGCCGCCCCGGCGCGCCCGCCGGCGGGTTCGATCTCATCTACGGCGCCAACGCGCTCCACCTCGCCGGCGATCTGCTCAGGACCTTGAAGGGCCTGAAGGGCCTCCTGGCCCCCGGCGGCCGGCTGATCTTCGTCGAGGGGACGCGGCCGGCGCCGCATCGCCCCATCGCGGCCGAGTTCGCCTTCCAGCTCCTGCCGCAGTTCACCCAAGCGGCCGTGGATCCAGAGTTCCGGCCCCGCGGCGGCTTCCTGAGCGGCGGCGAGTGGCTGGGGGCGCTGCGGCGGGCCGGCTTCCGCCGGATCGAGAGCGTTCCGGACCTGGAGCCGGCCGTGCGGGCCTACCCCAACCACGCCATGGGGGCGTTCGTGGCCAGTTGATCCGAAAATTCAAAAAAACCGGAGAAGGAGGGATTCCCATGAAAGTGAAAGTTCGCGATTGGCTGCTCTTGGCCGCCGCGGCGCTCTGGCCGGCCGCTTCGTTCTCGCAGGAGGGCCAGAAAAGTCCGGCGGGCGACATCCGGGAGCTCAAGCTGCGCGACTGGAAGCCGCGCCCCATGCTCAAGACCAGGACGACGCAGGTCGAGAAGCCCGCTTTTCCGGCGATCGACGTCCACAATCACATCGGCCGCTCGCGGGACGTGGCCGGCATCGTCATGGAAATGGACCGCTCGGGCGTGCGCGCCGTCGTCAACCTGGACGGCGGCTGGGGGGATTATTTGAAAGAGCAGCTCAAGAAGTTCGACGAGGCCTATCCGGGCCGCTTCCTCACCTACGCCTTGATCGATTTTGAAGGCATCGACGAGGAGGGCTGGAGCGAGCGCGCCGCCAAGCAGCTCGAGGAGGACTTCACGGCCGGCGCCAAGGGGCTCAAGATCCCCAAGTCCCTCGGCCTGGGGGTGCGCTACCGGAAGACCGGCAAGCTCATGCCGGTCGACGACCCCAAGCTCGACCCGCTCTGGACGCTGTGCGGCAAGCGCAAGCGGCCGGTGGAGATCCACACCGCCGACCCGGCGGCCTTCTTCACGCCCCTCGACCAGAACAACGAGCGCTGGCACGAGCTCAACGAACATCCCAACTGGCTCTTTTACGGCAAGGACTTCCCCTCGCGCGAGGAGCTGCTGGCGCAGCTCATCCGGGTGATCGAGCGCCATCCCGAGACCGCCTTCATCGGCGCCCACTACGGGAACAACGTCGAGGACCTCGAGACCGTCGGCCGGTGGCTCGACCAGTATCCCAACTTCCACATCGACATCGACGCGCGCATCTCCGAGCTGGGCCGACAGCCCTACTCGGCGCGGCGGTTCTTCTTGAAGTACCAGGACCGCATCCTCTTCGGCACCGACACCTACCCGCGCCCCGGCATGTACCAGGCTTACTACCGCTTCCTCGAGACCGACGACGAGTACTGGGACTGCCAGGCGAGCCATCACTTCCAGGGCTTCTGGATGATTTACGGCATCCACCTCCCCAGGGAAGTGCTCGAGAAGGTCTACACCAAGAACGCCGAGAAGATCCTGGCGTTCAAGCCGTGAGCCCGGCGCCCACTCACAGACGGCTTATCACCTCACGTCGGAGACCACCGGACGGATCCCCTCCCCTTCGATGGCCACCGGCTCGGGGCGCCGGAGGTCGATCTTCTTGAGGTCCCAGATCGGCCCCTCGGCGTAGGGCTGGAGGGGCTGCCAGTTCATCTCGATTTGCCGGACGATGCGCCCGCCGGAGTTGCGGATGGTGTCGGCGGCGCAGCAGTACATGGCCTTGATCCTGTCCTCCTTGGAGAGCTCCGCCCAGGCGCCGTGCCCGGCAAGGTCGGCCTTCATCTGCACCTCGCACCAGAAGTACTCCAGGCCGCCGCCGCTCCCGGTGTTCTCCTGCGGTCCGCTCCCCGGCCCGCTTTTCGGTCCGCCCGCGGGTCCGCTCTCCGGCACGTTCTCCGGGCGGAGGCTGAAGAGAAACTCGACCACGAAGTCCTTGTCCATGGTGGCGCTGAAGCCGCGGTACTGCTTGCGGTAGCGGTGCATGGTGAGGATCCGGCGGGAGCTTTTCGATTCGGGCAACAGGGTCATGGGCACGATGGTTTCATCGGTGAAAGAGTTTACTCGGTTCCAGGTCAAAAAATCGGTTACAGAGTTTACCCGCGCCAGGCCCCGATGGGAAGCCCCGCGTTCGCCGCCCCCGGCCGGTGAGAACGGCGGGGGCGGGGAAAATTTTCCTTGAATTAGGTTGATAAAAAAACTATTCTTTTGGAAAATTCTTTTGCGCCCCGCGGGTGGGGTCGAAAACCATTGTCATCAGTTTCAACCAGGAGCCAGTTTCAACCAGGAGATAGTGCCATGCTAAAAGCTCGAAGTCTCATCCCCGCCGTCATCTCGATATTCACCACGGTCACCTTCGCCCAGGAAACCGATCTCGATTTCGCCATCCCCTCAACCCCGGGCCTCCAGGTCTTTCCGGGCGCCGCGCCGCCGCGGGTGGAGAGCTTCTTCCGGAAGCGCGGCCCCGACTGGATCGTCCACTGGGACTTCGAGCTCGAGACCCCGCGCCTCCTCGTGGCGAAGCAAAACCTCCCCCTCCTCCCTGAAGGCGCCGCCGCCGGCCCCGAAAGCCTTGCCGATGCGGCGCGGCGCTTCGTCTCCGAGAACCGGGAGTTCTTCGGGCTCGCGGGCGAAGACCTGATCGGCCCGTCGTCGAGCCGCCTCGACGCCGCCTGGCACCTGGCCTTCAGCCAGCGGGGGCCGGACGGCAGCCTGGTGCGGGGGGCCGGGCTGCGCTTCCTCTTCGATGCCGGGGGCGGCCTGCTCATGGCCACGGGATTCATCCTGCGGGACCCGCCGGCCCTCGCCGGCGGCTTGCCCGCCGAGGCGGAAGTCCTCCTCCGGGCCGAAGAATACCATGGCCTGAAAGTCCTCGGGCTGACCCGACAGCTCATCTTCCCAGCCCCGGAGCGGCGCGCGGCGCGCCTGGCCTGGTGCCTCCACGCCGAGCGCCCGGACACCAAGGTGGTGGAGCTTTTCCTCGGAGAGAACGGAGAGCTGATCGGCGAGCGCCCCCTGGCCATGGGCTTCGGGGGCTGCAACCAGAACTCAAAGCTCCCCTTTGAGGCATCGGGGACGGTCACGGGCTACTGCCCCGACCCGGAGGACATCTACGCCCTCGCCTCGGGCACGCCGCGCGACGATTTCTACCCCGTGCCCGGAATCCGCGTCTTCAACACCGAGAGCAAGGAAGCCCTTACCGATGATTTTGGCGGTTACTTGATGCACATGAACGAGGACCGTGGGGTCTTCGGCGTCTACCTCGTCCTGCTCGAGTGCCCCGGGAAAGAGGATACCGTGGACGTTCCCCGGGAGATCTTGAAGATCCGGCGAACCGATCCTTTTAACTCAAGCTGCAACGTGAACTCGGAGATCATCCAATTCAATCAAATCATCCGCGAGGTCAAGGATCCCATCGATTTCATCTTCAACGCGCAGAAGGAGCCCGAGCAGGCCTTCGAACTCATGGTTTACCACCACATGAGGAGTTTCTATCAACATTCTAAAGAATTGATGGATCATCAAGACATCGAGTTCCAGTCGAGGTACTTCCCGTTGAACGTGGTCGTCCAGGATCCCAATTTTTTCAGGGGAGAGACCGGCGCGGCGAGCTACACCCCCAAAGGGGAGCTCTCCTCCATCTGCATCGCCCGGGCGAAGCGGCTGGCGACCTGGCACCCCGCCACCGTGATCCAGCACGAGTACGCCCACCACATCATCCACACCGTGACGGCGAGCGCGCAAGCGAGCGACATGGTGGAGGGGCTGGCCGATGCCTTGACGGCCCTGAAGAACGGCAATGCCCGCATCGGCTTCATCTCCGAGGCCGATCCGGGGCCGCTCGGCTTCTCCCTGGCCTCGAAGGTGGAGGAGATGAGGCCCCTCGACCCGGAGCTGACCATCCGCTTCGCCCGGGGGATGACCGGGAAGATCTTCTGGAGCATTTATAATTACCTCAACATCAATAATAAAGCTGCCATAGTCGAGGCGGAGGTCCTCCTCTACCGCTACCTGGCGGCCCACCGGGTGAACCAGCCGGCCGACAAGGCCTTCGAATTCTCGAAGGCCCTCTTTTACGAGCTCCTCAAGCTCGATGACTTGAAAGGGGAGAAGCCTTTTTTCGGCGCCGATGACAGCCTCATCACCGGAACGCCCCACTGGCAGGCGATCGCCGCGGCCTTTGAGGACTTCCTCCCCAGCACCCCCTTCATCCGCGGCGACGCCGATGGGAGCGGCGCTGTCGACTTGAGCGACGCGGTGAATATCCTCACGACGCTATTTCTCGGCGGCGAAGCCCCTCCTTGCCTCGAGGCCCTCGATGCCGATGGAACGGCGGCCATCGACCTGAGCGATGCCATCTATATCCTGACCTTCCTCTTCCTGGGGGGCCCCGAGCCCGCGAATCCTTACCCGGACTGCTCGATCTCCCTGATCAACACCTTCTGGTGCAAGGAGTACCGCTGCCCGGCGAGGTGAGCGCTCTCCCGCGACCCCCTATTCCTGGGCGCACTGAGACTCCTGGCACTCGAACGCCGGCTTCCTCAGGCCGCCGTAGCGGCCGCAATCGGGGAAGGGAGGCGCGGGGGCCAGGTTGCCGAGAAAGAGGTAACGGAAGAGGGCGAGGTAGTCGGCGGTGGTCAACTGGTCGTTCCCGTTCACATCGAGCGCCAGGGGGCAGCCGCCGATGGGCCTCCCCAAGTGGAGGATCTCGATCAGGGCGACGACGTCGGAGAGGTCGACCTGGCCGTCGCCGTTGGCATCGCCGCGCAGGAAGAGGGGCCGCTCGGCCGGGAAGCGGAGCGCGAGCACCGCCCCGGTGCAGTTGGGAGGAGCGCAGGAAGGCGCCCTCGGGGGATAATTCCAGGCGCCGACCAGGAACTCGTCCCGGCCATCGCCATCGACGTCGCCGAGGGGGGCGAGGGAGCCCAGGAAGCGCTCATCCTCCTGCTCCACCTCGTAGGCGGCGAGGAGTGCCCCGGTCCTCCCCGAGCGGAGGTCGATCCGGCCGGGGTAGCCGAAGTCGGAGCTCCAGCGCTCGGCGGCGATGAGGAGGTCGGGGACGCGGTCGCCGTCGGCGTCGCCGGCCGGGCTGAGCTTAAAGCCCAGGGCATCCCCTTGAAAGTTGCGGTTGAAGATGTAGCTGTTATTGCCGACATACTCCCTCAGCACCTCGAAGGTGCGGGTCGAGTAGATCCCCACCCAGCCGCGGCTGAAGCCGCTGGGGCCGGCGTAGCCCGGGGCGGCGATGGCCAGCTCCGGGAGGCCGTCGCCGTCCAGGTCGCCGGCGTTGGCCACGGCCTCGCCGAAATTGA
>JACQVS010000004.1 GCA_016209605.1 Planctomycetota bacterium
CTCGCCGCCGCGGCGGAGGCGGCGAAGCTGGCGCTGGCCATGAACCTGGAGGACTCGGGCCCGGCCCTGGTGGAGGGGCGCATCGCCTTGATGGCGGGCGACCTCGAGCGGGCGCGGGCGCGGCTGGCAATCTCCGCCCGCCACCGTTGATTATTTGATTCGGACTCGCTCGACCAGCTCATGCGCCTTGCGGATGATGGTTTCCTCAACCGATGGCGCGAACGGGCCGGGTTGAACATAATAGATCATGGCATCGCCTCCCTCATAACCTCCTTCCTGCAGCACGCGCAGCGAAGGGACGTAGGCGAACACATCATTGCAGTAGCCGATCATTTCGATCCTCCTTCCTCGCCCAACTCGCGTAATCGGGGCAGCGGTGCCGGCGCACCTCTTCCTTCTGCCCGCGTTGCTGGAACCTGCTTGCCGTCGATGGTGATGTTCTCAGCTTTGCCGATTTCATAATGCCCATACTTTTTTTCTTCGAGGTCCGAGAAAATGTTTTTCTCGATTTGAATGTCATGCGGCATCGCATTCTCGACCGGGATATTGTTGTGGGTGCCGTAACTGATGGAAATGCCAACCATGGGGCGGAAGGTGGTGGAGGTGCGGGGGCTGCGGAAGTGATTGGCGCGAATCAGCCCCGAGCCATCGCGAATTCCAATGCCATGCCGGAGGTTTTCAAAGAGGTTTCCTTCGACCACGAAGGTCCCATCCATGCCCGGATGGGTGTCGACCGCGCAGAGTTCGTAGCGTGATTTGTCGTTGCTTCCAACGCGGTTGTGGATGAACTCCCAGTGGGTCTTCCTGACACCGGGCTTGTGGACATACTTCCCCACCCGCTGCGGGCTGCTCCAATCGAGCGCGCCGTTGGAGGCCAGCGAGTGGCGATTCTGGCTGAACTCATTGTCGGTGACCAGCACGTGGGCGCCGGAGTAGATGGCCACTCCATAACCGAGGCCCTCGCGGAGGTTATGGTGGATGAAGCAATGGTCAATCTGTGCGGTGGCCTCGTTGCTGAAGTCAGTCGCGTGGCTGAATCCCAGCAACTCGCAATGGTCAATGCGGATGTTTTTCTTTCCGTTCGCAAAGATGCCATAGGTGTTGTTGTCCTCGCTGAGAGTGATGTCAGAGCCCTGCAGTTTCAAGCGGGTGAACCGAACCCCATCGCCCTCCACGCGAAAGAGGCGCGTCTCTTTGGTTTTGGTTCGGATGAGAGTTTTGGAACCATCACCAAGCAACGTGAGTCCGGCCTGCACGCTCACCGTCGATTCAAACACATAATCACCGGCCGGCAGGAAGACCACGGGCAAGCCTTCCTTGACCGCGCGCTCGCAAGCCGCTTGCACGGCCGCCGCCGTGCGCTCCGCGATCCTGATGCACTTGGCAGACTGTTTGTTTTCCGCCTCGCTCAACGGTACATCGGGCCCGACCGGTCCGCGCGGGCCAGCCGCTGGCGCAGAGATTCCCTCCTCGGCGCGCAGATCAGTTCCCGTGAGAATCGCGCCAAGCACCAACACCGTTTCAATCATGGTGAGTCTCCTCTGCTACTTGCCTACTCCTTCCGCCTTCGGCGGGAATGAGCCGCGCGCAAACCTGCCGGACTTTCGGCTCCATTATTGCAAGCAACAGCCACGGCTGCAAGTTGCCGGACATCTTCCGAGCTGATCAAGGCTCGGCCCAGCAAGAAAGTCACGGATTGGCTGGCGAGCGTTCAGGAGCCTTTTCTGGCCCTCAGCGTCTTGACCCTGGGGGAGCTGGAAAAAGGAATTGCCAAGCTTCCGGCAGGTGGAAAAAAAGAGAAGATCCAGAAATGGTTCGAGGGCGAACTACCGATCCGCTTCGACGGTCGAATCCATCCCATTGACCAACCGGTGGCTCTTCGCTGGGGCCAGATTTCCGGAGAGGCGGAGAAAAAGGGGCAAAAGCTGACGGTGATCGATTCGCTTCTGGCCGCCACCGCCCTGGTTCATGGCCTCACCGTGGTGACGCGAGATGCCGAACACATTGGGAAATGCGGCGCATCGATCCACAATCCCTGGCAATGAACAGGAAGATTCAATACCTCGCCGCCTCCCTGGCCTCGCCGAGCTTGAGGTCGGCCACCGCCGCCTTGGCGCCGGCCACGAGCATCGACATGTCGCTCCCCACGGCGATGAAGCGCCAGCCTTCTTTCAGGCGGCGCGCCGCCATGGCGGGATCGCCGGTGTGCAGGCCGGGGGCGACGCCGTGGCGGGCGGCGGTCTCGCGCAGGTGGCGCAAGGCGTCGACGAACTCCTTGTCGGGCGACTCCATCTTCGGCGGCTTGCCCATGGAGGAGAGGAGGTCGTTGGGACCGATGAACATGGCGTCGATCCCCGGCAGGGAGTAGATCTTCTCGGCGTTCTCGACCGCCTTGACGTGCTCGGCCTGGAGCACCACCAGGATCTCGTCGTTGGCGCGGGCGTAGTAGTCGGCCGGCGCGGCGCCGAAGGCGAGGGCGTGCAGGGTGCCGCCGACGCTGCGGCGGCCGGCGAGCGGATACTTCGCCGCCGCCACCGCCGCCTCCGCCTCCTCCGGGGTGTTGACCATGGGGACGACGATGCCGTAAGCCCCGGAGTCGAGAGCGCGCTTGATGTTCTCGTGGGTGTTCGAGGGGACGCGCGCCAGCGGCACGCCGCCCGCGTCGGCGATCATGGCGAACATCAGGGCCGCCGTCTCCCAGTTGACCGGGCTGTGCTCGACATCGACCGTGAACCAGTGGAAACCGCTGCGGGCCAGGACGCGGGCGGCAAAGGGGCTGGCGAGAGTGAGCCAGGTGCCGATTTGCGCCTCGCCGCGCTTGAGAGCTTGCTTGACGGTGTTAGTTTTCATGAATTTGGGTCCTTTTCTTTAAATTAATTTATGGAAAATGAACTTCAAAGCCATCCCGACAACTCCCGCAAAGCGATCTGCTTCATGCCCTCGATCCAGGCCGGATGGTCGTTCAGGCACGGGATGCGGTGCAGGAGCTCGCCGCCCCCCTCCCGGAACTGCTCGAGGCCGAGCATGCCGATCTCGTCGATGGTTTCAAGGCAATCGGCGGTGAAGCCCGGGGTCATGGCGGCGATCCGGCCCGCCCCTTCCTTCCCCAGCCGCTTGAGGGTCACATCGGCGTATGGCTCGAGCCACGGTTCCCTGCCGAAACGGGACTGGAAGACGAGCCGGGTCTTCAAGCCGCGGCCCTGGAAGAACTCCTCCAGCCTCCTCGCTGTATGCTCCACCTGGTCGCGGTAAGGGTCGCCGCTCTCGACGTAGCGCCGCGGCACGCCGTGAAAAGAGAGGAGGACGAGGTCCGGCCGCCACGAGAGCGGCGCCAGGCTCTCGTCGGCGACCCGAGCCAGGGCGCTCAAGTAGGCCGGGTCGCCGTAGTAAGGCGGCACCACCCGAAGCGCCGGCACCACCCGGCGCCGCGGCAGCCAGCGCAGCGCTTCATCGTAAGTCGAGGCGGTGGTCGCGCCGGCGTACTGTGGGTACATGGGGAAGAGCAGGATCCGGCCGGCGCCCCACCGGCACAGCTCTTCGATGGCGGAGCGCAGCGAGGGATTGCCGTACCGCATTCCGACCGCCGCCTTGACCCGCTCCTCCCCGATCGCCTCCTCGAGCTTCCTGGCCTGCGAGAGGGTGATGGTCAGGAGCGGCGAGCCCTCCTCGGTCCAGATCCTCCGGTACATCGCCGCTGACTTCTTGGGGCGGGTTACCAGCAGGACGTTCAAGATGAGCCACCACAGAGCGCGGTTCGCCTCGATGACGCGCGGGTCCCCCAGGAACTCCCGCAGGTACCGGCGCAGCGAGGGCGCATCCGGCGCCTCGGGAGTGCCGAGCTGAGAGATCAAGATGCCGATTCGCTCTGATCGCATGGCGAGCCATGATAGATCGCCGTGCAGCGGAGGGCAACAGGGGGCCGGCGGCTGATAACAGACCGCAGCCAGCCGCCCGGCTTGGCGCTGGTTCCATCGGGATGGTATCTTCCATCAAACTCTGTGAGTCTGCATCTCATGAAGGGGTACCGGTAATGTTCATCGAAATCAAAGAGCCTCTGAAGGTTCCCGAAGCTGCTTCGGATAGCTTGAGGGAAAAGGGGCTGTTGTGGGTCATCGGAGCCTGCTTCGTGGGCAACGCGCTGTTTCTGGCAGGCTCGCTCCTTTTTGCGCAGGTGTCGGAAGCCAGGAATTCGCCAATCCCGGAAACAGGCCATCTGAATCCCGCGGTTGCCGGAAACTCAGATAAGGGCGCGGTTCAAACCGCCGCCGAGGAGCCCGCTCCGCCGGAGGTCAGCGCGCTGGATCAGATCGTGGAGGCCAGCGACGGGCCGGCATCGCCGTTTCAGGTCAGCCACCGCAAGCGGGTGCGCGGCGCCTGTGAAGGCCCGACCGTTTGCACGACTTCCATGGATGCGGCCGCGGATCAAGCGGAACGGGATCGAAAGAGGCTTTTCAAACCGGCGAGGAAGAAGCGCTAGCCGGCCGGGATAGGATGACCAGGATGACATCGAAATGGCAGGAACGCTGAATCAGTTGAGTATTCACTCGAGCCGCCAGGCGGGTTTCAATCTGCTCGAGGCCACCGTGGCTTTGGGAATCCTGGCCCTGGTGGTCGTCCATATCGCCGGCAGCCTCATCGACTGCCAGAAGCTGGCCCAGGATGCGGAGTCGATGCGCCTGGCTTATGAAGCCGCCCACAACGAACTCGAGCAGCTGCGGGCCTTGCCTTTCGGGACGGTCGCCGGCACCGCCTCGGGCCGCCAGTTCGTGGTCAGCAGCCTCAAACCGCGCCTGGGATCGGATCCCAACCACGGCAAGGTGCAAGTCTATCTCAATGAGGGCGCTTCCGACAACGTCGCCAGGACCGCGTCGGGGACCGGGTTCGATTTCGATGGCAACGGCGTCAGCAACGACGTCCTGGCGGCGGACTCCAGGTACCGGGTTCTGCCCGTCAGCATTGAAATCACCTGGGACTCGCCCCTCAACGGCACCGGGACGTACCGCTTGAACGCGGTGTTGAGTTCGAAGAAGGATTTTTTGAGGCGGAAGAGTTGATCATGAGTCGATTTGACCAGAAGCCGTTAAGAGCCTGTCCCGAAAGTCGCTCCGAGGCCCGCGACCACCCGGCTAACGC
>JACQVS010000083.1 GCA_016209605.1 Planctomycetota bacterium
GTCCTGAGACGCCAAGACATCTCCGCAGCCTGCGAAGAAGTTTTGATGATAGCGCCTAAAGCAGCCAAGGCCGCAACCAAAGGTCTCGGCCGAGGAAGAAAAAGATGAAGAGGATTGAACCGCCAAGGTGAGCTCCGCGACCAAGCCGCTACGCGGCTCGGTGCCCGGCGCAGGAGCGAATGCCCGGACCAGCGGGCGCCAGCACAAGCTGGCCGCTGGGAGGGCCGCCCGAAGGCGAGCACGAGAGCGCGAAGACCGAAGGGCAAAGAACGCCAAGATAAGACGCAAGGCGAATGAAAGAGCCGTCCTTGGACGCCAAGACTTCTCTGCAGCCTGCGAAGTTGATATGATGGAAGAGCCTACTGGCAGGGGACCTGGGCATCGTACGACCGGCAGCCGAGGTCCGGAGAGGTCTTGTCCGGCGTGGTATCCGGGCCGCAGTTGAAGGGCCCCGGCTCCGGAGCGATGTCCCCGCTGGCGAATTGCCAGAGCAGGCTGTTGATCATATCGGAAATATCGACCTCGCCGCTGTCGTCGAAGTCGGCCGCATCCTGGCAGGTGATGTCGAAGTCGCCCAGGAAGAGCGAGTGCAGCCCGTTGATGGGATCGGAGATGTCGACCGCGCCGCTGTTATCGAGATCGCCCCGGCGGAAGCGCGGGACCTTGACGGCGCCGGCCACGAGGTGAATGTCGTCGATCAAGAAAGTGGCATCTCCCTGCGCCATGGTTGTGAACAAAAGATCCCCCTCGCCGTTATTGGCCTCGAAGGTCAAGGACTTGAGGACATAGGGATTGGCCTCGCCAACGAGCCCCACCGCCAGGACTTCCTCGTCTGTCACCAGCGGTAGATCGCCGAAGCTGGCGCTGTGGGTGATCGAGGACACACCGCAGCAAACGCGGCGGTTGACGCTGTAAGAGAGGATGTATTCCTGGCCCACCGTCAAACCGGTTATGAGCTGCCGAATCGAGCCGTTCTGCTGTATGAAGAGCACGCGGTCCTGGTCGGAAGCGGCGCCGTTGTCCGCAAACGGCCCGAAGGGGAGGATGCCGATATTGACACCGGATCCGCCGGTCCAGCCATCGATCGGCCCCAGATAGCCCACGCCCGCGGGGCTGCCGCTGGCCTCGAAGCTCGGATTCTCAAGGACCACCTCGCCGGCGTCGCGCTGGACGATGCTGACCGCGTCCAGGAGCAAGGTGGCGTCGGCGCCTGCGTCGACGCTGGTCATGAACTCGAGCAGCCCCGAGGACCTCGCGGGCGTGAATTCGATATTGATGAAATTGAACGGATTGTCCCCGACGGCCGCGATGTCCTCGATCTTCTTGAGTTCCTGGCCGTCAAACTTGACCGTCAGGTCGATCGTCGTGCCTCCGAAGGCGCGGGCGTTGTAGCGGAATTGCAGCCAGTGATTCTTGCCGGCGGACAAACCCAGGATCTCCTGGGAGAGCGCCATCGGGCCCTGGAGAAAGGCCACTTGATTGCGGTCCGGAATGAAGCCGTTATCGAAAAAGGGACCGCCGGCGGCGTTCAATCCGGAGCCGCCGGTCCATGCCAAAATCGGGCCGTAACCCGCCCCCGCCGGCACCGGAGAGCTCTCGAAGCTGGCGTTGCGGACATAGGAGCTGACCACCTCCACGGTCACATCCTGCGGCGACTTCAAGCCCGGATAGTCGGCCAGGTTCAAGATATTCAGGTGGGAAGTGCCCGTGCTCGCGCCCTCGATTTCAAAGGATTGAGCGGGATTGCCCCCCTGGTCAAAATGAAGGACCAGCTCGCCGAACGCGTCGGCGTTGACCAGCCCGGCCCGTTCGGGATGGTCCATGCTCAAGCGCAGGTCGACCGCCTGCTTGGCGAGCAGTTCGTTCGGGACCGTCAACTGGATGGCGGCGCGCTGGCCGGGGCCAATCTCGGCCGCCGAGGGCGCGAAGCTCAGCGGCGGCAGCTCCTCGATGACCTGGCCGACGACGCGGACGTCGTCGAGGAGAAGCGTCGCATCGCTCTTGGCAGTCTGGGCGAAGGCGATGACCGCCGCGGCGCCCGCGGCGGTGAAGCTCACGGTCCTGGTGTGGTACGGATTGGCGCCGCCGACCGGGGTGACATCCTCCTCGAACAGCGCCGCGTCGTCCACCTTCACCTGGAGATGGGGCCCGGGGCCGCTCCTGGCGTTGTAGGCAAAGCTCAAATCGTAGCTGGTGCCGGCGGTCAAGCCCGAGATGGTTTGAGTGAACGAGGAGCCGGCCCCCACCAGAATGCCCACCAGGTCCTGATCCGGAATCGCGCCGTTGTCGGCAAACGCGCCGCCCGCCAGGCTGATGCCGTACTGGCCCGCCGCCGCCCAGCCCGCCAGATTCGCCGGCGGCAGGTCTAGGGGCTCGGTGAACAGCTCGCCCGAGTGCGCCGCCGGGGGAAATACCAAGTCGGTCGTCGGCGGCCCGCTGGCCTCAAAGCTCGGATTGGCGATGACGATGTTCCCCTCATCGCGCTGAACCATGCTGACGGCATCGAGGTTGGCGGTGGCGTCCCCCTCGGTCACGATCTCGATCGACAAGGTGCCGGCGTCGCCCTCCGGGGTGAAAGCGACATTGTGGAAGTAATAGGAAGGAATGGGGTCGGCGTTGGGGATGACGTTGGGGATGCTGTCCAGCGCCACGTCCTTCCACTTGACGGCGATGGAGCGAATGGTGCCGCCGCAGCAGGCGCGAGCGTCATAGTAGAACTGGATCCAGTAGCGTTTGCCGGGGGTCAAGCCGGCGATGTCCTGCGACAGCTTGCCGCTGCCTTGCTTGAAAGCGATGCGGTCGCGATCGGGGACGGCGGTCCCCAGGTTGTGGAACGGACCGTCAGATTGATTCACGCCGGAGCCGCCTTCCAGCATCCATGCGTCGATGCCGCCGTAGTGGGGCCAGATGTCGTTGTAGTTGATCTCGAAGCTGGGATTCTGGACGAGGTTGCCGGCTTGAAGTGACGGTCCGGCAACAACCGGACTGAAAATCGCCAGCATGATGAACCATCTCGGCGTGATCTCGCGAAGCGGCTGCAATTCACGTGGTCTTGAAGAAGATGAATTCACCCTGAGTTTGAACATGGCCATGCTCCTTTCTGGGGGTCTCTTCTTTTGGAGTCATGTTTGATGGAACAACCTGCCGAAATCAACCACACCTATCAATACTAAACCGGGATAGAATCGGTTACAAGAAATTCTTAATCGGGTAAAATGATACGCTTGATGAAACCGCTCCCTCAAACCATCCTGTTCGCCGCCATGCTGGCCTGCGCTCCGGTCGCCGCCGCGCCGGTTGTCGCCGGCTACGGGACCAGGCTCGCCATCGACGGGCCGATCGCGCCTGGAAGCTCGCGGACGGTCACCGGGCGCGGCGCGCCCGCGGGCGATGGCATCTGGGTGGAGCTGTGGAAGATTCCGGCCGGCGGCGGCGGGCATCTGCCTCTTGGATCGGTCCCGGCCTCGAACGGCTCCTTCCGCTTTGACAATATCCCGGTCGCCGAAGGGGACGCGCTCCACGCCACCCTCTCGCGGAGCTGGCAATTCTCCGGGGCCGGGGACGCCGAAGGCTGGGGCGCCGCCCACGACGCTCGCCTGACCGTCATGGCTGGCGCGCTCCGGGTCGAGCTTCAAAACCTCGATGGCGATGCCTACACCGACGCTTATTTCCAGAACTCCTTCCGTTACAATCCACGCTACTACCAGGTTATCGAGGTGCGCATCAAGAATCCCGCCCCGCCGTCCCCTTCGAGCCTCCTCGGCATCTTCTGGGGCGCTCCGCCGGACGCGCCCGGAGGGGCAACCATCTGCGAGCACAACGCCAGAATACCGAGCTCGATGGCGGGCTACGAGACCATCCTGATCCCCATGAACGTCGCCGAAACGCGGATCGTCCCGGCTCCGGTCGCCTCGGGCCTCGATGGCCTCTGGGCGGCGGCCCCGATCAACGCCTTCCTCAGGCTCGATCCCCTCAACAACCTCCCCGCGAACGACCGCAGCCGCGACGGCGCCGTGATCGAGATCGACTGGATCCGCATCCGCGAGGACTACCGCCGGGATTTCCACGCCAGCGGGGACCTCGAGGGGCTTGACTCCTTTGTCGACGCCTCCGGGGTCCAGGTCGCTGGAGGCTTCCTCCGCTACGCCGGCGGCGGAGATCCCCGGTTGCTCTCGAGCCTCGAGACCGGTCCCATCGAAAGCGGTCACTTTACCAGGCTCGCTCTCGGGCTTGAGGGATCGACCATCGCCATCCAGCCGAACCAGGTCGCCCTCCTCTTTGACGACCGCGACAGCCTGGGATACCGCGATGGGGGCGGCGCCGGGGCTCTCCAGCGGGCCGCCTTGTCGACGGACCTCGACGGCCGGCGCGATCCGGTCGCGGCGCTGGGGCCCGCGAGCGCGGGGGAGTGGAACGCGGACGGCGCCGTGCGGACGGCGGGCCTCCGGTTGGACATTCCCGAATCCGCCACCGCGGGCGACCAGGTGCGAGTCGATTACATCGCGCTCATCCCGGAGACGCCGTATGGCCCAAGCCCAGCGGTCTCCGCCAGCCCGACGCCTTTTTCGACGGTGGCCTTCTGGGACTTCGCCGAGGGGCTCCAGGGCTGGCAGCCGAACTTCGCCACCTCGAACGCCGCCATCACCGCGGACGGTCTCGAGTTCGACAGCACCGGGGCCGATCCGTGGGTCACCAGCCCGCCCTTCAATCCGCCAGACGGGCTCGCGCTCCGGATCACCTTCCACATGCGCAGCAACGCCGACGGGAACGGCCAGCTCTTTTATGGACTCTCCTTCGCCGAGGAACGCAGCGCGCGCTTCCCCGTGAAGGCCGATGGGAGCTGGGCGGACTACTCGCTCACGATTCCAGCTCAGCCGGCGGGGATCCGCTTACGGCTCGATCCGGCGGCGGCCCCGGGGCACATCGCGCTCGCCTGGCTGCGCGTGGAGAGCGTCGAGCCCATCCAGGCGCCGAGCCTCCGACCGCCGTCACGGCCGGTTCAGGGCGCGCCGGCACCGTTGCGCTTGAGCTCCGGGCCGCTGGAGCTGGTTCACTACGGCGAGCGCTGGGGAGGATTCGCGCTCAACGTCTCGGGCGTCGAGGTGTCATCGTCGCACGATGCGAGCCTCCTCGGTTATTACGAAGCCGCCGGCCCGGTCTGGAAGGAGATCGGCGGCCTGCCGGTCAAGGTGAATTTCGCGACCGGCGTTTTGTCGGAAGAGGTCTCCTTCTCCGATCGAGACGGCGCCGCCTGGACGCTGAGGAGAAGATTCGAGGCGGGAAAGATCGACGGCAGCATCGCCGTGGAGACGTCGGTCGCGTGCGACCGCGGCCGAAACCTCCTCCACGTCCCCTGGATCACCCTGTTTCCAGGTCTCGAGACCTTCGGCGCGACCAAGCACCAGGGCCTCTTCGCCGGGCTCGAGTACCTCGCCGACGAGCCGTCGAGCAGCCAGGCGGACGTGACCATGCCGGAGCACGTGCGCATCGTTCCCGATCCCTCAAAGATCACCTTCCCGCTGATGGCCATCGAGCACTCCGGGCGTTATATCGGCCTGGTGTGGGAGCTTTCGCCGCTTGCCGCCGCGGTCTTCGATTCGCCGGACCGGAATCACGGCTCGGGAGCGCACCTCCTGGGCCTGTGGGCCCCCAACGTTGGCTCCCTCCGCAGCGAGAATTCGCTCTTCGCTCAGGCGCCGTTCCCGATCGATCCGGGGTCGCCGCTGGTTTGCCGCGCGGCGCTTCTCGGCGGCGAAGGGCCAAGCGTGGCGCCGGCCGTGCGGCAGTACGTCGCGCTGCGCGGGCTGCCGCCGGTTCCTTCCTTCGCGGGAGGTTTGCCGCGGGCGGTGGATCTCCTGGCCGCCGGCTGGCTGGACTCCGACGCCTACGCGGGTGACGGACTCTGGCGCCACGCGGTGTGGCCAGGATTCAATCCGCAAAAAGCGAGCGACGCCATCGTGTTCATGGCCTGGCTGGCGAATCGCACGGGCAACGCGGCGCTCGCCGCCCGGCTGCGAAGCGAGTTGGCGGCGGCCCTGGCGAAACGCCAGGCCGATGACCCCACCTTCCAGAGCGGCGTCGCCCACATCAACTGGCCGACGAACGCTCTCCTGCTCGGCAACGTCCCGGGATACGTGGCGGCGCGGCGCGACGGGGCCTCGGGGCAGACGGGGCTCTTTGACGCCCAGGGGATCCGGCACTACCCGCAAGGCGGGTCGAAGCCCGAGCTCGGGGCGACGCACTTCACCGACCACGCCAACGGCTATGGGGGGAGCGTGCTGCACTTAATTCTCGAGGCGGCGGCGCTCTCGGGCAACGCGAGCCTGGTCTCGAAGGCGCTCGCGCTCCTCGATCAGCAGACCGCCCTCTACCGGAACTCCGAGCCGCGGGGCGCGCAAACCTGGGAGGTGCCGCTCCACACGCCCGACATCCTCGCCTCGGCTTACATGCTCAAATGCTACGTCCTCGGCTACGAGCTGACGGGAAAGGAGAGCTATCTGGAGGAGGCCCGGTACTGGGCCTGGACGGGAGTACCTTTCGTCTATCTCGAGCCGTGGATCAACGGCGCGGTTTCGCGTTACGCCACCATCCCCGTCTACGGCGCCACCAACTTTGTCGCGCCGGTGTGGATCGGGCTTCCCGTTCAATGGTGCGGGCTGGTCTACCGCTCGTGGCTGCACCGGCTCGCCAGCCATGATCCGGAGGGGCCGTGGGAGACGCTGGCGCGGGGCATCACCGTTTGCGGTCTCCAGATGACCTGGCCCGAGAGCGACGCCGCGCGTCTCGGGCTCCTTCCCGATGTCTTTGACCTGCGGGCGCAGAGCCGCGGCGGGCCCGCGATCAATCCCGGGACGGTTCAGGGAAGCCTCGGCGAAGCCTTCGGCGCGGGGAGCCTGTACGGTTTTCGGAGGGCGAGGGAGCTCGGCTGGCTCATCCACGCGCCGGGGGCGGTCGAGGGATTTGAAGAAACGCCGGCGCAGGTTCGCTTCGCCGTCGGCGGCTGGGGGCCGGAGAAATACCGCCTGCTCCTCTCGCGCGTCGTCTCGCAGCCCGTAGAAATTCTCTGGAGACCCGCGGGGACGGGCGAGCCCTTCGCGGCGGCGATTTTCACGTACGATCGGGCCAATCGCTGGCTCGTCATCGAGGCCAAGGGCGACGCGGAGTTCTTGATAGCGACCGAAAAGCTAGGGCCGGGCTTCATTCGCGGCGACGCCAACGCCAACGGCGAGGTGGACATCGCCGACGCCGTTTTCATCCTCAAGCATTTATTCATCGGGGACTCCGTGCCGCCTTGCGCCAGGGCCGTCGACGTCACCGGGAACGCGGCGGTCGACATCGGCGATGCGATTTACCTCCTCCGATACCTCTTCCTCCGCGGGACGCCCTTGCCCCCGCCCTATCCGGCGTGCGGCGGCGAGGGGGCCAAATCGGCTCTCCCCTGCGCCTCGTTCCCTCCGTGCGGAAGTTGACCGGACGCTGGCCTTTGGGTCTGTTGCCATTAGACAACCTTCCCTCAAAACCGGTCGAGGATTTCAAAGATCACCCGGCCCACGGGCTGGGCGGCGCCGTCCTCCTCGCGGTGGAAGAGCAGCCCTTTCATGCGCTGCGGGCCGCTCTCGCCGAAGACCACCTCGTAGTTCATGATGGGGCTGTAGCGGAACGGCAGGCCTTCGAGGTTGCCGAGGGGGCGCTCCTTCTTGAAGCGGATATTGCAGCGCATCTTGTGAATGGCGCCGGAGGACTCGCGCTCCACCTCGGAGAAGTCGGTGACCAGGTCGCTGAACACCAGGGGGTGCCCCTGGACGATGGCCTGGACGCACCAGATCCCCAGGATCTCCGCCGCCGGCACGGGGTGCTCGAGCTCGTGGATGTAGACCCGGCCGCGCGTCTGCACCTCGCGAAGGTCGATGCCCTCGGCCTCGGGCTGGTTGTAGAAGAGGATCCGCCGGCCCCACTCCGGAAACCAGTCGACCACCGCCTCCCAGATGCCCTGATAGGGCTTATCGCGGAGGGGCGGCCTGGGCGGGTCCTGGAACGAGAGCTGGTACCGCTTCCCCTTGGTCCGGCCGCTGGCCTGGAGGACGCAGCTCGTCCCCTGCAGGCGTTTTTGCAGCCGGAGGAGGGAGCTGCGGGCGCCGCGCGGCGACAGCTCGATGCCGAGCTCCGCCCCCAGGCCGGCGATCTCGCCGGCGCTGAGGCCCGAGCGCGCCAGGCGGCCCTCCAGGCTCTGGAAAAACTTCTCGGCCTGAGGCCCGCGCCCCGGCCCGGGGAAGGAAGCGCGCAGCTCTTCTCCGATCGAGATGGCCGGATCCGCTGGCCGCGCCGCCCGCGCCGGATCCGCGGCGGGGGCATTGGCGCCGGCGTGGAGGCTCAACTGGCCGAGGTGCTGGCCGCGGATGAAGAGCGGCCCCTGGTTTTCGTGGAAGCCGACCGCCAGGAGCGCCTGCTCGGCCTTGCCGAAAAGCTCGCGGAAATTTCCCGGCCAGGAGTGCTCCATGAGGGCCTGCGCGGCGGCGGAGTCTATGAGGATGTTGTCGGCCCCCTGCCGGGTCAAGGTCTCGAGATGGAAGCGGAAGAAGGCCAGGATTTCCTCGCGGCGCTCGCGCACGGGAGGCACCTCGATCTTGACGGCGTGGACCCGGAAGTAAAGGTCGTCACGGAAGCGCGCCTGCGCCACCGCGGACTCGAGGGGCTCCCCCGAGGCGAAGATGAACAAGCAGTCGCTGCTCTTCTCCTGCTCGGAGCCCACCGGCAGGAAGCGCACCCGGTCGCTGCGGTTGTCGAGGATGCGCAGGAGCTTGGGCTGGAGGTCGAGGCCGAGGTTGTTGATCTCATCGCCGAAGAAGCAGCCGCCGCTGGCGGCGAGGAGCAGGCCTTCCCGAACCCGCTCCGCGCCGGTGAAGGCGCCGCGGGTGTGGCCGAACATTTCCGCCTCGAAGAGCGGGGCCGGAATGCTCCCGAGGTTGGCGGTGATGAGCGGACGGTTCGGGCGGAAGAGGCGGGCGATGGCGCGCGCCACCATCTCCTTGCCGGATCCGGTCTCGCCTTCGATGAGGAAGATGCGCGTCGCGGGAAGGAGCTGATGAATGGCCCAGACGCGGGCGAACACCCGGCGGGTGGCCTCCCCGGGAACCAGAACGGCCAGGTCGCGCTTCAAGCTTTCCACCCAGGCGAGGAAATCGTTGTCGTAAAGGAGCGAGGCCGGCGCCGGGACCGGCAGGAGCTTTGAAATCATGAGAGTCCATCCAAACTAAAAATTTGACGGGAATTCAACGCTTTTTAGACAAAAATACTTATTTTATTGGCTCGGATTTCGACAAGCAACGGGAATTTTCAGCGTCTTCAAGCTGCGGAGCCTGTTTAAGTGCTTGAAAAAAACCAGGCGAAGGAGACCGAAGTGGGCTTTATAATTGGCCATTGATTTGCAGATGATTATTAGATGGTCCATCTTCGTTCCGCTCGGGTTTTGGAAATTGTCCTAGTTTAGAAATCGAAATCAGGAGAATGCAACGATGGAATCCAGCCTTGGTAAAGTGAAAATTCTGGGGTTCGTGGCGTGGGCGTGTTGCTGCGCCGGTCTGGCCTCGCCCGGTTTTGGGCAGTCCTTCAACTGCGTCCTGTTGAATGAGGACAACACCGATATCTTCACCGATCCGCTGGACTGCTACAGCACCCCGGAAAACGCCATCTGGTGCAATTGCGCGCGTTCGCTCTTCACCCATCCGGTGAAGGGGGAAAAGAGCGGCTTCAATCAGGCGGTCCAGTGGATCGTCGACCGGTCGGGGATCGGCAACCACCGCGTCGAGGTTCCAGCGGGAACGCTGGATTTGAGCGGCGTGCAAGCCGGCCAGGTCATCGGCGAGACGGTCATCGATGAGCTGATCCCCAAGGAGATTGGGCCTCCCATCGGCGGCACTTTTTTCACGGTGAAAAGCAAGGTGGTCGTCACCGCCGCGGGGACGGAGGCTTTGGATTTTGACGTCATCGTCACCGAGGTCAGCCTGTCCGCCAAGTTCGTCCTCGATTACGAGCCGTTCCCTTCTGGATCCCCCCTCGATGCGGTTCACTCGAACGGCCTCTTTTACAGAGGGCGCCTTTCCAAGGGACCCGGAGGGAATGGTTTCATCCTGGAGTATCGCTATCCCGCGGAACTGGTGGTTCCGGAGAACGATCCGGCGACCCCCCTCGAGTACATCTCTTCTCCCGCCATCGAAATCAGCGATGCCGACACCCCCGGCTTCACGGTCCGTTTCCTGATGAAATTCTTCACCACCGAAGCCGGCATCTTCACCTTGCCCGGCGATAATCAAATCCCCGTGACCACGACGCTGCGGCGGTTCACCGCGAGCACCTTGAATGAAATCCTCCCCCTGAGCGACCCGGACCTCTGCCAGGTGATCGATGATCCCGATCCCTGCAAAACCATTGAGGAGACCTTGCAGATCAAGACCTCCGCCGGCGAAAACAGCCCGCCCACGGCCATCATCAAGATGATCGTGATCGACGCCCAAAACGACACTTTGACCTTGCTTCCCGATCCCGCCCTGGTCTTCATGAGGTGCGGGGAGGCGCTGATCATTTTCAGAGGCGCCGACTCCGATGACGGGGATGGGGGGATTCAACAGTTGAGCTACGAGTGGTCCATCATCGAGGGGCCGGAAGGCGGGGCGGCCATTCCCCCTGACACCAAGAACTTCAAGGACACCGAGATCAGCTTCACCGTACCCGGGACTTACAAGGTCGGCATGCGGGTCAATGATGGCCAGAGCGCCAACAACACCGATGAAACTTCGGTGCGGGTCGATGTCGATGACTCGCTTGACTTCAACGTCCAGCCGACCGCGGTCATCAAGACCTCGCCCGATCCGGCCGCGGCCGAGTTGGTGAACGGCACGGCGTCGGTTGCGCTGAGCGGCATGGATTCCGCCAACGGCGACCTCGGCATCGACGACTGCCTGCAGACCTTGACTTACCGGTGGAGCGAGGTCAGCTCGCCCAGGCCAGACAAGCTCACCTTCGCCGACCCCGCCACCGCCGAGACCACGGCCACGTTCACCTACCCAGGAGATTACATCATCGAGCTCGAGGTGAACGATGGCCAGCCGGTGGACAACCTCGGCACCGCCGAGGTCCTGGTCGCCATCACCGGCGCCCCCGCCGGCGGGATCCAGCGGCCCGGCGACTTCAACCAGGACGGTCAAACCGATCTCTCGGATGCCGTCAACCTGCTGGGCCACCTCTTCCTGGGCAATCCGTCGGCCCTGCCGTGCGACAGCCCGAACGTCAACACCGGATCCAACCAGTTGCTCTTGAACTTCAATGGCCAAGGCGACACGGACATCACCGACGCCATCAACATCCTGCAGCGGCTCTTCCTCGGCGGCCTGCCGCACGTCCTGGGAGAAGCTTGCACCGTGATTGCCGGCTGCCCCAGCAACGACCAGTGCAAGTAAATCTTGAAGTTTAATACCGGCTGAACTATAAGAACTTCGTGAATTTTTCTCCAACCCCAGCCGGCGCTTTATCCCGCGGCCAGTGGATGGTGCTCATCGCCGCCTTCCTCGGCTGGCTTTTCGATGGCTACGAGATGGGCATGTTCCCGGTGATCGCCCGCCCGGCGCTGCGGGACCTCCTGGAGGGGGCCGGCGAGGAGGCGGTGGGCGCGTGGATGAGCTACATCACGGCGCTCTTCCTGGTCGGAGCGGCCCTCGGCGGGCTGGTCTTCGGCTGGCTGGGGGACCGCATCGGCCGGGTGCGCTCCATGTCCTTGAGCATCCTCACCTACTCCCTGTGCACCGGCCTCGGCTACCTCGCCCGGGAGAACTGGCACCTCGGCGCCTTGCGGTTTCTCGCCGCCCTGGGAATGGGGGGGGAGTGGTCGCTGGGGGTGGCGCTGGTGATGGAGTGCTGGCCGGAGAGGCTGCGGCCGTATCTGGCCGGGGCCATCGGCGCCGCCGCCAATGTCGGTTTCTTGTTCGTCGGCATCGTGGCGCTGGCTAAAAACGTGACGGTCGAGTCCTGGCGCTGGATGATGCTCGTCGGCGCCGCGCCGGCGCTGCTCGTCTTCTTCATCCGCCTCTTCGTCCCCGAGTCGCAGCGCTGGCAGGCGGCGGTGAGCCGGGGAGCGGCGAAGCCGGTGCGGGAGATCTTTTCCCGCCCCTACCTCAAGAGAACCTTGCTCGCCATCGCCTTCGCTTCCATCGCCTTGATCGGCACCTGGGGCTCGGTGCAGTGGACGCCGATCTGGGTTGACCAGATGACCGAAGGCAAGGAGCCGCGGGCCAAGGCGGTCGTGCAGATTTTTTCTGCGCTGGGGGCGATATCCGGCTGCCTCCTGGCTCCCATCGCCGGCGGCAGGATCGGCAGGCGGCCGGCCTTCTTCGGCCTGTGCCTGGCGTCGCTCCTCATCTGCGGCTATCTCTTCCGAGCGGTCCACGCCTACAACTTCCACTTTCTCGTCGTCATCTTTCTCACCGGCGGCGCCACCGCCGCCTTTTACGGCTGGTTCCCTCTCTACCTGCCGGAGCTTTTTCCGACCCGCATGCGCGCCACCGGCCAGGGGGTCAGCTACAACACCGGCCGCATCTTCGCTGCCGCTGGCGCCCTCACGCAGGGGCAACTCGTCGGCACCTTCGGCGGCAGCTACCCCAAGGCGGGGGCGGTGGTGACGCTCATTTACGCCCTCGGCCTGGCGCTCATCTGGCTCGCCCCGGAGACCCGCGGGAAGCCGCTGCCGGATTGATTCGACGCCCCCGCGCCAAGCGGGGTGCGACCGTGGTACAATCGATCCCTATCATGATCTCCGCCATCGATCCCGTTGCCGCTCAGGCTGCAACCCCGCCGGGCGCGGCGAACTTCATCCGCCGTAGCTCCGAGGCCGCCGACTGCCGGCGAACCTTCCCGCTCTCCTCCGATTCGCTGCACGACCTCCTCCTCCAGCTCCACCAGTGCGGCTCTGCCGGCCGGCCGCACCTCAACTTCATCCAGGCGCTCCTCGCCATGGCGATGGCGAAGCTCCACCTGGGGCTGGGCTACACCTCCGTCGCCATCTATGCCGAGAAGAACTTCGGCTGCAGGGCCTTTCAGACCTACGACTACCTCAAGATCGCCCGGGCCTTGACCTACCTGCCGCTCGCCAACAAAGCCTACCTGGACGGCACCATCGGCTGGCCGGAGCTGCGCCTCATCGCCCTCGTCGCCAGCGGCCTGAACGAGAAGAAGTGGATCGAGTTCGCCGCCACCCACTCGCTGCCCGACCTGGAGGAGGAAGTGCGCCGCGTCTTCGGCGAGGAAGCCCAGGGGTACCTGCCGGCGCTCTACTACCCGCCGCCGAAGTCCTCGCTCGACCCGCTCGCGGGGCTGTACGCCTAGGATCCATCCATCCCAGCATCAACAACTGGGGATCGATCGCCTACCAGTGGTCGCGGGGATTCCTCAGCCTGGTCGCCAGGACCGGAACGGAAATTCCCGGCGTCGGCTTCATCGTCCAGATCCTGCCGCCGGACCTGGTGCCGTTCTTCCCCAACGACTTCCCCTTCGCCTGGATCGGCGGCGTCAACAACGACCGCGGTCAGGTGCTCTTCCATGCCGCGGTCGACGATGGGGGCGATATCCTCCAAGGCGTGCTCGTCGTCGCCAGCCCGATAAGGAGGGACAAAAAAGACAAGGACAAGGACGAAAAGTAAGCGAGAAGTTCAAACGATCAGTGACAGACACCGATTTAGGCGCTTTGTCCATGATTTCTTCGCATTTTGCGCAGAAAATTTTGAATTCTAAATCTTTTCAATCAATTTATCTTCTTTTCGTTCTTACTTTGCGACCTTTGTGTCTTCGTGGTTAATTACTTTTATTTGTTTTGGTTGCGGGCGGAGCGCGAAGCGCGGAGTCCGCCTTAGGATTTTAAAATTGGTGTCTGTCACTGGTTTTTTCCGGTTCGCTTCAACCAGGCGGGATTGGCGACCTGCAGCTTCTCCACGAGGGCGGCGCGGACGTGCGACCACACGGGATCGCCGGGAGCGGCGGCCATCTGCCCGGAGCGGAGTTCCCGGGCCAGCCTTTCGGTCAAGCCCTTCACCGCCCTTTTCAGCTCCTGGACGGCGTCAGGCGCTGGGACGACGACGCCGGCCTCGGGGTACAGCTCGAGGAGCCGCCGGCGCTCCTTCCGGAGCAGCTCCTCCTCGAGTTCGATCTCCCGCGCGGCGATCGAGAGGACGTTGGCGGCGATGCGCACCCGGAACCGCAAGTGGGGATCGGAGGTCCTGGGGACGGCCTCGTTCTGTAGGAAGTCCCTGACGCACTCCAGGAGTTCTCTCAAGTCGGGCCGGTCTTGCATGCTAGCTCCCCTGGCTTTCTGAGCCGGCGATCAAATCCATCATCTCGAGCTCCATCTCGGCGGCCCTCCTGCCGAGGCTCGCCAGCTCGACGCTGCGCTCCTTGCCGGAGAGGTGCCGGTTCGCCTGGGTGAGGCAGCCCAGGGCCCAGCGGAAGTTGCCCAGGATTTCCCAGTACCTCAAGGACCGGCCATCGACCTCGCGGCCGCTGGCCTTTTGGTAAGCTTCCAGGAAGCCAGCGCCATCGGAGATCCCGGCAAAGCGCATCGCCTCGTTGCCGAATCGCCAGTCGAGGACGAACGGCCAGGCCAGGTCCTCGTGCGGATCGCCCACCGAGCTGAACTCCCAGTCGAGGACCGAGCGAAGCCCCTCCGGCCCGACCATGAGGTTGCCTAACCGGAAGTCGCCGTGCACCAGGACCGGCCGCGGGCACGGCGGCGCCTGCTCCCAGAGCCACTTCCAGCCGATCTCGAGGGCCGGGTGGAGGTCATCGAGGCGGTCAATCTCCTCGCGGGCGCGGCGAAGGACGGCTCGCGCCGCCGGTTCTTCCGGCTGCGGCCGCGGCAGGAACTCGAGCGCCGCGAAGTCCATGGCGTGGATGCGGGCCAGCTGGACCCCCATTTGCCGGGGGAGCAGCCGGCGCGCCTCTTCAAGTTCCTTCGCATCGATGATTTTCCGGCCGATGGTCTCGCCCTCAATGCGCTCGAGGATGAGGAAATCGCGGCCCAGAACCGAGGGGTCCTCGCAGCCCCAGAAGACCCGTGGCACGTTCACGCCGGCGCGGCCGGCTTCCCTGAGCAGGCGGAACTCCTGGGCCCGGCTCAAGGAGGCTTCGTAAATTTTCCCGCCCAGGTCGAGGCGCAAAACGCCCGCATACCGGCCGGCCTGAGGCCCGCTCTTCACCTCGAGGTCGAGGGCAATGGCCGCGCGCGAGGCGCCGCCGGCGAGCGGCCGGAGGTTGGCGACTTCGACTTCGCTCCGGGCCTCCCTGGAAAGAAAAGCCGCGAGCCGCCGGGAAATTTCCTCTGGGGACATCATCACCGGAAAAACTATAGCACAGAAGGATTCCAGCCAAGCAAAAAATGAATGGGGGCGTTGAATTTTTCATAAAATTCAACGCTGCGACTGATTTTTCTCTCGATATAATGGGCAATTCGAAAGGAGACGCATCATGGTGAAAGAAATAGCCACCAGGTCGAAAGTGGCGGCTCAATTCCTGGGGATCCCGCTCCTGGTGATTTTCCTCGGGCTGGGGTCCGAGTCGAATCCTTCCGGGGCCGCGGCGCCGGCCCCGCCCGGCAAGGTCTACGGCGAGTGGCGTATCCGCGTCCGGCCCGACCAGGGAGCGGAGTACGGCGAGCTGATCAAGGAGAAGGGCTTGCCGCTCTTCCGGGAAGCCGGGGGGCGCATGGTGGGATGGTGGACGACGCTGATCGGCGATCTCTACGAGCACGTGACCATCTGGGAATATGACGGCATGCTGGCTTTCGAGAAGGCGGTGCAGTTTCTCGGCCAGGAGGAGCGCTTCAAGAAGTTCGCGGCAGCGCGAGACCCGCTCCTGAGCGGCGAGGAGAGCCGCTTCCTGAAGCTCTCGAGCCTCGCGGAGAAGCCGGCGCTCCCCGAAGCGGGGAAATTCGTCATTCACGAGGTGCACCGCGTCCCCCTCGGGCGCCAGAAAGGGTACTTTAAAAGCGCCGGGGAGGTCGCCGGGCTCCTGAAGAAGAACGGCTTCCGGTTCGCGGGGCCCTTCCTGACCGCCGTCGGCCGATGGTCCGAGATCACTTACCTCTTCTTTTACGAGGGCCTCGCGGAGCGCGATGAGAAGCTGAGGGTGATCGCAGCCAACGGAGATGGCGAGAAGATCGACCGCCTCCTCGCCGAGACCGTCGAGGAAATCACCACCCGGCTCCTCGTCCCGGCTCCTTTCGTCCAAGCAGCCCCTTTGGCCCGGTGAACCATGCGAGCGCCGCCTTTCGTTCTTGCCATCGCCTGCGCCATCGCTCCCGCGCTGGCCGTCTCCGAGGAAGCGCTCCGGCCCCGGGAGATCGCCCCGGGAGTGCGCCTCCTCTCCTTCTCCGACCGCTACGGCTCCGCCAATGCCGGCTGGATCGACCTGCAGGATCGCGTCGTGCTCGTGGGAGCTCCGCACCCTGAAGTGCTGGATCGGCTGCTCGGCGAAGCCCAGCGGACCGCCGGCAAGCCGGTGCGGCAGGCGATCTTCACCCACGGGCGAGCGGGGGAGAAGGAAGCCGCCCTCGCTCTCGCCGAAAAAGGCATCGCCGTCCTCGCGCCCGCGGAGGTCACCTGGCGGTGGCGCGAGGGCATTCCCTCTTCCCGGGCGGAGCGGATCCAGGAGCTTCCCGAGCGCCTTAAGATCGCCGATGCCTCCCGGGAGGTGGAGGTCATCTCTTTCGGCCACGCCGCGGGGATCGGGGACGCGGCGGTGTTCCTGCCCAAAGACCAAGTGCTCTTCGCGGGCGAGCTGTGCGTGCACGGCCCGCGCGCCGCCCTCGCCGGCAGCAATACGGCGAGGTGGGCGCGCGCTCTCGAGAGCTTGCAGAAGCTGCCGGCGCAACGCGTGGTGCCGGGCTTCGGCTCGGAGGGCGGGCCGGAGCTCCTCGAGCGCCAGAAAAGCTTCCTCCTCGAGCTGCGCCGGCAAACGGGGCACGGGATCGCCATGGGCCTCCCCCTCAAGGAGGTGCGCGGCCGGGTGCGCCTCGAGCCCCAGTGGCTCGTCTGGATGCCTTACGACGAGCCGGCGATCGAGGACCTGGACCACGTCTACGAAGAGCTGACCACGCCGCGGGCCCCCTTTGCCGTCGATCCCTTCCCTCCCGAGGATCCGCGGCCGCGAGCCCTGGCGATCATCGGCGATGGGCCGCACGAGCCCGGCCACCTCGAGAAGGGCCTGCGCCCGGCCTTCGAGGCCGCCGGCGCGGCCGTCCGCTTCGCCGTCGACCCGCAGGCGCTTTCCGCCGAATCGTTGATGCAGGTTCAGCTCCTCGTCATCCTGCGCGACGGCTACATCTGGCCCGAGGGGCGCGAACGACCGGCCCAGGTGTGGATGACGCCGGACCAGGAGAACGCCGTGGTGGACTTCGTGGAGAAGGGAGGGGGTCTCCTCGCCCTCCACAACGCCACGGGGCTGTACCGGGAAGAGGGACTTTACTTGAATCTCCTGGGAGGCGTCTACAGAGGCCACGGCCCCCTGGAGCGCTTCCGGGTGAAGGTGGTCGATGGGGAGCATCCCGTGACGCGGGGAGTCGCGGAATATGAAGTTGCCGACGAGCAGCACACGCCGGCAACCGACCCGAAGAAAGTGAGAATCCTCCTCGAAAGCTACGCCGCCGAGGGCGTCCGCGCCGCGGCCGGCTGGGCGCGCGAGGCGGGGAAAGGGCGGGTCTGCTACCTGGCGAACGGCCACACCCTCGAAGCCCTGCTCCAGCCGGAATACCAGCGCTTGCTCCGGAACGCCGTGCGGTGGTGCTTGAAGAGCGGCTAAAGACTTATATCCAGCCGGTTGACCGAGGCAGCCGGCAAGACGATCCGCAGCTCCGCGCCGCGCTGGTCGAGAGGGCCCGTCCTGGGGACGACCTCTTGCGGATTTTCGAAGGTGTTGTGGGCGTTGAGAGACGGATGCGCGAGGACCGTGCGCGCGGCCGCGGCCGCGGCCGCTCCCGCGCCGCGGAGCTGGAGGGAGACTTCCGCCGGCTCGCTCGCATGGGCGTGAACCAGGGTGAGGGTGAGCTTCTTCTGGGAAACCGAGGCGGAGCCGGCAAGGCGGAAGATCTTCTCCTCCCTGCCGCCGGCTTTGAACGCCACCCCCGGATCGTCGATCTCCAGCCGCACCGCCTCCGCTCCCTGATGCGGGCGGTACATCTCGAAGACGTGGAAAGTCGGCGTCGGCACGAACTTTTCGCCATCGGCCAGGAACAGCGAGTGGAGGTTGTTCACCAGCTGGGCGACGTTGGCCATGTCGATCTTCTCGGCGTGGCGGTTGAAGGTGTCCAGGGTCAAGGCCGCCGCCAGCGCATCGCGCAGGCAGCCCATCTGCTCGAAAAGGTGGGCCTTGTTGATTTCGGTCCCCGCCGGATGCCAGGCCCCCCACTCATCGATCACCAGCTTGATGCGGCGCTCGCGGTCGAACTCCCCCAGCGCCGCCCACTGGTCGGCGATGAGCTTCTCCATGTGATTGGCCTTGTGGAGCATCTCGTACCACTGGTCGGTGGAGAACTCGAGGGCGTGGCCGGTGGTGCCGCAGTAGTAGTGCGGCGCCCAGCCGTGGATCGGCGCGCGGGCGCCGTCGGCCCACCTGGCGAAGAAGCGGCGCGTCCATCCGAGGTCGTTGCCGCTGGGGCCGGCGGCGATGAGGTACAGCGGCACGCCGTAGCCCGGCACCCACTCGGTGAAGCGGCGGTACTCGGCGCAGTAGTCCTCCGGCGTGAACTTGCCGCCGCAGCCCCAGCTCTCGTTGCCGACGCCCCAGGCGCGCACCTTGAAAGGCTCGCGGTCGCCGTTGGAAGCGCGCTCCTCGGCGAGCGAGGTGCTGCCGGGGGGCGCGTTGGCGTACTCGACCCACTGCTGGAACTCCTCGGGCGATCCGGTGCCGACGTTGGCGGCGAAGTACGGCTCGACGCCGCAGAGCCGGCAGAAGCGCACGAACTCGTGGGTGCCGAAATGGTTCGGCTCGGTGTCATCGCGCCAGCGCCCGAAGCGCCGCGGCCGGCGCTCGCGCGGTCCGATGCCATCGCGCCAGTGATAGCGGTCGGCGAAGCAGCCGCCCGGCCAGCGCACCGCCACCGGCCCCAGGCGGCGCACGTGCTCGACGAGCGCCAGGCGGATGCCGTCGAGGTTGGGGATCTTCGACTGCGGCCCCACCCATATGCCATCGTAAATCACCCCGCCGATGTGCTCGGTGAAGTGGCCGTAAAGGGCGGGGCGGATGGAGCCGCGGCGCTCATCCAGGAGGACGCGAACGGCGATGGCGGCCGCGCTCGGCCGCGAGGCGCCGCGGGCGGGCTTCACCCGCGCCATGGCCCCGAGAGCGGCCGCGGCGGCGGCGGTCAGGCGCCGGAGCGCCGCGCGGCGGGAGAGCAAAATCTTGTCAACCGGCTTGGTGTTCTGCATGGGACATGGAAATCTCCTCGCTCCGACAGCTGCCACCTTTGAACTCCGGGCATTCTCAAGCGCCGGTGCGGAATTGTCAAGGAGACAGCAACTCCCGCTTTCTGGATTTTTTTCGCCGCATGAGAATCCTTAGCGCCGCCGCTCAAAGGGTAAATGATCCAGAGCCGGCGGCGGAAGAGTTCAACCACCGGCTCTGGTTGTGGAATCAAGGCGGACGCTTCAATCGATGGTGAGGTGATAGGTCACGTCGAGCGGGAAGCCCGGGAAAGAGACTTCAAAGTGGATGGTGTGGCTGCCTCGGGACAGAGGAGCCAGGAAGAGCCAGACGCCATCGGAGACCGACTCGCCGGAGACCGGTCCCGGTATGAACAGGACATTATCCGCCGGGGCATTGAAGGTGAAGACCGGAGAGCGCCCTCGAGAGGAGGGGATCATCGCATCTCCTCCTACAAGGTACATCCCAGCAAATTGTGGAAAGTGGGACAGGTTTTTTTGAATTTTATGAGAATGCAATGGGATAAGGACTTACGAAAATAAGCTGAAAAAGCTAGCCGCTCGCATCGCCCGGACCGCTTCGGTTACAATCACCGGTTTCGATGATTTGAGGCCGCCATCGTGAGGCTCTTCTCATGGCCCCTTGAGGTGAGAGCGATGAAATCCTGGTCAGCTCTCCTTGCCGTGTGGTCGCTTGCCAGCGCGCCTCTCCTGGGCGCGGAGGGAATCGCCGTCTCCGCCGATGGGCTCCCGAGTCGACATGCACTCCATGGTGTTGCTCGAATGACAGTCTTCTTTTTTCGGCTAATGACGACATCCTCAATCGAATGAAAAATTTGCCATCCATTTCGAGCCGGAACCTCGCCTTCATCTCCATTTTGCTCTTCTTCACCGGGGCCGGCAGCTTGATCCTGGAGGTGGTGTGGTCGCGCCTCCTCCGGCTCGTCTTCGGATCGACCACCCTGGCGGTGAGCACCATCCTGGTGGCTTACATGCTGGGCCTGGGATTGGGCGGGCTGTGGGGCGGCAGGCTCTCCGGCCGCTTGAAGAACGGCCTCAAGGCCTACGGCTGGATCGAGATCGGCATCGGCCTCTACGCTTTCCTGGCGCCGGCCATCCTCTCTCTTTATCCCCACGCCAACCGCGCCTGACTTGCTGCTCCTCGCCATGGATGAGCCGCTGCGGCGGGAGCAGCTGCCGCGGTGGGAAAACCTGGCCCCGGAAGTCCAGGCGGATCTTGCCGGCATGGAAATATTTTCCACGGCCGACCTCTGGAGCCTGCTGCGGCTCCTGCCGGAGGAGATCCGGGCGCTCGCCCGAGCGGCCAAGGTAATGAACACCGACGACTCGATGTACGTCGAGCTGCACGCGCCGTGGGTGTTGCACCAGCCTCAGGAGGAAAACCATAAGCTTTTCACCGGTTTTCGAAAGGGCGTGCTGCCGGTGGCCGACGGGGCGGAGCGGGCGCTCGATTCCCAGACCCTCGGACAGCTGGCCCTAGCGTATCTCGAGGCCCGCCGCCAGCCCGGCATTGCCGACGAGCTGGCGCGGGAGGCCGAAAGTCGAGGCCGGTCATCGGCGGGCTTGATCGCCGGGTACCTGCTCTCCCGGAAAAAAAGCTCGGCCGCCCCGGACGCCGCCAGCGTCTTGATGGATCAGGCCGTCGCCCTCGCGCCGGAGGCGTTCGAGCCTCGCTTTTATCGAGCCCAGCAGCGGATCGAGGGCGGGCGCTTCCCGGCGGCCCTGGAGGACCTCGAGACCGCCTTGACGGCGCGGCCGGGGGACCTGCGCGCCTTGAGGATGCGGATGCGGCTCCTCAGCCAGCTCGAGCGGCCGGTCGATGCACGGCGGGATGCGGAGGCGCTTCTCGGCTCGAAGCTGGCGGTGAACGATCCCGAGGTTCTGGCCGAGGCCGCCATCGCCGCCGCGGCCTGCATGCGCTTCGATGACGCCATCCGAGAGATGAAGCGCTTCCTGGAACTCCGCCCCTTCTCCCCCCGCGAGTGGGAGTACCTGGCGGAGGTGCACAAGCTCGCCGGCCATCCGAGCGAGGCGGAATCCGCCCAATACAATGCCGCGAAGGCCAGAAAGAATCAAATGACCTTTTCCCTGCGAGCCGTGCGCCGCGAGGCGGGGCTGGGCTCGAAAGCAACGGCGCTCGAGCTCCTCAAGGCGATTCTCGAGCAGGAGCCCAATTCGATGGAGGCCAAGGCGGAGCTGAGCCGCCTGCAGGCGAGCGGGCGATGAAGCGAGGGTCACCCGGTTCACTTCTCGCCTATGCAATACAGGAAGCGATCCGAGCGCAGGAGCAGGTGGTTCCCAGCCACCGCCGGGCTGGCGTTGAAGGTGCCTGCGTCTGACCCCAAGACGTTGTGCGCCAGTTTTTCGAACTTGGGTTTGGCCGCCAGCACCACGGTGCGACCGCTACGGGAGAGGTAATAAATCCGGCCATTCGCCAACACGGGCGAAGGATAGATTTAACCGGGTGACGGATCGAGCCGTTCCTCGTAAGCGACCTCGCCGGTGCGGGCGTTGACGCAGTAGGCAATGCCGAGGTTCTCGTGGGCGAATTAGAGATGCCCATCGTGGTAGACCGGCGAGGAGACGTTGGAGCCTTTGTTGAGCCTCCACAGAACGTGGCTGCCCGTGACGTCGCCGCGGCCGCCGGCCCGCACCGCCAGGGCGCCGCCCGTCCGACCGCCGATCGAGTAAACAATGCCATCGTGGGCGACGGCGCTCGGGCACATGTACCAGCCGATGCCGCTGTCAGCGTGCCACAACGGTTGGCCATTTCCCGGGTCGAAGGCCAGCACCTTCTTGATGACCGCCACGGCCAGCTCCGTTTTGCCGCCTGCGACTTTGACCAGGAGCGGGGTGTTCCAGGATTCCTTGATGTCGCCCGCCCGCCACACTTCCTTGCCAGTCCGTTTGTCGAGCGCGATGAGCGAGTCGCTCTCGACGCTGGCGTTGATGATGACGAGGTCTTTGTGCAATACGGGCGACGCGGCCGAACCCCAGCCGTTAATCCGCGAACCCGTCTCGGCGCGCCAGAGCTGGCGGCCGCCGTGGTCGAAGGCGAATACACCCGACTTGCCGAAAAAGACGTACACGCGCTGGTCATCCGCCGCGGGCGTGCTCGAGGCATAACCGTGGTTTTCGCGGATCCGCTCTTGCTCCGGCAGGTCTGCCGCGACCGCCTTGTCCCAGAGGACATGGCCGTCGCCACGGTTCAGGCAGAGCACGTGCCGCTTGAGGTCTTTCAAATCGCCCTTCTCTTTAGTGCCTGAACCGTAATCCGTGTAGCACGTGAGGAAGATGCGGTTGTCCAGCACGATCGGACTGGAGGTCCCGGCGCCGGGCAGTTTCGATTTCCACGCGATATTGAGCTGCTCGCTCCAAGTGACCGGCAATCCTTTGGCGCCGCTGAGGCCCAACCCGCCGGGACCGCGAAATTGAGGCCAATCCGCAGCCTGGTCGGCCGCCGGTGTGGCCGCCGCCAGAGCCCAACAAATGATGCAAGCCATCCAGAATAAACTAACGTACATTGCTTTTTTCATGGCTCAAGATTCTCCCAAAAATAACTCTCTCGTCAATCAGCCCTTCTGCCTCACCGGCAGCGGCGGAGGGCCAGGAGCGCGTAGGCGGTGCCGTAGGGCTGGTGGTAGTCGTAGAAGGGGAAGTCCCACCAGGAGCCATCCTTTTCCTGAAGGCGCAGGAGAACGGCGGCGAGGTGAGCCTGGTACTCCGGCCGCTCCGCCGGCGGCAGCTTCTCGAGGCACAGCGCCGCGTAGTAATGGCCGTAGTAGAAAAAGTAGCCGGCCACCTGGAACCACGACTCGTGGGGTATGGGGCGCTTGCGGCCGATGTCGAGCCAGAGATTGCGCGCGAAGAGGCGGTCGAGGGCCGTCTTCATCACCTCGTCGGTGATGGCCCGGTCCCCCCACAGGCGCAACGCCAGGTTGCACGCCTGCGAGCGCCCCAGGCTGCCGCCCTGGCGGTTGATGCCCCGCATCGGCCTCCACTTGAGGTACTCGCCGTAGAGGTAGCTGAAGTCGGGCTTGCGCTGGCGGACGATGGAGTCGGCGGCGCGCTTCACCAGCTTCTCCGGCAGGGTCGAGCCGAGGTCGCGCGCTTCCGCGAAGGCCACCAGGATGGTGGCGGTGGTGAAGCTGGTCGAATCGGCGGTGGGCTTTTGCGTATGGGCGTTGAAGTCATAGTAGCCCCAGCCGCCGTCGACCGTCTCGTAGCGCCCGAGCAGGTCGACCTGGCCGGCGATGAGATTGCGGACCTTCCGGAGCCGCGCCTCGTCTTGCGGGGGCCGCCGGGCCAGGCGCGCCAGGGCCTGGATGGCGTAGCCGTGGCCCCAGACGTTGTAAAGGGCATCGCCGGTGGCGCGGCGGAGGCGCGGCAGATTCTCGAAAAGCCACCGCTCCCCTCGATCGATGGCCGAGCCCACCTGCGGGCGTGCCCCCTCGAGCTCGGTCAAGGCCATCACGCAGAGGGAGGTGACGGCGGAGCGAAAGGCGAGGTGGGCGCCCGGCACCGGCGCGTAAATATTGAGATCCTTGGTCCGCCGCGCCGTCCCCCAGGAGCCATCGCGATTCTGGATCCGGAGCAGGAAGGCGGCGCCGCGGTCCAGAGCCCGCTCCAGCTCCTCGGCGCTGGGGGGCGGCGCCGGCTTGGGCTTGGGCGCGGCCTCCTCGGCGCCCAGGGCCCGAGACGTCACGGCCAGCGCCAGGCCAAGGGTCAGGCAGGCAAGAGTTCTGAGCCGCATCGCTTACTTCTTCTCCTCGGGGTTCTCGAGAAGAACCACCTCGCCCTCTGCCAGGCCCTCGAGGATCTCGGCCTTCTTGGCGGTCTTCCTGCCGACTTTGACGACGCGGCGCTCGGCTTTTCCTTCCTTATGGACGAAGACGAAAACCTTCTCGTCATCCAGCTCGTCGGTGAAGACCGCCCCGACCGGCACGGCGATGGCGTCTTTCTTGACGTAAGGGACGAAGCGAACCGAGCACGCCATGCCCGGCATCAAGGCCCCCGCCTCCGCCGCGGCTCCGACCGCGGCGCGGGCGTCGAAGCTGCCGGGCGCGAAAGGGATGGTGGCGACGGACTCCAGCCTGGCCGGCAGCTTCATCTCCGGATAGCCTGCGGGGCTCGCCTTCCCCTCGAGTCCGCTTTTCAAGTGCTGGAGCTCTTTTTCCGGAACGCTCAGGCGGGCGAAGGAGGCCTTGGGCTTGACGATGGTCAGGATGACCTCGTTCGCCCGCAGCATCCCGCCGCGGCGCAGCGACTCCGCCATGCCGGCGGCGCCGGGCCAGGCGCCGCGGGCGCTCCTGCCGTAGTAAACCACGCCCTCGGCTGGCGAGCGGATCGTGAGCAGCTCGCGGTCCTTCTTCAGCTTCTCCAGGCGCTCATCGGCCTTGGCCTGGTCCTGCTTCAGCTTCTCCAGCTCGAGCGCCCGCCTCCTGTGCTGCGCCGGCAATGTCTCCCTCGCCTTCTCGAGAGCCAGCGTTTGCCGGCGGGCGGTTTCCTTGACATTTTCATCCTGGCGGGGAAGCTCAACGTTCAGCGTATAATCATGAGACCGCTTCGCCCTCTCCAGGTAAAAAGTCGCCATTTCGACCGAATCGCGCTGGCGCTTGAGGACGATCTCCTCCGTCTCCTCGGTCAGGTCGTCGGCCTTGTACATCTTCTCGAGCTGCCGCAGCTCATCCTGCTCGTACTCCAGGTGATTCCTGGAGTTTTTCAGGTCCATCTGCGCCCCCTTCTCGCTGAAGGCCCGGTCCTTCTCGACGAAGCGGAGCAGCTCCTCCTCGGCGTTTCTCCTGCTCCGCTCGGCGAGCGCCAGATCGAGCGGCATGGTCTTCTCCAGGGAGCGGACCTCCTCCTCGGCTTGCGCGAGGGCGAGCTGCGCCAGCGGCCGGGCCGATTCCAGGTCTTGAATGGCCTCGTTGATCTTCTTCAAGTCGAGCTTCACCAGCACGTCGCCCTTCTTGACGGCGGCGCCCAGCTCGACCGCCTCGAGGACGCTCAATTCTGACCACGCCTCCGGCTGCAAGATGACCTCGACCGCCTGCTCACTCTCGAAGACGCCGTCCAGAGACACCTCGATCTTGAAAGGCTCCTTTTTCACGGTGTAAGAAGGCCCGCTGGGCGGAGCCTTGTCGGTTTTTTCGGGAGCCGGGGGATTCTGGCCGCAGACCAGGGCCGAGAGAACAAAGCACGACGCTATCAATATGGACATGGAAGCATTTCCTCAAAAATATGGTTAACAATACTTGAGTTCATTGGCACGGTGAGTACCATTTTCAAGTTATCGGCAAATACGTGAAAAGTTGTTCATTTCGAAGCTGGTTTATTTCAACCAACAGTCTATTCGGGAAGGACAGTCTATTCGGGAAGGAACGGCCATGAAAACAATTTTCACCCTGACTTTACCGGCTCTGGCGTTGATTTTTTCGGTGTCGCCTCTCTTTGCCGAGGTGAGGAAAGAGACCATCCAGAAGTGCCAGGCGGCCCTCGAAGAGATCAAGGCCGACTGGCAGATGATCTATTATTCCGGCGCCAAGCACAGCTTTACCAATCCAGGCGCCGACCAGGCCGGCCTGGACGGCCTCAAGTACGACCCGAACGCCGACCAGCGCTCTTGGCGGCACATGCAGGACTTCTTCAACGAGCTCTTCGGGGCAAAAAAGTAATCGCCCCCAATGGTCGATGATGCACTTTTCACCCACATCGCCTCCCTTCAGGGCTCTGCGCCCTGGGGGAGCTTTCTCGATGCGGGGACGGGGCGGCACTCGCTCCTGTGGGTCTCGATGCTCGAGACCTCGCGCTGGACGGCGGTCACCACCGACGGGGCGCAGCTGGAGAGCTTGAAGAAGGAGTTTCGCGGCCGGATGCGCCCGCAGGACCGCCTCCTCCTCGGAAGCTGGACCGACCCGCGATTTCTCGACCGCGAGGTCTTTGACACCATCCTGGCCGACTACCTGCTCGCCGCCGTCGACTGCTACTCGCCTCACTTTCAAGAGCGACTCTTCGGCCGCCTGCGGCCACACGCCGGCGGACGTTTTTACGTGGTCGGCCTCGCGCCCTACCCCGAGTCGTCGCCGGCGGCAGGCGGCCGCCTGATCCTCGAGATCGCCCGCCTGCGCGACGCCTGCATCCTGCTCGCCGGCCACCGCCCCAATCGCGAGGTCCCCATGGAATGGGTCCTGCGCTCGCTCGAAGGCGCGGGTTTCGCGGTCGAGGTCGCGCGCGCCTTCCCCATCCTCTACGGCCCCCGCTTCATCCACGGGCAGCTCGACGTCTGCCTCGAAAAGCTCCCGTTCCTGTCCGACCGGCGTCTGGCCCGGGAAATCGAGCGGGCCGTCGCCGCGCTCCGGGAGCGTGCCCTGTCGCATTGTGAGAAGGAGGGCAGTATCCTCTTCGGCGAGGACTTCGTCATCTCCGCCAAAGCGGCCGGGCCTGGCTGATCGGGACCTGGTTGCCGAAGGTGAAGCGGCCCCGCGCCAGGCCCGGACGTCTCTCTTCCGCTGCCGGAGAGTCGAAAAGCGATTTCCCGCTCCCTTGGTAGCTCGAGAAGCCGAGATTACTAGAGGAATTTCCCGTCAATGCGCTGCGGGCGGAAGGGCCGGGGTCACCACGATGTTGCGGAACCACACCTTGCCGTGGTCCCCCTGCAGCATGAGCGGGCCCGGGCGAGACTCGAAGGGAAGCTGCGCTCCGCCGGTGATGCCATCGAGCCTCTCGTTGTCGACGATGGTCTTTCCGTTCAGCGCCACCGTGACGTAGCGGCCAGTGAGGGCGATCTCGTACTTCTGCCAGGTCTCCGGCTCGCCCGTGGCGTTGGCGCACGGGGCGATGCGGCTGTAAACGGCGCCGTTGGTGTGCTGGTTGGGGGCGTCGTGATGGTCGAGGATCTGGACCTCGTAACGACCTCGCAGGTAAATGCCGCTGTTGCCGCCCTTCACGATCTTGTACTCGAGGCTGAGCTTGAAGTCCTTGAACTCGGCGTCGGAGACCAGGTCGACATCGTGCTCGCCGTTGGTGAGGACGCCCTCCTCGCACTTCCAGCCGAAGCTCTTCGACTCTTGGCGGGCGTGCCAGCCGGCGAGGCCCTGTTGCGCCAGGAGAGTGACGGGCGAGCCCCACTGGCGCTGGCGGGTCCCCTTGATGGGGATGATGTCGCCGCCGCCGGCGGGCTCGGCCTTGCCGGCCAGCCGGTCGCCGCGCAGCTCCCCCGAGAAATGGATGCGGTCGCCGGCCCGGGTCTCAAAGTCGAAGCTGAGAACGCCCGCTCGCGGGCCGGTCTTCAAGGCGAGGTTCTCGAGCTTGATTTCATCGCCGGTCTCGCTGAAGGCCTTCCCCCGCAAGAGGCCGCCCCCCTGGTCATCGAGCACCAGCCGGCCGCTTCTGGAGCCGTCGACCGGCTCGGCGACCACCTCCCAGACGCCGTTGGGATTGACATCGAAGCTCCCCGGCGTGCCGATGACGATGAATTTCTCCTTTTCCTCCTCCTGATAGCCTTCCACGGCATCGCCGACGCGCCGGAGGACGAGCGGCTTCTTCGAGTGCCCGCTCTTCACCAGGAGTTCGCCATGCGGAGAAAGGCTCACCGCGTCCCGGCCCAGCGGGTAGACGCTCCCCCAACGCCAGACCAGCTCTCCCTTGGGCGCCCCCCCCTCCCCCTCGAGGAGAAGGAAACCCGAGCGGAAGGAACTCGCCGAGTTGGCGATGAGGATTTCCCAGCGGCCGTAGTAGTCCTGGAGCCGCGGCTCGGCGAGAGCTGAAGAGCCGTTGAGAGCCATGAAAAACATCCACAACCAGGCGACAAGAGCAGATCGAATCATCGTTTTTACCATGTTTCCAGATACCTCATTAGAACTGAGCATTGGGGAGACTTTCCAATCCCAATCTTATACTTTGCCGGCCGCGGCGATTGCAAGCTAGAACGCCGGCTTTACAATTTTTTACATGGACCTGCCGCCGGTCCAGCTCCCCAGGCGCGTGACCCTCTACGAGTTCGATGACCTTTACACGGCGCCGCAGTGCGGATTCAAGGGCGTCCTCGATTACTACGAGAAGGCCAGCTCCGCTCCGCTGGTCTCCTCGATCAACATCCCTTGCCGGGTGCTCTTCGCCACCGACGATCCGGTGGTGGATGCGTCGGCCCTGGACCGCCATCCCCGGCCGCGGAACGTGCAGGTGACGAAAACGGCCTGCGGCGGCCATCTCGGCTTTTTGGGGGCCCCCTGGTATGATGGCGGCTTCCGCTGGTTGGGCGCGCGGCTCCTCTAGTGGGCCGTCGCCCCGGCGGTTGGCTGAGATTTTTATCACCAGCATGACAAGAAAGGACCGCATCATGTGGAGAACAGCTCCCCTGGCGATTTTCCTCTCCAGCCTTCTCATCCCGGCCCAATCCCTCAAGGCGCAAAACCAGACGCGCCGGCTGCCAGCGCGCGAGTACGCCGACAAGATGAAGGGCGGCTGGATCGGGCAGATGTGCGGCGTCGGGTGGGGCGGCCCCACCGAGTTCCAGTGGAAAAGCGCCATCATCCCCGAGGAGGAGATGCCCAGGTGGAAACCGGAGATGGTGAACCAGTTCGAGCAAGATGACCTCTACGTCGAGATGACCTTCCTGCGGACGCTCGAGCTGCACGGGCTCGAGGTCTCGATCCGCCAGGCGGGGATCGATTTCGCGAACAGCGGCTACCCCCTGTGGCACGCCAACGCCGCCGGCCGCGCCAACCTCCGGAAGGGCATCGCGCCGCCGGACTCCGGCCACCCGAAGTTCAACAAGCACGCCGACGACATCGACTACCAGATCGAGTCCGACTTCTCCGGCCTGATCGCCCCCGGCCTCCCGAACGTCGCCATCGAGCTGGGGGAGGAGTTCGGGCGCCTCATGAACTACGGCGACGGCGTCTACGGCGGGCAGTTCTTCGGCGCCATGTACGCCTTGGCCTTCTTCGAAAAGGATCCGCGCCAGATCGTCCAGGCCGGCCTCGAGGCCTTGCCCGAGGGGAGCCAGTACCGCGAGTGCGTGAGCGATGTCCTGCGCTGGCACGCCGAAAATCCGCAGGACTGGCAGAAGACCTGGCGGCTCGTGAACGACAAGTACCAGAAAAACCCGGCCTACCGGCGCGCCTCCTGCGAGAAGGGGGATTTCAACATCGACGCCAAGCTTAACGGCGCCTACGTCGTCCTGGGGCTGCTCTACGGCCAGGGCGATCCCGACCGCACCATCCTCGTCGCCACCCGCTGCGGCCAGGACAGCGACTGCAATCCCTCCAGCGCCACCGGCATCCTCTTCACCACCTTCGGCTTCGAGAAAACGCCCGAGCGTTTCAAGTCGGCCTTGAATCCCGAGGGGAAGTTCAGCCACACGCCGTACAACTTCCCCACCCTGGTCCGGGTGTGCGAGCGGCTGGCGCGCCAGGCGGTGGCGAAGGCCGGCGGCCGGATCGAGAAGGATGAAAAGGGCGAGGAGGTCTTCATCCTCCCCGTCGAGAAGATCAAGCCCCCCAAGCTCGAGAAGTGCTGGGAGCCCGGTCCCCCCGGCGGCTCGAAGTTCACCGACGAGGAGATGGCGAAGATCACCGCACGGTAAAAAACTCCGCTCGCCCAGCGGCTTCGACCCGACCGTTGACGATCTCGCCTGCCGGCCGTATCCTTCTTGCCAGCCATGAAAAGGTCGCTAGAGGCCCTCGATCCGGTGCGATTGCGCATTTATGAAAACCTTTTCTCCGCCATCGCCGAGGAGATGGGTGGGGCCCTCGGCCGCCTGGGCTTTTCCCCCAACATCACCGAGCGGCGCGATTACTCGACCGCCCTCTTCGCGGCCGATGGGTCGCTCGCGGCGCAGGCGGCGCACATCCCGGTGCACCTGGGATCGATGCCGCTTTCGGTGGAGTGCGCCATCGCGGCGCTTCGCCTCGGGCCCGGCGACGTGGGCCTGCTCAACGATCCCTTCCAGGGCGGCACTCATCTACCGGACATCACCCTGGTCGCCCCGGTTTTTCTCCCCGGCGACCGCGATCGACCCTCTTTCTTCGTCGCCAACCGCGCCCACCACGCCGATGTAGGGGGCATCGCCGGCGGCTCGATGGCGGCGGCGCGGGAAATTTACCAGGAAGGGTTGCGCATCCCGCCGGTCATTTACGCGCGCGGCGGCAAGGTCGATGAGGGCCTGCACCGCCTCTTCCTCGCCAACATGCGCGGCCCGGCGGAGCGCGAGGGAGACCTCGCCGCTCAGCTCGCGGCGCTGCGGGTGGGGGAGCGGAGGCTCCGGGAGCTGGTCGAGGCCAACGGCCGCCGCGAGGTGCTGGCCTTCGCGAAGCACCTCCAGCGCTACGCCGAGAGGTTGATGCGCGCCGCGCTCGCGGCGATTCCGGCCGGCCGCTACGCCTTTGAAGATTTTCTGGATGCCGAGGAGGCGGGATGCGCGCCGCCGAAAATCCGCGCCGCCATCTCGATTCGCGGCGGCCGCGCCGCGGTCGACTTCGCCGGCACCAGCCCGCCAGTCCCCGGAAACCGCAACGCCAACCTCGCGGTCACGCTCTCGGCGGTGTTTTACGTCTTCCGCGCCCTCGGCGGCGAGGCCATGCCGGCGAACGCCGGCTGCTTGAAGCCGGTTGAGGTGCGGGCGCCGCGAGGCACCCTCGTGAACGCCCTGGCGCCGGCCGCGGTGGCGGCGGGGAACGTCGAGACCTCGCAGCGCATCGTCGACGTCCTCCTCGGCGCCCTGGCCAAGGCTTTGCCTGACAAAGTGCCGGCTGCGAGCCAGGGGACCATGAACAACCTGACCATCGCCGGGTACGATCCCGTCCGCCGGCGCCCCTTCACCTACTACGAGACCCTGGGCGGCGGCACCGGCGCGCTTCGCGGCATGGGGGGCGTCTCGGGCATCCATTCCCACATGACCAACACCTGGAACACCCCCATCGAGGCCCTGGAAAGCTCCTACCCGATCAAGGTGACCGCGTACGCGCTCCGGCGGGGGAGCGGCGGCCGGGGCCGCTGGAAAGGGGGCGATGGCCTGACGCGCGAGCTCGAGCTGCTCGCCCCCGCCGAGGTCGCCTTCACCGGCGAAAGTCGCGAGCGCCGGCCTTACGGCCTCGGGGGCGGCGGGCCCGGAGCGCCCGGCCGCGCCTGGCTGATCTTCAAGGGCAAGAAGGAGGCCCTGCCGGGGAGGTTCCACCGGCACTTGCCCCAAGGGGCCCGCATCAGCATCGAGACGCCCGGCGGCGGCGGCTTCGGGAAGCCGAAGCGGGAAAAGCACCCATGAACTTCGTCAAGATCGGCTCCCTCAAGTCGGTCGAGTCCTTCAAGGAGCATCTCGCCGGCATCTCGAAGGAGGTGCCGGTTGATGGCCGCATCCTCCCCGCCCCCCAGTCGCCCCTCGCTCGGCCCCTCGAGGCGCGCCCCGGCGGCTTCGTGATCGGGAACCGCTGGGCCATCCAGCCCATGGAGGGCTGGGACGGCGCCGCCGATGGCAATCCCACGGAGTTGACGCTGCGGCGCTGGCGCCACTTCGGCCTCTCCGGCGCCAAGCTCATCTGGGGAGGCGAGGCGGTGGCGGTCCGCCCCGACGGCCGCGCCAATCCCAACCAGCTCGTCATCGCAGAAAACACCCTGGCGGGCCTCGATCGCCTGCGCGCGGCGCTGGTGGAGGCCCACGGGGAACGCTTCGGCGGCGACCGGGGCCTGTTCGTGGGCCTCCAGCTCACCCACTCCGGGCGCTTCTCTCGCCCCGAGAAAAAAGCTGAGCCGCGGCCGCGGATCGCTTACCGACACCCCATCCTCGACCGGAGAGTTGGCGTCACGAACGACTCCGCAGTCTTGAGCGATGCCGAGGTCGAGACGATCATCGGCGATTTCGTCCGCGCCGCCCGCCGGGCGCGGCAGATCGGCTTCCACTTCGTCGACCTGAAGCACTGCCACGGCTATTTGCTGCACGAGTTCCTCGGCGCCCACACCCGGCCGGGGCGCTACGGCGGCTCCTTCGAGAACCGCACCCGGCTCCTGCGCGAGCTCGTTGCCGGAGTGCGCCGCGAGGCGCCGGAGCTCGAGATCGGCGTGCGCGTCAGCATCTTCGACACCATTCCCTTCCGGCCGGATCCGGCGCGGAGCGGCGGGCGGCAGCTCGGGCCGGGCGTGCCGGAGGAGTTCTCGCAGCTCCTCCCTTACCGCTGGGGCTTCGGCGTCGACCCGACCGATCCGGCGCGAGGGAACTTCTCGGAGGGGATCCGGTTCCTCGAGCTCTGCCAGGCGCTGGGCCTTTATCTCATCAACCTTTCCGCCGGCAGCCCCTACTACAATCCCCACCTCCAGCGGCCGGCGGCCTTTCCGCCGAGCGATGGCTACGAGCCGCCGGAGGATCCGCTTCGAGGCGTGGCGCGCCACCTCCTCGCCGCGCGCGACTTGAAGCGGCGCTTTCCGGAGCTGCGGATCGTCGGCTCGGCCTTAAGCTACCTCCAGGACTACCTGCCGCACGTCGCCCAGGCGGCGGTGCGGGAGGGGTGGATGGATTTCGCCGGCATCGGCCGAATGGCCCTCGCCTACTGGGATCTGCCCGCCGACTGCCTCGAGGGGAGGGGCCTCGACCGGAAGCGCCTCTGCCGCACTTTCAGCGACTGCACCACCGGCCCGCGGCAAGGCCTGCCGAGCGGCTGCTACCCCCTCGACCCCTTTTACGCCGGGCGGCCCGAGGCCGAGGCGCTTAAGGCGGTCAAGAGCGGCCGGAAGCCGTGACCGCGGGGCCCAGGTTTTTCTCGAACTGCTCGAGCGCCCACTTGGCCAGGGCCTGGACTTTTTCATCGGGGTACCAGGCCAGCTTCCCCAGCACGGGATTGAACCACCGGGCGGCCTGGGCGTCCAGGGAGCCGCGCTCGTTCTCGGCCGCGACCCCCAGGAGGGCCGCGAGGCGAAGGGCCCTCGCTTCATCCCAATCCGGAAGCGCCTGCTCGACCGCCCGGGCCGCCGGCTCGCTGGCGCGCAAGAGCGCCAGGACCGCTGCTCGCTCGAGCGAGGCCGGCCAGCGGCCCATGAGTTTCTGCAACCTCCACTCCCCGAACTCGCTGCACTCCATGGGCAACTGGAACAGATATCCCTGCGGCCAATCCGGATCAAAGGAATCGCCCAGGAGCTTTATCAAGCGCGGAATCGCCCGCACCGAGCGCCTCTCCCCCAGCTTCGCGATCGCGACGCGTTTTTCAACATCACTTCCCGACCCGAACCGGTAGAGCCACCACTGCTCCACGAGGAAATCTTTTGAAGCCAGCCCCGTCCCGAGAAGGGTGATCAAGCCCGCGCTCGCCGCGGCGAGAGCGACCAATCGGCCTTTTATGGCGCTCATGCGGTCTCCTTTCTACGACCTCCTTGGCCACGGACCTGCACCGTCGTTCAAACTGATGCAGACGTGGCCGGGAAAGCCGTAGAGGGCCCGAGGAGCCGAGCGGGCGCCGGCGGCCTCGAGGAGGCGCGCCGCTTCCAGGTCCAGCGCGAGGGTGGTGATCCCCGGCCGCGCCATTGCTTTCAACCGGCCCAGGATGCGCCGCGCCAGTTCCCCCGCCCGCTTGAGTCCGATGAGATCCTTTTCGCTCTGGATGGACATGTCCGTTTCACTATAACCGAAAGATCAAGTCTCAAGAAGCGCCAAAAAGCTTGCCAGCCGTGGTACGATGGGGCCTGATCTCCGACCACCTCGAGGGAATCTTGAATAGGAGATTTTCGCTCCATGCTCATCAAAACCTTTTGCCTGCTGTCCGGCGCCGCCGCGCTGGCGTTCTCCGGCTGCCTTTCGGACCGCATGCGAAGTGGCGGCCGCTGGATCGACCTCACCCACGCTTTTTCCGAGGAGACCCTGTCCTGGCCGACCTCGGAGCCCTTCAAGAAGGAAACCGTTTTCGAAGGGATCGCCAAGGGGGGCTATTATTACAGCGCCTACAAGATCAGCACCGCCGAGCACGGCGGCACCCACATCGATGCGCCCGTGCACTTCGCCAAGGGCCGCGCCGCGGTCGATCAAATCCCCCTCGAACGGCTCTTGGGCGAAGCGGTGGTGATCGACGTCGCCGCCCAGGCCTCGGCCCAGCGCGACTACCAGGTGGCCGCCGGAGACTTCGCCGCCTGGGAGGCCCGGCACGGCCCCATCCCGGCCGGCGCCATCGTCCTCCTCCGCACCGGCTGGGGAAAGCACTGGCCGGTGGCGCTCAAGTACCTGGGGACCTCGAAGCGCGGCGAGGAGGGGGCGGCCGAGCTGCACTTTCCGGGCTTGCATCCCGACGCCGCGCGCTGGCTCATCCAGTACCGGAGGATCGGCGCCATCGGCATCGACACCCCGAGCATCGACCACGGCCCCTCGAAGGACTTCCAGAGCCACCGCCTGCTCTTCGAGAGCGAGGTCCCGGCCTTCGAGAACGTCGCCAACCTGGAGTTATTGCCCGAATCCGGCGCCTTCGTCATCGCGCTCCCCATGAAGATCCAGGGAGGCAGCGGCGGGCCGCTAAGAATTATCGCCCAGCTGCCATAGCCCAAAAATCATTGAATCCACTCTTGAGCAGCCACTATCCTTTGGCGAGAATTCTTCAACAATCTTGTAATCGTTGGCCTTTTTTGTTGGTATATCGGAGGAGGTGAATGATGATCCGGAAAATTCACATCGGGGGGGTGCTGCTAGGCGTATGGCTGGCCGCGGCGGAATTGTGGGGCGAGATTCAAGTCGGCGCGGGAAAGCGGATCATCACTCCCGATCCGCTGCTGCCGGTCTCGGGCGGCCTCGGGCCGACCGCTCCAGTGAGCAAAAAGAGCGGCGAGTTGACGGTCCGCGCCGTCGTGTTCCGGCGGGGCGAGGTATCGGTGGCCATCGCGAGCGTGGATGCGCTCGGTTTCCCGTCGGTGCTGTGCGAGCGGGTGCGGTCTGCCGTGCCGCGCCTGCCCGGCCGCAACATCCTCATCGGCGCGACGCATACCCACAGCGCTCCCTGCTGCTACGCCTTCCCCGACGGCCGCGGCGGCCACACGGGCGATCTGGCCTACATCGATTCGGTCTGCAAGAAGGCCGCCGAAGCGATCAATGAAGCCATCGACAACCTGCGGCCAGCGCGGATCAAGGTAGCCACTGACGAAGCCCGCGGCAAGATCGCGTTCAATGCCTACGCTCCCGCCCTCTATGACCGCCGTATGAGCGTCATCCAGGCGGTTACTCCGGAAGGCAAGACGATCGCCACGCTGATCAACTATGCCGTCCACCCCGAGGTGCTGGGTCCGCGGGCGGGCATCCTGAGCCCGGATCTGGTCGGGCCGTTGTACGACCGGACCGAGGCGCTGGCAGGCGGCCTGGCCATCTTCATGAACGGGGCTCAAGGCGGGATGGTGACCGCCGACAACCGCGATCTCGACCGGCCGCGAGACCTCCTCCTCGCCCACTGGCACGATTTGAATACCTGGGAGGAGTGCCTTCGCATCGGCCCCACCATGGCCGACGAAGCCCTGCGCATCGTCCACGACGCCCCCGTTCAAAATGATCCCGCGCTCTTCTGCGATGCGACCGAAGTGCGGTTCCCCGTCGAATCGGAGGCCCTCTGGAACGTCATCCTGCACTCGCCGCTCCGCTATCCGTACAATGACGACCGTTCGATCCTCACGCGCCTCAACGTCGTCAACCTGGGCAACGCCCAGATCTTGACCATCCCCGGCGAGGCGCTGCCGAACATCGGCTTTTACCTCAAACGCCACATGCGCGGCGAGCACAACCTGCTCTTCGGCCTCACCAACGACGCCTTCGGCTATATCCTGACGAAAGTGGATTACAAGAGCTTCCGGGTATACGACTATATCAGCCGCGTTTCGATGGGCGAGATGACGGGCGAGATCTTGATTGAACGGGCAATCGAGTTCGCCGGCAAATGCCCGATTCCGGATCGAGTGAAGTAGGTATCTTCCGTCACCCCGCTGGAGTTCGACAGGTAGGGATCCAGGGATAAGGTCTGGGAAAACCGCGGCCCCAGAGCCTGGAGGCGCTCTCGGTCGTTTCCCTTCCTCCCGCCGTTCCGGGTTCGCCGCCCCGATCCTGCACGCGCCCTCCGAGCGCCACGGCCCGGCGCGGCAAGACTCGCCCGATGCCCTCGCCGCACTCTCCCACGATGGCGATGCTCACGATTCCCGCCGCCGCGGCGGCCGCGGTGTGGATTCTCTAGCGAACTCAAAACCGAAAACTGACCTCGACCTTCATCGCCAGCTCGGACTGCAGCCAGCGCAAGCTGCCGTGGTTCCGGTCGATGCTCTGGTTCAGCACGATAAAGGCGTTGGCGCCTGGACGGAACTCCCAGCGCACTCTGCTCTGGTATCCAAGGGTGTTGGAGAGATCGTCATACTGGAGCAGGTGAAACCACTGGAGCCGTGGGCTGAGGCTGGCCTGCAGGCGCGCCCATGCCAGGCGAACTTCGAAGTCCCCCTCGGGCAGCCAGACCCGCTCCAGGGTGTAACCAATCCGCATCGCCAGGTATTTTCCCGCCCTCGCCGCTCCCTGCAGCGTGTACCGGTCATGCCTGCCCTCGTAGAAATCGCCGAAAGTGTAATCAAACGCCAAATCGGCGGGCCGCTTGCTGGCCGTCTTGAAACCGGTTTTGTAGTTCAGCCACCAGTAGTTCCCCGGGGGGATCACGATCCCCTCGCTGATCTCGAAATCCTCAGCCGGCGCGTCCAGATGGTAGTCGAGGTTGAAGAAGAATTCGTCACCGCTGTGGAGGTTGACGTAAAACGGGTAGAACAGGTGGTCGGCGGTGTCCAGGTTGCCATTGAGGTCGGTGTAGTGCTCGTTGGAGTAGCTGATGAAGACTTGCCGGATGAACTCGCTCCCCTCCGGCCGCGGATTGTAGCTCAAGCCGCTCGTGTAGGCCCGCACCCCCTTGCGGGGCACGAAACCGAGGGCCGCGTTGAAATCCTCCCCGACCTGATAGAACTGGAGCTTTGCCCAGTAGAGGTCGTTGGGCATCTCCACCTTGCCCCCGAAGGCAAAGGGATCATCGCCGGCGGCGCCCTCGGTGGCGCTGCCAAGCACGAAGGCGCTGGCCTCGAGCACGTTGTTTCCCAGCAGCTCCGATGTGCGGAACCGGAAATCGGCGCTGCCCAGAAAGCTGTCGGCTTCGGAGTTGGGATCCCCATGGGTGGCGATGATGCCGGCGGACGATTGATCGAAGAGGTCCTTCGATGCTCGGAGAACGAGGGCGTTGCGCTCTCCAAGGCCATCGTGGGCATCCACGAGGGTATCGATGACGCCCACGCTGTAGCCGTTCAACCTTCCGGCCAGCTTGCCGGCCAGCACGATTGGGACGGCTTCTCCCCCTGCGGCGAGGCCGATACGGCGGCTGAAGAACGGCAACAACTCGGTCCCCAGCCCGCCGAAACGGAAGATGCCGCTGTCTTCCAGAAAGAAGTCCCGCTTCTCGGGAAAAAAGAGCGGAAACCGGGTAAGGTTGATCCGCCGCTCGTCAACCTCGGTCTCCGCGAAATCCATGTTGTAGCTCAAGCTCGCGGTGAGGTTCGGCAGGATGCGGTATCGCGCATCGCCGCCGCCGTCGAAGTTCACGGTGTCGCGATCCCCGGCGCGGTCGTTCCGGTACCGCGCGAGCGCGTAAGGAATGATCTCCAGACCGATTCCCTGCTTGAGGTCTCGCAGGCCTATCAAGTCGCCGGCCTCCGCGGCGTTGTAGCTCCACAACTTCGGAGAAGGCCGGGACCACCGCGCGCGTTCGTTACTGCGGGGGATGAACCGTTCGACGTTCAATCCCCAGACCTCGTTCGCCGGATCGAAGCTGAAGCTCTTGAAAGGAAATTCGATCTCGACTTTCCAGCCTTCGCCATCGATCGATCCCGCCGCGTCCCAGATCCCATCCCAGTCCTCATTGGCTTCCGTGTTGTTGGTGATCAGAAAGTCCAGCTTGGCGCCGTTCGGATTGACGGTGAAGAGGTAACAGTTGCGTTGATCATGAAAAGTGTCGAGGGCGATGGTGATGTAGTCGTCCTCATAGACCTTGCCGTCCCGAGCCATCTCCCGGGAAAGGACTTTCTCTGGCTCGCGGTCGAAGCACCACACGCCGATATAAAGGGCCTGGTCATCGTAGAGAACGCGGAATTCGGTGCGCTCGCTCGGCTCCGCTCCCTCGACAGGCACCACCTGGATCAGCGGACCGGCCGCGGGCGCCTGTTTCCAGACCTCATCGTCGAGCCGGCCATCGACCGTGGGCCCCTTGAGAATCCGGACTGCCGTGGCCACGGGGCGTTTTCTGTTCCGGTCGTTTTCGTTTCGATGAAAACTGCCTCCCGCCTCCCCTTCCCGCCCGACTTGAAGTTCAACTATCGGCGCGACACGCACCAGACGCCGGGGCATTTCATTCGCGCTTACCATTTGCGGAACAAGATGACGGGTAAAGATGGCCCCTGGCTGGCGGGCATGACGCTCGAGCCCTCCGTCGTTTACGAGGCGTGGTGCAGCCAGCGTCCCGGCGGGATCATCGTCATGATCCAGGAGATCCACGGCAAGGCGGTCAAGGCCGGCGAATCCTTCAGCGCCGCCCACATCGTGGGCTTCTTCGACACCATCGACCAAATGCATGCCGTTTACAGTCAAAACAAGGGCCACACCGCCCTCAGCGCAGCCCCATCGGGCTGGCGCCTGGTGAAATGACCAGCAGCCGCTCATGAGCGATCAGAGCTTTCAACCGCCAATCCGCGGCCGCGGCGCCAGCGGCAATCCCGCCAACCGCTTTGAGAGAATCTCCCGGTCTATGGATGGGAAGTAGCTCTTAATATCGAGGTGGGCGAACCAGGCTCGGCGCGTGTGGTTCCGCGTCACCTGGGGGATGAACGCCGCGAGCCGATCTATCGCCGCGTGTGTGCCCTTTCCCTTTCGGCTCGCGAAGCTGTCGTGGATGAAGATCCGCTCGAAGATGGGCTCGAGCTTCTTGACGAGGAAGTGGTGTAACACCCGGTCCCGGAAGTCGCTGGCGATGATCTCGCGCAGCTTCGGCCGGGTGGTAAGAAAGCAGACAGAACGGCGGGGCAGGTACCTTCCGGTTTGGAGGTCCTCGGCAAGCTCGATGAGGTTACTTTCGAGGTCTGCTTCGAAGCGAAGAGCGTTCGCGGTGCCACGCTTTCGCCGGCGGCACTCGCGGTAGCTCGCTTCCAGGGCCTCGAAGGTGAAAAGCTCTCGCGCTTCTCGAGGATCATGGTCCGCTGCGCACGGCTCGAACATAGTAGGCGAAGTTGATGTCCTTGAGGCCGCCGAAGACGTTGCCGGGGGCGGCGACGACCCACGCGCGGTCGCGGTCGGTGGACAGGGCGAGGGCAGTAGAAGACCAGCAATTCGCCACTCCGCCGAATTTCGGATCCATGACCCTTCTGTCCCCCTAATACACGATGCTCTGAAGCTCCCTGACGTTCGGGAGCCGCCAGTCTTCGTGGCGGGCGAAGTTCAAGTTCTCGCAGTAGGCGAGAGCATTACACCAGTTTGTAGAATCCTTGACCTCATGCTGGCCGTCGCCGTTCACATCCGCCAACTCCTTCTGCCACATGAGCCCGGTGCAAGTGTCGGTCACCGTGCCGTCCTGGTTGTCAATGAAACGCTCTTCTCCCGAGGGGCAGCCGGTGGCGTAGGCGCCGTCCTGGCCCGGGCAGGCGGCGCTGTCGCAGGGGATCTCCGCGCCGAATCGACAGAATCAAGATATGACAACGTCAGGATCCTATTTCAATCGGGTTACATCTGTGACTTTGGTCACCCCGGATCCAGATTCTTGGTGATTGGAAATCCCGACCAGGCCTTCTCAAATCCACCATTATCTGTCCTAGGGCTGACATTTTCTCCGCCAAGGCGGTGGTGATGAACGGGTTGATCGAGTCCTTTCCCGTTCCGCCACCTCCTCGAGGACTTCCCGGTTTTCGCCGGGGACGCCCGCGGCCACGCCCCGAACTTCTCCTCCCTGGTTCGCGATGCCGAGGCTTTCATGCGCCATATCTCGGAGGAGTACCATATCTCCGAGAACGATCAGGTGGTAAAATCGCTAGCTGGGCTGGTGCGGGCCGTGCCGCCGGGCGGAACCTTGATTTACACCAACCAGCCCTGGCACCCGCAGCGAGAGCTGATCGCCCGCGTCCTGGCGAACCGCGCCGGGAAACCGTGGATCATGCGCCGCCGGATGCAGGCGGAGATGGACGAGCTGGTCCCCCGGGCAGGCTTTGAAAAGCTCGGCATGAATATCGACCCCTGGGGGATCTTCACCGTTTCCGCGGCGCGCCGGCTGCCGGCTTGACGAGGAGAATGAAGCATCATGGAACGAACCGCTATCCTTGAAAAATCCATGAGCTTGCCGCGCGAAGCGCTGCGCTGGGCGGCGGTCTGCTCCCTTTACTTCATCTTCGCCTACTGGGGATGCAACTGGCTGGCCTCGCATCGGACCGGCCTCGGCACTGTTCACTTCGAGTGGGAGAAGCGCATCCCCTTGATCCCGGAAATGATCATTCCCTACATGTCAATCGACCTCTTCTTCGCCGGCTCCTTCTTCCTCTGCCGCGGATCCCGCGAGCTGGCCGCCCATTCCAAGCGCCTGCTCCTGGCCATGACCATCGGCGGGATCTGCTTCCTCCTCTTCCCGCTCGAGCTGGGCTTCGAGCGCCAGTGGGTGGACCACTCCCTGGGCTGGATCTTCCAGGCACTCTGGTTCTTTGACTACCCGCACAACCTGGCCCCTTCCCTCCACGTCGCGCAACTCGCCATCCTCTGGCCGGTTTACGTCCGCTCGACCCGCGGAGGGCTGCGTTTCTTCGTCACCAGACTTTTTTCGACAACGGAAACCCCTAGTAGCTGTCTATCTGCCTATCGGTCATCAATGCGCCGGCCGCCGGAGCGGCTCCGTTCCTACATCGAGAATCCTCATATACCGGTCGTAGGTGTAGAGTCGATCCCGCTGCTTGCCGGTGATCTCCTTCAAGATCTTGAGCTTTTCCGAATGATGGACAACAGGAACCAGACGCGCCTCATCAGCGCCCGCCAGGATGGAGCAGGCTGAGCCAACCGGGCGGTCTTTGATCACGCCGCGGCGGCGGCCCTGCGGAGGATCCTCATCCACCATGCCTGCAAGAGATCCTTTCCCGCTCCGCCACCTCTCGAACCTTTTTATGAAGAGAATCGGGCCATCACAAACTCAACGTGCTAGTCCCTTATAAGAACTTAAGAAATACATCCCTGGTTCGCCCAGGACTTGGATTTTGGGGAAATTTCGATTATAAATACTCCAGAACTAAATTATGAATTCATGACGCCTTGAACAGATTCTTAAGGTTTCACTCATGCAAAATGTCAAAAAACTCTGTATGAATGCCATTAAGAAGTTGCCGGACTCTTGCTCCTTGGACGACATCCTGGAAACTTTGTGGGTTCAGAAGAAGATTCTTATTGGCCAGAAACAGATCAAAGCCGGCAAAGGCATATCGCATGTCGAGGCGAAAAAAAGACTGGCCAGATGGTTAAAATAATCTGGTCACCCCAGAGCCTGGCTGACCTGGAACAGATCGCCGAGTACATCGCCAGAGCTTCCCCCTTCTACGCCAGTTCCTTCGTCGAAAAAATCATTGAATCGGTTGAAATCCTGGCAACTTTTCCTAGGCTCGGCAGAAAGGTTCCAGAAAGTGAGGATCCAAATGTTAGGGAAATTTTTTATAAAAAGTATCGTATCATTTACCAGCATTCCATAAACCGAATTGAGATCCTGACCATTTTCCACTCCAGTCGATTGCTCAGATTATAACTCTTATAGTGGCGGTGGAAATCGTGCGGGGACTTTGAGTTCTTGGCATCACCCAGTCCGCGACAATCCCTTGCTCTCCCTACCAATACGCCAAGCAAGGGGAGTTCTGCCACGCGCTTTTTTCATTGACCCTCGGGCGTACTTTGAGAAAAATGCCCAGGAAAACAGAGACGCCCAAGTCTGAAGGTTCTCTGGACTTCTTCCCTTCCTGCTCCCGTTCCGGTCCCGCCGCCCCGACCCTGCACGCGCACTCCGAGCGCCACGGCCCGACGCCCGCCGTGCCGTCCCGCTCGAGCAACCAGCCGCGGCACCTCCGGGGGAATCAAGGCCAGCGGCTAGCGCCCCCGCGTCGGCAGAAGGAGTTTTTGAGCCTCGCGGCGCGTCCGAACGCCTCTGCAAGACGCCCGTTCGCCTTGAGAGATCGGCAGCGCTGGATGAGAAGGATCAAGCCCCGGAAACGCTGGCGTAGGCTGTAGGCCTGAGCCCCGGAGCAAGGGAAGGTCCTCGCCCCGCACCGCCTCCGCCGTTTCCCGGTTGCGGCCCCGGCGAGCTGCCGCCCGACTGGGACCTGGATTGCCTGGATCAGCAGCCGACCTGCCGATGAGCTAATATTCAAAATAATTCAGGAATTGTATTCTCCTTTTTTGCAGTTAAAATGGAGATGTGTACTCCAGAATGATGAGCTATCCGGCAAACGAAAGTTTCTTTCTCTTTGGCCCGCGGGGCACCGGAAAATCTTCCTGGTTGAAGGAGGAGTTCGCCGAGGCGCTCTATGTCGACCTTCTGGACGATGAGACCTACACATCACTCCTGGCTTATCCCAGGCGACTCGAGGAGTGGATTGTTGAAAGCAACAAGAAGAGAGTGGTGATTGATGAGGTGCAGAAGCTGCCAAAGCTTCTGGATGAAGTACACCGGCTCATCGAATCTCGAAAACTGTTGTTCGTCCTTTCCGGGTCAAGCGCTAGAAAACTCAAGCGAACCGATGTCAATTTGCTGGCCGGCCGCGCCGAAACTCTCTTCATGTACCCGTTGACAGTGAGGGAGCTTGAAGCTGACTTCGACCTGAAGCATTCCTTGCAATTCGGCCAGCTTCCCCTCGCTTACACTCGACGGAATCCAAAGGCATTTCTGAAAAGTTACATTACCACGTACTTGAAGGAAGAGATCCAGCAGGAAGGACTGACCCGAAATGTTGGGGCATTCTCGAGGTTTCTGGAAGCGGCCAGCTTCTCCCAGGGTTCAATTCTCAACATGGCCGAGGTCGGGAGAGAATCCGCCGTTGAGCGAAAGACCGTGGAAGAATACTTCACAATCCTTGAAGACCTTCTCCTCGCCGTGAGAATTCCGGTGTTTACTAAACGGGCAAGAAGAGAAATCATCGTCCATCCAAAGTTTTACTTTTTTGATGCCGGCGTTTACCGGGCGATCCGGCCAAGGGGGCCGCTGGATGCTCCCGAGGAAATCGACGGCACCGCGCTGGAAACCTTGTTTTTTCAAGAGTGCCGGGCGCTCAATGACTATTTGGATCTGGAATATAAAATTTACTACTGGAGAACGCGCGCCCAGCTCGAGGTGGACTTCGTTCTTTATGGAGAACGGGGCTTGCATGCCTTCGAGATCAAACGAACGGCTCGCCCGCGGGGGGCGGATTTGGCCGCGCTCAGGGAATTTCTTGCGGATTATCCGGAAGCCAAAGCCTATTGCCTCCATGGCGGCAGGCGGGATTATTCCGAAGGGGGGGTCCAGTTGATCCCCTTTGAAAAAGGACTGAAGACTCTTCCAGATCTCATCGGTTAGCGACTCAGGGTTGCCGTTCAAGAGTCCAGGTCCAGCCGGCCTCGTCAGTCACCGTGAGTCGCTTCCCATCCTCTGAAAAAGTTAACGCCCCCGGGCCAAAAGAGATCGCCGCTCCCCGCCCGGCCTCGATGCTGGGTTTTTCTCTACCGCCAGGCGATCCCGTTGGTCTTCCCTGAGGCCCGGATCCAACTCCACCTCTTTCACATTATCCAGAACGTCTGGCGCCATATCTGGAAGTTCTTCATACGCCGTCGCAGGGAGATTGCCGCCAGTGCCGAGAAGGCCAGTGCGTGCTCCTGGACGACCGCCATGAGCTTTCCCCAGGCACGCGGGTAGGTCAGGATCTCGCCGTGCTTGGTGTAGTACTAGCCGACTTTCGACGGGCAGCACGGGCAGCTCAAGATCACGCCGATGGCGGAGACGACGCGTTCCACCTCGCCGCCGCAGAACTCGTAGCACTCAGGCAACTTCACGGTTCAGACCTCCTCTCTTCAGTTGTCAACGACCAGAAACGAAAAGCAAGAGACCACCGACGCCCTCACACCGCAGAAGCACGGTACACCCCCCGCGGAAAACCTGTCAAACCGCCCGCGGCCGTGGGGGGCACCGGTTGCTCCCGTCTCAGAGATGACATCTCAACACGGCCGCCGGTATCACGCAAACTTTCGCCTTCCGCCCATTTATGGAAAACAGTGATTCGTCCTTGGCGATGACGTGGACGTTGCCCTCGAGGGTGTCGATCCAATACGCAAAGGCGGGGTTACCGGAGAAGGAAGTAGAGGACCAGATCGCAAGCTGCGAGAAATTGAAGAACACCGGATCGATCGTGGGACTCCGCCCGTAGTCAACGATGCTCTGGAGTTCCCGCACGTTCGGCAACCGCCAGTCGTCGTGGCCCGCGTGGCTAAGGCTCTCGGAGAAACTCAGCCCCTCGCACCAGGAGTCACCCACATGTATACCCTTAAACCACATGAGCCCGGTGCAGGTGTCCGTCACCGTGCCGTCCTGGTTGTCGATGAAACGCCCTCCTCCCGAGGGACAGCCCGTTGCGTAGGCGCCGTCCTGGCCCGGGCAGGTCGCGCCGTCGCAGGGGATCTCACTGCCAGCCTGGTCATAGCATTTCGTCTGCCCGGTGTCGGGCAGGCCAGAGGGAGGACAATTCCCAGCACGGCAGTCTGCCAACTGCGCTTCCAGCTTCTGAACCTGCGCCGTCAAGTCTGGCGGCATGCAAACCGGCGAGATCGGCTGCGCCGGATCCAGGAATGCCTTGGTCAAAATGACGATCGCATCCGATTGGTCCAGGGTCCCATCGGCGTTGACGTCGCCGTTCAGCGTGGCGCACACCCCCACCCCGCCCCCCTGGGCGACCCTGCCCGCACCATGGAATGTCCACCCTATCGCCACGCCGAGCCCCAGCACCATCGCAAAACCAAGAATCCTTTTCATGATCAGGACCTCCTTAAAAAAAAGCCGAGGAAAAAGCACCCCAAAAGAGGGCGCACAACCAAGAACACAATGAGCCATGGATCCCGCATGGATGAGAAAAAACGGTAAAGGCTCTGTTGAGAGCGCCATTCGGCCCTTCGACCTCGAAGCCGCCACCCCTCGGTATCGGCCTTGGTCTCACCTCGCAGAATCAACCGCATCAAAATATAACCTACAAGCGGTCCAGGATGAAGGCGAATTCTTCGTGACCGATCTTGCTAACGTCTGTCCGGCTGGGGATAAGTGAACGGCACACCGTGCTCGAGGGGCTGGTAGCGGTCGCCGATGCCCTCGATGCAGAGGTTGGTGCGCAGGAGCCGGGCGGGGAGCGAGTTGTCGGGGAAGAGGTCGTGATGGCACGGAATCACGAGGCGGACATCGAGCTGTTTGGCCAATCGCGCCGCCTCCGCCGGGCTCAAATTTCGGAAGGCGCCGTTGGTGACCGCGACCAGGACATCGGGCTTGTGGTCGGCGAGGTGAATCGCCAGGATGTCGTGGTAAGCCGTATCGCCGGTGAAATAGACGGTGGGACCGTCCCGCACGCTCAACAGGTAGCCGACGTGGGTGACGTCGTCCCCGGCGAAGGGGATGGCGAATGCCGCCATCACGGTCAAGTCGCCCAGGACGATCTTCCGGGAAGGCCAGACCATGGTGATGCGGCCTTCCGGCACGCCGAGAGCTTGGAGCTTCTCCAGCGCCTGCGGCGGCACGGCGAAGGGGCCGCGACCACCCGCTTCCCAGTAAGGGACCACGGTCTCGGGGTCGAGGTGGTCCTGGTGGCTGTGGGTGAGGCAGTAGAGGTCGATGCCGGCCAGCTCCGCCGGCGCGAGCGGCGGCGGCACCTGGCGGTCCATGTCGAAGCCGAACTGCTCGCCGAGGGCCTTGCAGGAGTTCGAGAGATAGGGGTCAATGGCCGCGATCTTCCCGTCGGGGGTCTTGACGAGAAATCCCGCCTGCCCCAACCACCACAGGGTGATGGCACGGGGGGTAACAGAAAACGATCTCAAATCCTGGAAAGTGATGGGTTTCATGGGATTCAACTCGAGATGAAATCCGAGGGATTCTCACCGCCCGTGGCCGCGCGCACGATGCGGGCCTCGCTGGCCTCGCCGCGGTCCATCCGGTCGATGATATGGCCTCGCGCCAGGACCACGATGCGGTCGCAAAGCCAGAGCAGCTCTTCAAACTCCGAGCTGACCAGAACCATGGCCACCCCTTCGCTAGCCAGCTCCCGGAAGGTCCGGTAGATTTCCTCCCGGGCGGCCACGTCCACCCCCTTGGTGGGCTCGTCGAGGAGGAGGACCCTGGGCCTGGCGAGGAGCAGCCGGGCCAGAATCACCTTTTGCTGGTTGCCGCCGCTGAGCGCGCCGACCGGCGCGGCCGCCGAGGGAGCCCGGAGGTCGAACCGGCGGGAGAACTCCTCGGCGAAGCGGGTTTCCGCCCGGCGGTCTAGAAAGCCGAAGCGGGAGATGCGGGACAGGGCGCCGGCGCTGATGTTCTCGCGGAGGCCGAGGTTGAAGAGCAGGCCGTCGCCCTTCCGGTCCTCGGTCAAGAGGCCGATCCCCAGCCGGTGCGCCTCCTGCGGCGAGCGGAGGCGGATCTGGCGCCCCTCGAGGAAAATTCCCCCTCGAAAGGGAATCCGGCCGGCGAGGGCGTTGAGCAGCGCGCTGCGCCCCGAGCCGACCAGCCCCGCGAGGCCGAGGATCTCGCCGCGCCGCAGCGCGAAGCTGGCCTCCTCGACGACGTGGCGGTGGGCCAGCCGCGGGTGGGGAACGAAAAGCCGCTCGACGCGCAGGACCTCGGCGCGGTCGGCCGCGATCTCGTTTTTAGCGACCGCGCCCTCGAGGCGCTGGGCGGCCATGGGGCCGACCATGGCGCTGACCACGGCCTCCTGGCCGTAGCCCCCCCGGTCGAACGCGGCGGCGACCTCGCCGTCGCGCAGCACGGTGACGCGATCGGCCAGCTCCTCGACCTCGCGGAGCCGGTGGCTGACGAAGATGCAGGTCAGCCCTTGCTTCTTCAGATGCCGCAGCAGCTCGAAAAGGCTGCCGGCCTCGCGGTCGGTCAAGCAAGCGGTCGCTTCATCGAGGATGAGCACTTTCGGCCGGCCGGCCAGCGCCCGGGCGATCATCACCAGCTGGCGCTCGCTGGCGGAGAGGTAGGACGCCGGCGCGCCCGCCTCGAGCGAGATCCGCTGCTCCTCGAGGAACCTCCGGGCGCGCCCCTCCAGCTCGCGGCGGCTGGTCCAGAAGTGCCCGCCCCGGCCGGTCTGCCCGACGAAGATGTTCTCCGCCACGCTCAAGGGCTCGATGACGCTGATCTCCTGCGGCACGTAGCCGATCCCCTTCCGCCTGGCGTCGTGAGGCGACCGCAGCGCCGCCCGCGCGCCGGCGATGCGGATCTCGCCGCGGTACGAGCCGGCCGGGTAAACCCCGTCGAGGATTTTCATGAGCGTCGACTTCCCCGCGCCGTTCGCGCCGACCAGGGCATGGATGGAGCCGCCCCGGACGCGGAGGGTCACCCCCTTCAGGGCTCGCACCGCGCCGAAGTCCTTGGCGATGTCTTCCATCTCGATGGCGTGGTCGCTCATGATTTCCGCAGCGCGGCCTCGACCTGGTCGAGGCGCTCGTAGTGGGGGGCCAGGTCGGCGCGGGTGATGAACGGGGCGGCCAGCTTCGTCCACCAGCCGATCTTTTCGCCGCGGAGGAGCCGGTCGAGAAGCTGCGCCGCGCCAAAGCTCTCTTCCCAGAGCGGCTGGCCGACGACGGCGAAGACCTCGCCGCCCTTCACCAGGTCGAGATTGACGCGGGTGTAGTCCATGCCGACGATGATGATTTTCCTGCCGAGCTCGCGCTGGGCTCCGGCCCAGGTCACCGGCCCGCCGCCCGTCGTCGAGAAGGCCGCCGTCAGGTCGGGGTGGGCTTGCAGAATCGCGACCGCTTTGCTGATCGCGGCCGGCGGATCGAAGCCTTCCTCTCTGGGCGGCAGGACTTCGACGGCAGGACACCGCTCCTTCAGGACGCGCGCGAACGTCCCGGCGACCTGGTTCTCCAGGGTGTTGAAGGACCCCTGGGTGATGGCGACGGCCCCCTTTCCGGCAATCGCCTGGCCTGTCCGCCTCGCCGCCTCGGCCGCGTACTCGGCGGGGTCGCAGCTGATCACGCCCCGCGCCCCCGGCGCCGAGCCCTCGGGCACCGGGAAGTGCGGCAGCACCACCGGCACGCCCGCCGCGCCGGCCTTCTCGATGAGGGAGTTGTAGGACGGATTGCCGGCCCAGACCGCCAGGCCCGCCGCCTCGCCCGCCGCCAGGGCCTGCTCGGCGAGGGCGATGGTGCCGGCGAGGTCGGGGCCGTCGGTGCCGGCGATCACTGGCTCGTAGCCCAGCCGCCGGCAGCCCTCCGAGAAGGCGATTTGCGTTATCTGATGGACCGGATGCCCCTTCACCGCCTGCACCCAGCAGAGCTTCTTTTTCTTGGCGGGCCCCCCGGCGTAGTCGTTCCCGCCGCAGCCGCCGGTCGCCAGGGGGAGCCCGGCCGCGAGAAAAACTGTGAAGAGCTTGTATTTGATCGCTGTCATTCCTCGACCCTCATGGTTCATCGGCTTTACCGCTTCGCCCGGCGCCGCCAGAGATCCAGGCCGACGGCGGCGATCATGATAGCGCCCACCGCCACCGTTTGCCAATGCGTGTTGGCGCTGCTGAGGGCCAGCCCGCTGCGCACGACTTGCATGAGGAGCAGCCCCAGGACCGTCCCGGCGATGGTGCCGACGCCGCCGAAGAGGCTGACGCCGCCGATGACCACGCCGGCGATCACCTCCAGCTCCCAGCCGGCGCCGATTTCGGGCTGGCCGACGTTGAGCTGCGCCATGAGCAGCATGCCGGAAAGGGCCGCCAGCGCGCCGGTGAGGACGTAGCAGCCGATCTTGACGGCGCCGGTGCGGATGCCGGCGAGGCGCGCCACCTCGCAGTTGCCGCCGGTGGCGTAGATGGCGCGGCCGTAAACCGTCCGGGCGAGCGCCAGCTGGCCGAGGGCGGCGATCCCCAGAAAAGCGAAGAAGGCCCAGGACAGGCCAAGCGGCGATGCTTTGCCCATTCCCGCGAGCGCGGCCGGCAGCGGGTAGATCGGATAGCCGGCGCAGAGGAGGTAGTTGAGCCCGCGGGCGATGTAGAGCATGCCGAGGGTGACGATGAAGGCGGGAATGCGGGCGCGCACGGCCAGGAGGCCGTTCGCGAGGCCAACGGCGCCGCCGGCGAGGAGCCCCGCCGCGACCGCCGGAGGCACGGCCCAGCCTTTCTCCTTCGTCAGCCACGACGCCAGGACGGCGCACAGCCCCGCGACCGAGCCGACCGAGAGGTCCAGCTCCCCGGCGATCATCAGCATGGTCTGCCCGACGGCGATGATGCCGACGAAGGCCAGGGCCCGGAGCATGGCGCCGAGACTGCCGGTCGTGAGGAGGGCCGGGTTGATCAGCCAGAAGAGGGCGGAAAAGAAGAGCAGGGCGAAGGCGATGCCCAGTTCAGGAACGGCCAGAAGCTGGCGGACTCTTCGCTCCATCATGGGGCGCCTCGGCTGCCGTCAGATACCGGGGACATAGCCCCGGCCGAAGCGGTTGTGGAGGGGCTGCCGGAAGCCGTCGCCGAACGGCATCCAGGAGGTGGTCCCCCCGTCGACGATCAGCGTCTGGCCGATGATATAGCGCGCCTCCTCGGAGAGCAAAAAGGCCACCACCCTGGCGATGTCGAGCGGCTCCCCGGCGAAGCCCGCGGGGATGTTCGGGCCGAGAGCCCCGGCATCGAAGCCGGGAATCGCCTTGTAGTAGTTCTCTACGACCACGGCGCCGGGCGCGACGGCGTTGACTCGAATCCCCGCGGGGGCGAGCTCGATGGCCAGGGATCGCGTCCAGGCGATGATCGCCCCTTTCGTCCCGGCGTAGGCCGAGTGCTCCTGCATGCCCTCGAAGCCGTGGATGGAAGCGAGGTTGCAGACGGCGCCGCCGCCGCGCTCCTTCATCGAGCGGGCGAGGCGCTGGGTGAGGAAAAACGGCGCCCGCACGTTGACCTGGTAGAGGGTGTCGAACTGCTCGGCGGTCACTCGCTCGAAGGGGAGGTTCATGGTGATGCCGGCGTTGTTGACCAGGCAGTCGATGCCGCCCAGAAAAGCGAGCGCTTCTCCGGCAAAGCGCTCGACCTCATCGAGCTTGCGGAAGTCCGCCGGAAACGCCGCGGCGCGGTGACCAAGCGCCTCGATCGCCTCCACCGCCTTGCCCGCGCCTTCCCCGCTGTGCGAGTAGTGCAGCACGACGTCGACTCCCTGGCGCGCCAGCTCCAGGGCGATCTCGCGGCCAATGCCGGTGCCCGAGCCGGTGACGGCGGCCCGTTTGCCGGCCAGTTTTCTGGATGGGTTCATCATACGCTCCATTTCCCTTCTCCGCTTGCCGGCCCCCCCAGAATCGGCATTTCCGGCGACCGGAGAACGATGAGGCATCTTAGTTCAGAGCCCTCGGGACATCCAGCCTGAGTTCAAAGCTTCGCCGAAAGGGCAGCCACATTTAGAATTCCCATCGCCCTCAAGCCGTAGTTGATAGGATAACGA
>JACQVS010000088.1 GCA_016209605.1 Planctomycetota bacterium
CTATAATATAATATTTAATAAGTATTATTTGACAGATATCTCGTCTTTTATCATGGTAAATGACGGATTATCGATTATTTATCATTAGCCCATGGACATTCCAAGAGTTCTTGATCTGCGAGCCATCCTCCAAAAAAAGTCTTGCTTCCTGTTCGGGCCTCGGCAGACGGGTAAAACCTGGTTGATCCGGCATTCGTTGACCGATTGCAAGCTTTTCAACTTGCTCGATTACGAGACCTATCTGGCCCTGAGCCATTCGCCCAAACGGCTTGAAGAGCAAATCACCACCAAAGACCGCATTGCATTCAGATCCTGCCGTGGAAAGAGTTCCTGATACGACTTTGGAATGGGGATTTCAGCGATTGATATTGGTCCGAGATCCTCAGCCCTTGCCCTCAGCGTAGCCTTCGAGGGGAGCCTCACCTCGCTGGCCGGAGGTCGAGGACCTGGGGCTGGGCACTGCCTTCCCAGGCGATCACGGCGTCGAGTGAGAAGCGCCGGTCGATGCTCTCGGCGTGCACCTGGTATTTTCCCGTGGGCAGCCGCGCAACCCGGAGGCTGCCGGCGAGGCCGGCGCGGCCGCGGAAGGCGAAGGGGGGCGCCTCGTCAAGGTAGACATTGACGATGGCCTCCGGCACGGGGCTCCCCGCCAGATCCCGGACCTGGATCTCGAGGTCCGGGCCGGAGAGCGCCGTCACGGCGATGCCCCGCAGCTCCGCTCGCTCCGGCACCTCGATCGGCTCGGAGCGCGCCATGGCGAAGCCCGGGGCCCAGGCGAGGACGAAGATTTGTTGTTCTTGAGCAGCGGCGAACTCGAAGTTTCCGGCGCGGTCGGATCTAGCAACGCCAGCTTCGGGGCCGACCCACTCGCCGCTTTTCACCCGGTAGTAAGCCACCTGGGCGTTCGAGACGGGCTGGCCGTCCTGATAGACGGTTCCCGAGAGGCGGCAGAGCCACGGATCGTGAAGGCGGATCTCCACCGGCGGGCCGCCGGGGGCGACGCCGGTCACCGGCGCGGGCAGCGTCAATTCGAAGGACTCCTTCCGGGCGGTAGCGTTGACCGAGTAGCGGCCCTCCATCACCTCGAAGCTCGCCCGGCCCTCTTCATCGCTATAGCCCTTCCGGCTCAGGCCGGTCAGGGCTTGAGACCGAAGGACCACCACGGCATTCTCGCACGGGCTGCCATCGGGATTGAAGACCTGAACCTGGATGGGGCCCTTCTTCTTGAGCAGGAAGCGCAGAAAATCCGGCGTCCGGCCGGCTTTGATGACCAGCGGCTCGAGGAAGGCGGCGCCGCCGGCGTATCCCTGGACTTCTACCTCGTAATAGCCCGGGGGCAGCGCCATCGAGAAGCGGCCGTCGCGGTCGGCGTCGGCGCTGCGGCGGACTTGGAAGGATATGCCGCGGACGGAGACCTCCGCGCCGTGGGCCGGCTTTCCCTCGAAGCTGAGGACCTCGCCGTGGAGCGTCTCGACGCCGGATAAGCGCAGGATGACCGGCTCGTTGAACAGGGAGGTCTGGTAAGCAACGGCCTTGGCCGCTCCCAGATCTCCAGCATCGGCGCGGAGATTCAAGGGGGTCTCAGGAGGAACGCAGTGGATGTAAGTCCAGCCCTGCGCATCGGTCGGCTCGGAACAGTGATTGCCGCTCTGGCGAGGCAGCTCGTACTGGTACCGCACCTCGGCTCCCTCCACCGGCTCGCCCGCCTGGCTCTCGACCTTGACGCGCAACGGCGGCGGGCAGTCGATGATGATGGGGACGTTCTGAACGGTAGCCGCCGAAAGCAGAACCTCCGCCCGGCGCGGCCCCTCCTCGCCGATCCCCTCGACCAGGACAAAGTACGCCCCCGGCTCGAGGCCGGCGCGCTCGTAGCGGCCGAGGTCATCGGCCTGGCAGGGGAGGGCGGTGGAGGGATGGGAATTGGGCCTCGCCCAGCGCGCCCCGGCGCGCGGCAGCGGCAGGCCCTGCTGGTTCTGGATCGTGCCCGCGGCGGTCACGCCGTCGGTGAAGATGACTTCCAGGCTTTGCGAGTCCTCGGTCCTCAAGTCAGCCGTGAGGCTGACAGTTCTCCAGGGGGCGCAGAGGAAGGTGAAGATGTACTCCTCGTGCTGCAGGGGGCCCAGGCAAAACCAGCCATCGCCATCGGTTCTTATGGCGTTCGCTTCGCTGAGCTGGATGGACGCCTCGGCGAGCGGCTGGGAGCGGTCGCGGAGGAAAGCTCGTCCCTCGACGTGCGGCGCCGGCTCGAGCCGGAAGACCAGCTCGCCTTCGAATGGGACCTTCACCCGCTCGCTTTGATATCGATGCCGGGGCGACCACGCCGCCAGGTGATGGGAGCCCTTGAGGAGGCCGTCGACCTGGAAGCGGCCGCTCGCATCTGTGGAGAAGGTCCGCGGATCGAATCCAGCCTCTTCAGAGTTGTTGATCCTTATCTGCGCTCCGGGAAGCGGCTGGCTGTCCTTTCCCCGGTCAAGCACCAGGCCGCGGAGGGTGTAGGTCTTTCCGGGATCTTCTTCCTCCGCGGGGGCGGGTGGGGAAGGAATTTCACTCTTGAGAGCCGGCTCCGGGGGCCGGGGAGGACTTGCCGCGGCCGCGGGATGTGCTTCCGGTTGAACCCGCGGCGCTTCGACCGCCGGCTTTTGTCTCCGGGGCGGTTCCGAGCGGAAGGTCCGCATGAAGAGCGCGGCCAGAAGGAGCGTGAAGAGCGAGGCGAAGATCCAGCGTTTCATCGGGCCACCCTTGGGCATCCATTTTAGCCCGGCGCGCCGGCGTTTTGAATTCTTTCTCAGCTCAAATTGCTGTAGAGTGGTTTCCATGAACCGACGCCAGTTCCTCCGCTCCTCCGCCGCAACCGCGATCACTTGGGTTTCGGCCGGCTCGCTTCCGGCCCCCGCCGAGGAAAAAAGCTCCCCAGCCTCCTGGCCCCTCGGCTGCTTCAACCGCGCCTGGGCCGGCTGGAGCTTCAACGCGGCCCTCCAGGGGGTCCGCGAGGCCGGCTTCAAGCGGCTCGGCCTGGTCTCCCCTCAAAAGGACGAGCCGTTCATCGGCGCGGAGGCCACCGCGGAGTACCTCGAGGGCTTGAAGAAGCGCCTCCGCGAGACGAAACTTGAAGTCGCCGTCGCCTCGATCCGCTTCGATGAAAACGCCCCGCTCGAGGCGCTGCTTGCGAGCGTGCGGAAGCAGATCGACAACGCCGCCCGCGCCGAAAAGCGCGGTCTGCAAGTCGTCCTCAAGCCGCACGGTGGCCTCAGCGCCGGCGCGGCGGAGATGTTGCGCTGCCTGGAGAAGGTCGGGCAGGCCGCCTTCAAGATCTGGTACGACGCCGGCAACATCCTCCACTACACCGGCAAGGACCCAGCCGCCGAGCTGGAGACGATCGCCAAGCACGTCACCGGCTTCTGCGCCAAGGACTGCGCCGGGAAGGGCGGCGAGGTGATGATGGCGCTCGGCGAGGGGAAGGTGGACTTCAAGGCGGTCTTCAAAAAACTCCAGGCCGCCGGCTTCAGCGGCCCCATCTTCCTCGAGGGGGTGAAGGTGGGGAAGACCCCCTCCGAGACCACCGCCAATACCCGCGCCGGCCGCGAGTTCCTAGAAGGGCTTCTCAAATCCTTCTAGCCGGAATATTTCATGATGGATCTTGACCGCCCCACCCCGTCCAGACCTTCCGGCTAAACCATGTACCCCCAGGTCTGCAGCAGGTCGCCGTCGCGATGCCAGCGCTCGCCGATGTCGGTGCGGTAGAACATGTTGGGGATGAGGATGTTTTTCACGCGGTTGTAGGCCTCGCGCCTCGCGTCCTGCATGGTCGGGCCGGAGCCGGTGACCACGAGCGCGTAGCCGGAGTTGCCGGCGAGGCGCCAGTCGCCGTCGGCGAGCTTGATGTCGCAGGGGTGCAGGCCTTCCTTGATCTCCTTCTTGAAGATGACCACCGCGTCCTCCGAGTACCTGCGGAAGGCGTCGGCGTCGACGAACGGGAAGGGCGGCACCGCCACCACCACGCAGATCTGGAAGCCGCGCTTGGTGCGCAGCTCGAAGGGCTCGCCGCCTGCAAGGGCAACCAGGAAGTCGCCCCACTTCGACAGCACCCCTTCGATCTGCAGGTTGATGGTCGGGTAGCCGAAGCGCGCCGTGAACTCGAGCGGGTAGATGCCGCGGGCGTTGGCGATGCAGTTGATGTCGATGTATCCGGAGTAGCCCTGGAGGCGCTCGCGCAGGCGCGCCAGGGTGTCGCGGAAGAGCTTGATCTCGCCGGCCCAGAAGGCGCTCGTCCCCATCTCGCCGGTGGAAGGGCCGATGTCGTCGTTGAACATGCGCTTGTGCTCGAAGTTGATGCAGGCGGGGAGGATGAAATCCTTGCCGTTGAAGAAGGCCCCCACCGCCACCTCGACGCCGGAGACGAACTTCTGCACCTGGAAGCTGCGGATCTTCGATCCCCAGCCCCTCTTGTAGTGCTCGAGCACGGTGACCACGTCCCGGCCGTCCTCCTCCTGGCCGACGAAGGAGAGCACCTTGTCGTTCTGGGCCTTGCCGTTGGGCTTGACGACGTAGCGGTCGGGGTGCTGCTGGATGAAGTCGATGGCCGCGTCGAAGGACTCGAAGTCCCAGTTGGGCAGCGTGTTCATGCCGGCGGCTTTCATCTCGTCCTGGCCGAAGTCGCGGTCCTCCTCGATGCGGTCGCTGTAGCGCGTGCCGCCGACCACCTTCCGCCCCTCGCGCCGCAGCTTCTCCGCCGCCTCGCCGAAGCCGGTGTCGTCGAAGATGATGACGTCGGCCCAGTCCTTGTGGGCCTCCCAGCCGTCGGCCTTCTCCAGGAAGCCGTCGGCGACGTCCCTGTCGGCCTTGGAGAGGATGCAGTAGCGGGCCTCGTGGCCCTCCCCCTTTACCTGGATAGCCAGGTCGTGGATCGAGCCGTGGCGGGAGATGAAAAGGAATTTCTTCGGCAAGCTGTTCACGTTATACTCCGAGGATCGTTTTCAAGGCGTTCATTTCCAGAGATTATAGAGTTGAGCCTCGAACCATGAAACACCTTAAATTTATATTTCAGGCGGTAGTTCTCGGCTGGGCGGTTTCTTCCTGCGAGCAGGCGCCCCACACAGAATCGAGGGCCGCAAATCCAGCGTGGCGCGCGCTCTTTGACGGCACAGGCACTGCCGGCTGGGAGATGGTCGGCCCCGGCGAATTCAAGCTGGAAAATGGCGAGCTGGTCACCTATGGGGGCATGGGGTTGCTCTGGTATGCCAAGGAGAAGTTCGGCAATTGCCAGATTCGCGTCGTCTTCAAAATAACCAAAGATGGCGACAACTCCGGCATTTTTTTCCGGATTGCGGATCCGCCAAAGACGCCCTGGGAGGCGGTCAATAAAGGATACGAGGCCCAGATCCTCAACCATGAAGATGAGTACCATCGCACCGGGTGCATCTACAGCCTCACCAAGGCCAAGGCCATCGTCAATCTCGAGGCGGGCGAATGGAACACTTACCTCATCACGCTCGATGGCAAGCGGACCGTGGTTGAGGTGAATGGACAGACGCTGGCGGACTATTCCGAAGGAGATCCGGTCCCGGAGAAAACGAAACCGTATGAGCCCGACCGCGGCCCGCGGCCCGATTATGGATACATCGGCCTCCAGAACCACAATGCGGACACCCACGTTCACTTCAAGGAGGTCAGCGTTCGCGGATTGAATTGAAGCTCAGAAGTCCCGGGCGTAGCCCGCCGTCCAGCCGCCGTCGGCTACCAGGATGTGGCCGTTCATGTAGGTGTTTTCCGGATCGGCCAGAAAGAGGGCGGCGACGGCGATCTCGTCCGTGCTAGCGGGGCGGCCGAGGGGCACGTGGTCGAGCATCCTCTGCGCCGCGTCGCGAAACTTCCCATCCTCGCCGTAAAAGAGCTTCCTCGTCCCCTCGGTGAGCGTCGACCCCGGGGCGATGCCGTTCACCAGGATGCCGTGGGGCCCCAGCTCGAGCGCCATGGCCCGGGTGAGGTTGACCACGCCGGCCTTCGCGGCCGCGAAGGCGCACTGGAGGCGCAGCGGCACGAGGCCGGCGATCGAGGCGATGTTGATGATCCGGCCGGAGCCTTGCCTCCGCATGACCCGCGCGCCGGCGCGGCTCACCAGGTAGAGGCCGGTGAGATCGACCGAGAGCAGGCGGTCCCACTCCTCCTTCGGAAACTGGTCGATGGGGACGCGGTGCTCGAGGGTGTTGACGCCGGCGTTGTTGACCAGGAGGTCGAGGTGGCCGCAGCGGTCGATCACTTGCTGAACCGCCGCCTCGGCTTGCGCCGCCTGGGTAACGTCCAGAGCCAGGGCGTGGCAGCCGGCGAATCGCCCCGCCGCCCGCTCGGCCCCCTGGAGATCGATGTCGGTGTAAAAGACGATCGAGCCGCTGGCGGCGAAGCGGTCGGCGATGGCTTGACCGATGCCTCGCGCTGCTCCGGTGACCAGGCTGACTTTCCCCGTGAGATCGGATTTCATGACAGCACCTCTTTCAAGATTTCCTCAGGCGCTTCAATGAGGCGCCTCAAGGTGTCAAGGAACCGCGCCGCCGGCGCTCCGTCCACGGCGCGGTGGTCGAAGGTCAAGCTGAGCCACATCATCTCCCGCGGCTTCACGGCGCCGCCGAGGACGGCCGCCTGACCCTGGATGCGCCCGACGCCGAGGATGGCGACCTCCGGGTGGTTGATGACCGGGGTGAAGACATCGATGCCGAGCCCCCCCAGGCTGGTGACGGTGAACGTCCCCCCTTGCATTTCCCAGGCGGTCAATTTTCCCGCGCGGGCCCGCTCGATGAGGCCGCCCGAGCGTTCCGCCAGCTCCTGCAGGCCGAGCTCGGGGACGTCACGGATCACCGGGACGAGCAGCCCGCGCGCGGTGTCGACGGCGATGCCGATGTGGATTTCCTTGCTCGGCGCCAGGCCCTCGCCGCTCCAGCGGGCGTTGAGCGCTGGATGGTCCTTGAGGGCGCGCGCCGCGAGCTTGACGATGTGGTCGTGGCGGCTGGGCGCGCGCCCGGCGCTCCACGAGGCCTTGAGTTCCTCGCGCCGCCGCACGAGATTCGTCGCATCGACGTGCGCCGCCAGCGTCACCGGCACGGTGCTTTGAGCGCTCCGGACCATGCGCTCGGCGATGGCCTTGCGAGTGCCGGAAAGCGGCGCGGCGGCGCCGGCGGCGAGGATGTCCCGCTCGCGGATGCGGCCCCCCCGGCCGGTCCCCTGGAGCCGCGTCCAGTCGATGCCTAGCTCGGCGGCGCGCCGCGCGGCTCGGGGGGAGATGGCCGGGAGCTGCGCGCCGGCGGCGGGGAGCGCCCGGAGCGGCTCGCGCTCCTCGACGGCCGCGCCTTCCGGGCGCCGCGGCGGCTCGCCCGCCTTCTCCGCCGGCGGTTTGACGGGCGGCGCTTCGCCGGGCGCGAGAAGCCAGCCGAGGACGGCTCCCACGGCCACGGTGTCGCCGGCCTTGGGGCCGCTTGGGGAGATCCTCAAGAGACCCCCCTCGACCGCTTCGACTTCCTGCGTCGCCTTGTCGGTCTCGAGGATGAAGAGCGGCTCCCCCGGCTTGACGGGGTCGCCATCGCGCTTCAGCCACTCGAGGAAGGTCCCTTCCTCCATGGTCCAGCCGAGCCGGGGCACCTTGATTTCGTGCGCCATGGTCGATCCTCCTCACTCCTCCAGCAGGCGGCGGATCTCCGCCGCGATGGTCTCGGGATTGGGGATGACCGCCGCCTCGAGAGGAGGGCTGTACGGCGTCGGCGCGTGGAGGCCGTTCAAGCGCCGGATGGGGGCGTCGAGGTCGTCGAAGCCGTCAGCGGCGATCCGCGCCGCGATCTCGGCTCCGATGCCGCAGGGGGCGAAGGACTCATCGACGATGAGGAGCCGGCCGGTCTTCCGCACCGATTTCAAGATCGCCTCCGTGTCCAGGGGCGAGACGGTGCGCGGATCGAGGATTTCCACGGAAACGCCTTCGGAGGCGAGGCGATCCGCCGCCTTCAAGGCGTGCTGGACCATGAGAGCGATGGCGACCACCGTGACCTCGCCCCCCTCGCGCTTCACGCTCGCTTTGCCGAATTCGATCTGGTACTCCTCCTCGGGAACGGGGCCCTTCGCGGCGAGGAGCGACTTGTGCTCGAGGAAGAGCACCGGGTCGTCGCAGTTGAGGGCGCGCTTGAGGAGCCCCTTGGCGTCGTAAGGGGTCGACGGCACGGCGACGCGAAGGCCCGGGAAGTGGGCATACATCGAATAGTAGCTCCCCGAGTGGTGGGTCGCCGAGGAGTGGCCGATGCCGATCGAGCCGCGCAAGAGGACCGGCATCTTCAGCCGGCCGTTCGACATGTACTGGATCTTGGCGATCTGGTTGGCGATCTCGCCCACCGCGTCGAGTATAAAATCGCTGAACATGAAGTCGACCACCGGCCGCGTCCCGGTCATGGCCGCGCCGGCGCAAAGGCCGATGAACCCGCGCTCGCAGATGGGCGTGTCGCAGAGGCGCTCCGGGCCGTAGAGGTCGTAGAGGCCGGTCGTGGTGCCGAAGTTGCCGCCGCGCTTGCCGACGCCCTCGCCCAGGACGAAGATCGCCGGATTCTTCGCCATCTCCTCGGAGAGGGCCTCGAGGGTCGCTTTCATGAAGGTGATCTCGCGCCTGGCCATGCTCTCCCTTCCCTCAGCAGCTCTCGGAGTAAACGTGGTCCGCGGCGGTGGCCGGGTCGGGCCACGGGCTGGCCTCGGCGAAGCGCGCGGCGTCGTCGACCATCGCTTCGACCTCTTGGTCGATGGCCCGCAGCTCCGCCTCCCCGGCCAGGCCCTTTTCGAGGAGCTGGCGCTGGAGGCGCAGGATCGGGTCGCGCGCCTTCCAGGCCTCGACCTCCTCGCGGCTGCGGTATCCGAAATCGGCCATGCCCTCGGCGTGCGGCCGGGTGCGGTAGGTCTTGCACTCCAGGAGCGTCGCCCCGCCGCCCTTCCGCGCCCGCTCCACCGCCTCGCCGGCGGCGGCGTGGACCGCCAGGACGTCGTTGCCGTCGACCTCGACGCCCGGCAGGCCGTAAGCCTGGCCGCGGGCGGCGACGCTGGGGCTGCCGCTGGCGTAGCGGAACGGCACTTCCGTGGCGTACTGGTTGTTCTCGCAGACGAAGAGGACCGGCAGCTTCCAGATGGAGGCCATGTTGAGGCCCTCGTGGAAGGCGCCGTTCTGGACGGCGCCGTCGCCGAAGAAGGCGGCGCTGACGCGGTCCGACCTGAGGAGCTTGAAGCTGTAGCCGGCGCCGGCGGCCTGCAGGATGTTCGGCCCGACGATGCCGGTGGTGCCCATGAGGCCGACCTCCGGGGCGAAGAGGTGCATGCTGCCGCCGCGCCCGCGCGAGCAGCCGGTGGCGCGGCCGAAGAGCTCGGCGATAAGCTCGCGGGGCGACACCCCCTTGGCCAGGGCATGGCCGTGGCCGCGGTGGGTGCTGAAGATGACATCATCCTTGCGAAGGTGCGCGCAGACGCCGGCCGCCACCGCCTCCTGGCCGACGTAAGTGTGGCAGGCGCCGGGGATGAGCCCTTGCTGGTGGGCCTTGGCCAGCCGCTCCTCGCACCGGCGGATGGTCTGCATCATGCGGTAAAACCGCAGGAGGTCGTCTTTGCCAAGCACCGAAAAGCTCCTTCCAAAGCGGCAGCTGCTTTTCAAGAAATAACCGGTTTCATCGGATTGGTTTCACTGCAACAAAAGCGGCTCCAACGGACGCAGGACAACGGGGCCGTGCACCGGCGTGGCGTCGAATAGATTCAGGCCGGAGACGATTCGGCCTTTCGCGCTCAGGGTGATGGTCACCGGCTCGTGGCGATAGTTGATGAGGTTGACGACGCGCTGGCCGTTGCGTTCGGCGGTCAACCAGGCGACGCCCCAAGCCGGCTTGCCGGTTGCGTCATGAACAGCCACAGCGGGCGCCACCTGCCACGCCGGCAATCGCCGCAGCAATTCTTCCCACAGGGCTTTCGTGGATGTTTCGCCGTGCTTGTATGGCAGGCGTTCGGCCGCAAAAACCTCTTGGGGCTTGTCATGCTCAGCAAACTTCAGCGCCCGCTCGTCGCCCACCAGCACCAGTTTGCCGCGATACCGTTTCAAAGTCGCCAGCGCCTGGCTCGGCAGATGGCGGGCGTTGGGCACAAGCAGAACCGGCACCTCAGGAATGTTCCCCGCCAGCAGCTGTCGCTCGGTGACGAAGCCAATCTTCAGCCCGGTGAAACTGAGCGCCTCGTAAAGCTTGTCCAAACCCTTACGGTGTTCCTTGCCGTCATAGACCAGCGCGGCGGTCGAGTGGAGCATCGCGACCTGCGGTTTCAGGCGCTGGAGCGCGGTGATTTCCTCGGCCAGACGCAACAGGTCCAAGGCGGTGTGGCCAACGGCCTCCACGCACGCCGGCCGGTGCATGATGCTGCCGGCGACGTCGCTTTTCGGGTCGAAGGTGCGTTCCCAAACCCAAATCGTCGTCGCGCTCAGACCGTGAACGGCCGCCTGCCACAGCGCCGCCCGCACGTGCTCCGGCGGGATGGGCCACATCTCACGATCCCGGATGAGATGGTTCTCGCTGTTGAACACCGGCGCGTCCTTGACCGACCGTTGCAGGTCGCAACCCTTCGCGTCGGACACCCAGCCTTCGATGCGGCCAAGCGTGCGGTGCGGTGCGGACGGCTTCCACTCGCGGCCTTCCTTCGCGTGGCCCGGCCAGCCTTGCGCCCAGTCGCCCAGGCCGTGGCTCCAGAAATTCACCGAGTCGTTGCCGTTGATCTGGCTGAACTCGCCGAACAAGTCCGCGTTCACGCCGAAGCGGTGGTCGTTCTCGTCGAAAAAGGTATAGGTCATGGCCTTGGCATGCACCGGCAGGTCCGGCGCCAGCCGGTGAATGGTGTCCGCCATTTGCCGGTGCCACCGCGCGAAGAATTCCTGGCTGAACAGGGTGAACTCGTACCAGGCGGGCATCGGCTTGGGGAGCTGGTACACGTCGGGACGCGGCACGTCGTCGAATGAATCGTAGGCGGCGCCCCATTTGGCGTTGAGCGCGGCGATGCCGCCGTGCCGCTGCCGCAGCCACGCCCGCCAATCCTTGTCGGCCCAGGTTGATTCCGATCCCTCGGCGTGAATCGGCTCATTGCTGAGGCAAATGCTGTGCAGCGCGGGGTGGTTCTTCAGCGGCGGGATGATGATTTCCAGGTAGCGCCGCAGCAGTTCCTGTCCCTCGGGCGCGTGGAGCGTGTATTTCAGGAAACCGCGCGTCTTCACTTGCATGTGCGGATACTTGTCGAGCATCCACTGAGGAAAGTAGTGGGGGCTGATCAGTAGATTGACAGCGACATTGGCCTTGGCGGCGCGGTCCAGCAACGCCAGCGTTTCGCGAATGGCCGCGTCCGACGTTTCACCCTCGCGCGGGAAGATGTTGCTGGGGCCGAACTCCACCTGGATGATGTTGACGCCGTAAGCCGGAAACTTCTCCACGTCAGCGCGGACCTGGCCGAAAGCCCCGTAGCCGACAAAGAAGACGGGGCGCGGGTTGTGTGCAGTGTGCTGCGTGACAGGGATCGTCCGTGCCAGGAAGGAAGGGCCGGAAATCGTGATCGGACTGGTCACGTAGCGCGGCACTGCCGGCAGCCTGATCTTGCCGGAGAGCGCGGAGCGCAACTGTTCCTCCGTGCGCCGGGCCATCGGCTCCAGCGCCGCGAGTTGGTCAGCCGCGCGTTGGGTCTCGTCGTGTTCGAGGTCGTCGAGCGCGTAGCCAACGAAGTTTTCCAGCGTCGTCACCGTCACCAGCGGATAGGCCGGATCGAGTTTTTTCGCCCGCGCTTGTTCGACCAGTTCCTTGAGCGCGGCGGTTTTCTCGCGACACTGTGCCAGCCGCGAGCCGATTTGGTCGGGAGACAGCGAGACACCTGTCCCGGTCGCGGGCAGGTTGTCGGCCAGCACGACTGACATCCCGGCGCCCGACAACCAGAGGGACAGGGCGAGTTGACGCAGGCCGGCCAGCAGCCGTCGCCGCAATTGGAGGTTCGCCGCTTCTATCCCAATCTGGCCTGCAGGCATCGATCTCATTTTCTTCATAACCATCGATTTTCTGTAAATTTCAGGGATTTACGAGAGGATTTTACCGGCCTCGGAGGCCAGCCCATCGCCCCGCGCGCCCATGAACAGAAGAGCGCCAGGCTAACGACCTCTTCCCTCGCCTTCTCGAACCTCCGTGAGGTAAAACCAGAGGCCGAGTCCTGCTACCAGGAGCAAGGGCATGGCGATGAGCAGGACCGTGGCCGCTTGAATGCCGCCTACCAGGCGGGCGTTGCGGGGATCATCCCCGAGGCGGATTCAGCAGCTCTGCGCCCAGGCCGCCGCTTGCGCGGCGAAGATCAAGGCGGCAAGGATGATGGCGCGAAATCCTTTTTTCATGATCGTTCAGGCTACATCGCTTTTCCATCCGGCATGATCAAAAGATACAAGACCATGGAGGTGGCGAAAATGCTGAGGAGCACGATCAAGGCGAAGCTCAGCCTTTCCATGCGCATGTGCATGAACCAGAAAATGATGAGCGCGGCCTTGACGATCATGCCGGCGATCAAGGCCGCCGGACTTCCAATATAGACCATCGACAGGGTCAGGATCAAGAGCGCGAACCAGGCGATCCAGTATGGCCGGTAGCTGACTTCAGCGCGAACTTCTTCAACCATGATTCACGATCCTTCAAAGCAAGTAAAAGCTTCCGAAGATGAACACCCAGACCAGATCAACGAAGTGCCAGTAGAGTCCGGCGAGCTCGACGCCCTCGGCGGTGCACTTCTCTTTCCTGGCCATATTGAAAACCACCGCCAGGATGATCACGCCGATGAGGACGTGGGTGCCGTGAAAACCGGTGATCATGAAGAAGAAGGCCGAGAAGGCCGGCGCGCCCCAGGGGTTGCTGTCCAGGCGCGCTCCCTGGCGAATGAGCGCCGTCCACTCGAAGGCTTGCATCCCTAGAAAGCAGATCCCGCCAAGCAAGGTGAGGAGAAGGAAGCGAAGGATGACCTTCCGGTCCCTCTTGCTTGCCGCGGCGACGGCCGTGGCCATGGTAGCGCTGCTCGAGATGAGGATGAAGGTCATGGCGACGATAAAGTTCATGTGGAAGACCTGGGTGCGGTCCGGCCAGACGTCGCTGGCCAAGCGGTTGAATCCGTAGCTTGCCAGGAAGCCGGCGAAGAGGAGGGCATCCGAGACGATGAACCACCACATCATCATTTTCCGCCAGCTGATTCCGAATGGAGAAGCTCCTCCACCCCAGTGAGCTATGATATCAACATCGGACTTCGACATAATTATTCCCTTGGATATTTCATGCGAACGTTAACAGGAAGAGGATGTAAAACCACGCTCCGCCCATGAAGTGCCAGTACCAGGCGCAGAGAGTCAAGCCCGCCGCTCCTTTCTTGAAGAAGGCTCGCAGCAGGAATCCCAGCCCTCCCAGAAGATGCAGGCCGTGAACGGCGGTCAAAGTGTAAAAGAAGGCGCCGTGCGGGCTGCCCGAAAGCAAGATCCCCCGCGCCGCCAGCAGCCGCCAGATGGACGCCTGTCCGATCAAGAAAACCGCTCCAAGAGCTGCAGCGGCTCCCAGCCAGAGCCTTACAGGGCGGCGGCGCGCCAATTCCAGGGCCGCGCTGCTGGCCCCCAGGAAGAGCGAGTTGATCCACGCTAGTGAAGGAATCTGGATGGGCTGCCAGTCCGGTGCCGTCCGGCGGATCAGGTAAGCGGCGGTGAAGGTCGAAAACAACATCACCACCATGGCGAGGAACGCCAGCAGCGTGAAGCGGTCCGTGCGGGACTGCAGGTTCACTGGGATGTTTTCCATGACGGTGCCTGCAACAAAAAATCTTTATCGCTCGAGCTAGGATCGTAGCTGTACGCCCCGGACTCCACCACCGGCAGTTCAGCCCCCCAGTTGCCGTGCGGGGCCGGGCTCGATACCGACCACTCGAGCGTCGTCGCCTCCCAAGGGTTATCTTCGGCCTTGCGGCCGAAAAGCAGGCTCCAGAAAAAATTCACCAGGAAAAGGATCTGGCCGGCGGACAGGACAAAAGTGAGCACCGTGATCCACACGTGCATGAAGCGCACCGGCTCGTTGAAGGCGTAACTGGATGGATCGTAAGTGCGCCGCAAGTTGCCGCCGATCCCCTGGACATGCATGAGGATGAAGGCGCTGAACATGGGGATGATGGTCAGCCAGAAGTGGATCATTCCCAGCCGCTCGCTCATCCTGCGGCCGAACATCTTCGGGAACCAGTAGTAAATGCCGGCGAAGATGGCGAAGAAGGTAACCGTGCCGATCATGAAGTGGAAGTGGCCGACGACGAAGTAGGTCTCATGGAAGTAGATGTCGGAGGCCGCGGTGCCGAGATAAAGCCCTCCGAGACCTCCGGTGCCGATCGCTGAGATGATCCCCAGGCCGAAGAGCATTGGGGTCTGGAGGCGCAGGCGCCCCCGCCAGAGGCTGGCAATGAGATTCAATCCCAGGACCGCGAAAGGGACGGTGATGAGCACCGTGGCGGTGGAGAAGTACTCCCCGACGTACGGATTCATGCCGCTCGTGAACATGTGATGCCCCCAGACAATCATGCTCAGGAAGGCGATGACCAGAAGCGCATAGACGGAAATGCGGTAACCGAAGGGGGGCCGGCGCGCAAAGGCCGCGATCACCTCGAAGGCGATTCCCACCGCGGGCAGGACCAGAACGTAGACTTCCGGATGGCCGAGGAACCAGAAAAGATGCTGGAAAAGGAGCGGCGTGCCGCCGCCGTGGGAGAGGACTTTTTCTCCGATGACAATTCCGGCCGGCATGAAGAAGCTGGTGCCGGCGTGGCGGTCAAGGAGCAGCATGATGGCCGCGGCTGTGAGGGCCGGGAAGGAGAGCAGGCCGAGGATCGTGGAAATGAGGAACGTCCACACCACCAGTGGGAGCCGCATCATCGACATCCCCTTCGTCCGCAGGTTGAGGATGGTGGTCAGGAAATTGAGCCCGCCCATGGTGAACGAGGCGATGAAGAGGGCCATGCCCAGCAGCCACAGCGTCTGCCCGAGGCCGGAGCCCGGAACCGCCTCCTTGAGGGCGCTCAGGGGCGGATAGGCTGTCCAGCCGGCGGCGGCGGCGCCACCTTCGACAAAGAAGGAAGCGATCATCAGGAGGCACGCCGGCACGATCACCCAGTAGGAGAGCATGTTCAGGAAGGGATAGGCCATGTCGCGGGCGCCGATCTGCAGAGGGATCAGGAAGTTTCCGAAAGCGCTTACCAGAGCTAGCGAGATGACGAAGAAGACCATCAAGGTGCCGTGCATGGTCACCAGGCTGAGGTAAGTCTCCGGCGCCACGACTGCCGTCTCCGGCCAGGCCTGCTGGATGCGGATGAGGATGGCCAGGAATGCGGCCACCAGCGCCATGAACATGGCGGTGAGCAGGTACTGGATGCCGATGACCTTGTGGTCGGTGCTGAAGATGTACTTGCGGAGGAAGCCCGCCGGTTCGTGATGTTCGTGGAGTTCTTGAGACAAAATCATCCTCCCGTTATTCAAACCAGCCTTTTTGCTGGCTCAGCCAAGCCTGAAAATCCTTTTCCGGTTCGACCAGGATCTCGTTGCGCATGCGATAGTGGCCCAGACCGCACAGCTCTGCGCAGGCGACCTCGTACTTGCCGGCGCGCACCGGGCGGAAACGGGCCGAGGTCGTAAATCCCGGCAGCAGGTCCTGCTTGATGCGGAACTGCGGCACCGTGTAGCTGTGGATGACATCGTGGGAGCGGAGCTGCACTTGAGCCAGCTTTCCTTCCGGCAGATGCAGCGGGCCGCGCAGCACGATATCATCCTTGGCGGCGGGATCGTCCTTGTCGAGCCCGAGAGGGTTTTCGATATCGTGCACCAGGTCCGGCCGGACCTTGCCGAACTTGCCATCCTTTCCCGGATAACGGGTGATCCATTCGAACTGCTTTCCCACCGCTTCCACCGTGATGCAATCTTTAGGCTCCTTGCCGTAAAGCTCCTCCCATATCGGCAGGCCCAGGACCAGCACTCCGGCCTCCGAGATGGCGGTCATGAGCAGGACCGGGAGCAGCACCCAGGCCCACTCGGTTCTGGAACTCAGCGGGCGATAGGGGGGAGCGCCGCGGCGGCTGTACTTCCACACGAAAGCGCTCAGGATGAGGTGACCGGCAATGAAAATCACCCCCGAGGTCAGGAGCAGATAGTTGATGAGGAAGTCGATGCCGTTGCCGTGCTGGCTGGCTACGGGCGGAATCCAGGGTCTCGCCAGGAAAAGGAGTACCGTCAAGATCATGATAGCGACAAAGAATCCTGCCACCATGAAATTGCCCGCTTGAGACTTTTGTGGTTCCGCTGATTTATCCATGCTCAACCCTTGAAGGTGAATCCGATCTCCTTGGTTTCGTTGGCCCCGACTTTCACATCCACGGTCTGGGTCTTGTAGGTCTCATGCCAGGCCTCGATGGTGTAAACTCCCGGCGGCAGGTTCTTGAGCTCGAAAGCGCCGTCATCGCCAGTGATGGCGAAGTACGGATGGTCGACGGCGCCGATGTGAGCCCCCATCCAACCATGGACATCGCATTTGAACTTGACCATCACTTCTGCCCGGGTGAACTGCTGGGTCGACTCCATGCCTTGCTTGGCCTGTCCGAAGTTGATGGGGCGGTTGCGGACCGGCAGGCTGTGGACGTTGTGGAGAAATGGGTCGCTGTTGCGGATGATGAGCGGTTGCTTCACCTGGACGCCCTGGACGTGCGGCATGTAAGTGCAGTTCTTCTGATTGAGAAACACGGGAGTGGTGGGGACGGGGAACTTCCAGCCTTCGAGCCCCTTGCGCACCCACACGAAGACGTTTTTCAAGGTGCCGTTCGAATTGACGATGATCGTCTCGCTGAGGGGCGGCTCCTGGTGGAACTCCTTGCATTTGGCTTCGGATCCCATGTCGATGGGGCGGCGCGGCGGCGCCGCGCCGGAGAACTTCACCGCTCCTCTGACGGTGGCGGTGCCGAGGGCCGGATCCCAGGCTTTCTGCGGCCCCGCGGCCGCGGCGCTTTCCTTGGACTCGGCCGCCGCTCCTTCCCCGGTTCTGGCGGCCGCGGTGGTGGTGCCGGCCCCCGGCGGAGGATTTCCGCCTCCTTCCTCGCCCCCCTCACAGCCCGCCAAGAACCAGAGCCCCAGAAAAACCATTCCCGTCGGTTTCACGATAAAGTCCTTTTTTTGATCAAGATTCTTATCCGGTTGGAACCGCTCTTTGGCGGCGGGCCCAAGAGAACCCAGCCTCCAATGAACGAAAATATCAAGAGGGCAATGTCTAATATTGAGAAACATTTCCTTCTGTGACCGATGTCACAGTTTTCCGATTTTCCGGAATTTTCCGGAGTGACTTCCGGAATCCTGCTTGGCGGGGACATTGGGTTTGCGCTCCGAAGCAACTCGCCGCGGCGATTGGCGGGCATCTCCTATCGCTCGGGTGAAAGTTTCTAAACCGCTCTTTCAAGTTCCGGTGAATTTCAGTATCATACCATAGTGCTTCAACGGTGGGGTTGATCAGGAAAGGTAAAATTTAATGAAAATCATCCGCTATCTCGACGCCGGCGGGAAGATCAAGTTCGCCGCCCAGCAGCCGGATGGGACGGCGCTGGAGATCGCCGGCGACATTTTCGGGGACTTCAAGATCACCCGCCAGCCGGCCGCGGTGAAGAAGCTGCTCTCGCCGGTCATGCCCATCACCTTGCTGTGCATCGGCCTCAACTACCGCCGGCACGCCGAGGAGAGCAAGGTTCCCGTGCCGCAGTATCCGGTACTCTTCCTGAAGGCTCCGAACGCCGTCGTCAGCCCCGGCGATCCGATCCTCCTACCACGGCATCAGCGCAGCGAGGAGGTGGACTACGAGTGCGAGCTGGCGGTAGTGATCGGAAAGCCGTGCAAGAACGTCTCCCGCGACCGCGCCCTCGACCACGTCATCGGCTACACCTGCGCCAACGACGTCAGCGCCCGCGACTGGCAGCTCAAGAGGGGCGGCGGCCAGTGGTGCCGCGGCAAGACTTACGACACCTTCGCCCCGTTAGGCCCCTGCCTGGTGACCAAAGAAGACATCCCCAACCCCAACGCCCTCTCGATCAAGACCGTCCTCAACGGCGAGGTGATGCAGGACTGGAACACCGGCGACATGATCTTCGACGTCCCGGCGCTGATCGAGTTCCTGAGCGGCAGCATGACGCTGCTCCCCAGCACCGTCATCCTCACCGGCACCCCGCACGGCGTGGGCATGGCCCGCAAGCCGCCGGTGTGGCTCAAGGCCGGCGACCAGGTGACCATCGAAATCGAGAAGATCGGCGCGCTGACCAATCCCGTGGCCGAGGAAAGAACGGCTTGACCATGGCGGCTGCATGGACCGGGGGATTGACATCAGAGCGCTCCGCGGAGCGTTTTCTCGTCACCGGAGCCCTGGGCTGCATCGGCGCCTGGACGGTGGAGCGCCTCTTGAGCGAGAGGATTCCGGTATGGACGTACGACCTCGGCAGCGACCCCCATCGCCTGCGCCTCGTTCTCGATGAGGATGCCCTCTCGCGGGTCCATTTCATCGCCGGCGACATCGCCGACCTCGCCACCTTCGAGCGGGCGGTGGCGGAGAACGGCATCACCCACATCGTCCACCTCGCCGCCCTGCAGGTCCCTTTCGTCAAGGCCGATCCGGTCCAGGGGGCGCGGGTGAACGTCGTCGGCGCCACCGCCGTCCTGGAGGCGGCGAAGCGCCGCGCCGAGCAGGTGAAAGGGCTGTCCTACGCCAGTTCCATCGGCGTCTACGGCGGCGCCGAGCTGTATCCGCCGGGACCGCTGGCGCACGATGCCCCGCTCCTGCCGCCGCACCTTTACGGCGTTCACAAGCAGGCCAACGAGGGCACGGCGCGGATCTACTGGCTCGAGCACGGCGTCCACAGCGTCGGGCTGCGCCCTTACGTGGTTTACGGGCCGGGCCGGGACCAGGGCTGGACCTCCTCCCCCACCAAGGCGATGCTGGCCGCCGCCCTCGGCCGGCCGTACCGCATCGGCTTCGGCGGCACCGTGGTCTACCAGCATGCCCGCGATGTCGCGAGCGTCATGATCCGCGCCGCCCGTGCGAGAATCGCCGGTGCCCCGGTCTACAACCTCGGCGGCAGCGCGGCATCGATGGAGGAGGTCGTCCGGGCCATCGAAGCAGCGGCGCCGGAGAGCCAAGGGAAGATCGCCTTCAGCCCGAGCCCGCTGCCCCATCCCCCCGCCGTCGATGACGGCAAGCTGAACGAGGACCTCGGGCCGATTCGCTGGCTGCCGCTGGCGGAAGGGGTGCGGCAGACGGTGGACTGTTTCCGCCAGGCTATCAAGGCGGGCCGGCTGGATATCCAGAGGGTGGCGCTGAAATAATCCTCAGCCGCGCTGATTGAATCCCCTCATTTCCAGACCGAAACCTTCTTTTTTATTTCTGCAAGTGACAACCGTTTCCCTTCCTTGAACTCTGCTCTGGCTTTCTCGATGAGCCGCATGAATTCAGGATCGATGCCAAGGGCAATGAATTCCTTGTCAAACCGCTTCAGGGATACTATTGCTGCGATGGGTTTCTTGTGCGAGGTCAACAAAACTATCTCACCCTTGAGATTTTTTGTGTAATAGGACAGCGGCTTCGTGGCTTTAGAAATTTCTATAGTTTTCATATTTTGACCTCTATCCCGGCAATAAATAATCGGTTTCCCTTCTTCACACCAACGGCAAGGATTCTGACCACCTCCGGCTCCTCAGGGGCCACTTCGTAAAACACCCTCAACTCGCCGACGCGCAATTCCCAGGGAGCCAATGGGTTGGAGCGGAGTAATTTTCGATTACGAGCCTCAACCAAAGGCTCATTGACGAGTTGCGTTTCGATCGCCTCGAACAAACCAACACGTTGATGAGCCGTCAAGAACTTCAAGTGCTCTTTCACGGAGTCGGCAAACTCAATAGTATAGACCATAATTCAATTTATTCCATTCCTTGTGCCCCGGAAGGTTGGAAAATTTGAGAAGTAATATATAATTTTATTATTGGTAATATC
>JACQVS010000091.1 GCA_016209605.1 Planctomycetota bacterium
GCCACAAGACACGAGCGGAACAACGAAGCCATTGGATACCTCCATCTCCACCGTAAAGGATTGGAAAAGAAATTTAAAACCAAATTTCAGTCTCCATTTTAAGGGGGACCGATTTGTAAGATCAAGGAATTTTTTCCCAAATTTAAAAAGGGAGATTACGGTAAAGAACGGCAGGATCCCCCCGGCGGGGAAACCATCTCCGGCGGGTAAAATTTACCTGGACGGGGCGCGCCCGGAGAGCCCTGGAGGCTAGCCCTTTTCGAGGATCTTCTGCACGTGGGCCTTGATCTCCTCCGCCAGGTCCTCTCGGCAGATGAGCGTCCCTTCGGGGGTGGTGACGACGATCAGGCCCTGGACGCCGATGCAGAGGACGGTGTGGTTTTCCCGGCTCGAGAGGACCAGGTTGCCGTGGGAGCGATCGAGGATGACGTTGCCGCGCACGCGATTGGAGTTCTCGATCTCGGCGATCAGCTCCTTGGCCGACTTCCAGCCGCCCAGGTCGCTCCAGTCGAAGGAAGCCGGCACCGCCCAGACCTCCTTCAGCTTCTCCATCACCCCGAAGTCGATGGAAATCGACTTCACCTGGTCGAAGGCGGACCGGATGCGGTCCCGGAAGTCGCTCTTTCCGAACGACTCGGCGGCGGAGTAGATCAGCTGGTAGTGCTGCGGCAGGTGCTCCCTGAGGGCGGCCAGGAACATCGCGGTCGGCCAGATGAAGATGCCGCTGTTCCAGAGATATTCCCCCGAGGCCACGAACGATTCGGCGACCTCGAGCTTGGGCTTCTCGATGAACTTCCGGAGGCGGAAAACGGGCGAGTCGGGATGCCGGCGGTCGCCGAGATGCAGGTAGCCGTAAACGGTGGCAGGGTAAGTGGGGGGGATGCCGATCGTCACCATGGCCCCCTCCGAGGCCCACGAGACGGCGATCTTCACGGTCTTGTAAAAACCTTCGGTGTTGCGAATCAAGTGGTCCGAGGGCATGACCACCATCAAGCTCCCCGGCCAGCGCCGCTCCGCCACCGAGGCCGAGAGGGCGATGGCCGCGGCCGTGTCCCGGCGCATGGGCTCGAGGAGGATGTTGTCCCGCGGCAGCTCCGGCGTCTGCTCCTGGACGAAGTCGCGGAATCCCTCGTTGGTGACGACGACGATGCGGTCGACGTCGGTGAAGGTGCAAGCGCGCTCGACGGCTTGCTGGTATAGCGACTGGTCGCCGAAGGCGGTGATGAACTGCTTTGGCATGGCCGGAGTGCTCAAGGGCCAGAAGCGCGTTCCCACCCCGCCTGCCATGATGACCGCGACGATATCCGCCGAATTCATGACCTCCGTCCTTTTCCTCTTTTTCCTCGCTGCGCTTGCAGGTACGGCACAGACTCCGACATTATCTTGCCGATAGATGAAAGGCTCAAACTATTTCTGGTCACTATAATGCGGGCTTCGCCCGCAACCGAGCTATCCGCAACTTCACCGCAGCTTGCGGAGAAGTTGCGGAGGAATAATTTAAATCTACATCGTCAACACGAGATTTTTCAAACCGCTTGAAGATTCCGGAAATTCCGCCATCCCGGTATGGACCCTTGCGCTCCGACGGCAAACGACCGCCCGGAAGGCTCCTCATGCTCTGCTACCACTTCCCGCCGGCCTATAACGGCGGGGTGGAGCGCAGCGCCAAGTTCGCCCATTACCTGCCGCAGTTCGGCTGGGAGCCGCACGTCCTGACGACCAGCGCCCACGGCCGGGAGCCCGGCTGGAGCGCGGCCAGCGTCCGGTATTCCTCGGAGCTGCTCAATCACTACCGCTGGATCTTCAACCAGGCCTTCCGCCGGGCGCGGCGGCTCGGCCGGCCCGCCGCCGTCTACCCGCGGACCGCGCCGCAGCGCGGCTGGCGCCGGAAGGTTCTCGAGCTCATCGAAAAGTGGCTGCTGATCCCGGATCACCATATTGGCTGGGCGCTGCCGGCGCTGTGGCCGGCGTGGAGGTGGATGCGGAAGGGCAGCCTCGACGTCATTTACACCACCTCGCCGCCCGCCTCGCCGCACCTCCTGGGGTTCTTCCTCAAGCGGCTCACGGGGCGCCCGTGGGTGATGGACCTTCGCGACCCGTGGACCTTCGAGCCCATGAGCCGGCACCTGCGCGAGCCGGGCTGGCGCCTGGAGTTGGAAAAGGCCCTCGAGCGGCGCTGCATTGAGGCGGCCGATGCCGTCATCCTCAACACCCCCGAGACCCTGGCGCGCTACCGGCCGCTTCACCCGGAGTCCGCCGGCAAGATGCTTTGCATTTCCAACGGCTTTGACGGCGAGGAGATCGACCGCGCCGCCGCCCGGTTGGACCAGCCAGGCCCCTGGAAAGATTTCGCCCCGGGCCAGGTGGTCATCAGCCACGCCGGATCGCTTTACCGCTACGATGGTGCGGAGGACCGGCCGGCGGCGCTGCTCGAGGTCTTGAGCGGGCTGAAACAGTGCGGCCGCCTGACCGCCGCCACCTGCCGGCTGGTCTTTGCCGGACCGGTGGACGCCGAGATGCGGCTGCAACTGGCCGAGCGAGGGCTCGCGGAGGTCGCCGATTTCCCCGGCCTCCTCTCCCACTTCGACTCCATCCGCTTGATGTTGCGCTCCGACTGGCTGCTCCTCTACGATCCTGGCCGCGACGGCTCCGCTTACGTGCGCGGGAAGCTCTACGACTACCTGGGCTGCGGCAAGCCGATCCTCGGCATCGTTCCCGAGGGGGCGAGCCGAGAGCTCTTGAAGCGGGCCGGCGGCGGGTTCATCGCCCCTCCCGACGACCCCGACGCCATCCGGAGCGCCTTCGACCGCGTTCTCGGAAGGTCGCCGCCCCCCCCCGCGGCGCCGGGCTTCAATTTACGGGCCTATGAGCGGAAAGCGCTCGCGGGCGACCTTGCCCGGCTGCTGGATCGTTGGGTCCGGTAACCGGGCGGAATCGCGGAGCAATCGGCCGCGTTCATGGAACCCGCCTGGCCAGCCGATATCGGAAGGGTCGGAGAGGGATTCCCGCAAGCACCCGCTGATCCAGGACCATGCTGATTTTTGGCAGCCCGTATATCGGCGAAGAGGAAGTTGCCGAGGTCGTGGCGACGCTGCGCTCCGGCTGGATCGGCACCGGCCCCAAGGTGAAGAAGTTCGAGGAGATGTTTCGAGAATATGTCGGCGCCAAGCACGCCATCGCCGTCAACTCCTGCACCGCGGCTTTGCACCTCTCGCTTCTGGTGAGCGGCGTCGGCCCCGGCGATGAGGTCATCACCACGCCCATGACCTTCTGCGCCACCGCCAACGCCATCCTTCACACCGGGGCGCGGCCGGTCTTCGCCGACGTCGATGAGGCCACCATGAACATCGATCCCGGCCAGATCCAGGCCGCCATCACGCCGCGCACCCGCGCCATCGTGCCGGTCCATCTCGCCGGCCGGCCGTGCGACATGGAGCGGATCGAGCGCCTCGCCCGGACCTTCGGGCTCCTGGTGATTGAAGACGCGGCGCACTGCATCGAAGGGCGCTTCCACGGCCGCAAGATCGGCGCCCTCAGCCCCCTCACCTGCTTCAGCTTCTACGTCACCAAGAACCTGGTCACCGGCGAAGGGGGGATGGTGACCACCGAGGACGACGAGTTCGCGGCCAGGATCAAGATGTACGCCCTGCACGGCCTGTCCGCCGACGCGTGGCAGCGGTTCTCGGACAAGGGCTACAAGCACTACCAGGTGGTGTTCCCCGGCTTCAAGTACAACATGACCGACCTGCAGGCCTCTCTCGGCATCCACCAGCTGCCGCGTCTGGAAAGATTCCTGGCGCGCCGCAACGACATCTGGAGGCGCTACGACGAGGCCTGCTGCGATCTGCCCATCCGCACGCCGGCGCCGCCCGAGCCGGACACCGTGCACGCCCGCCATCTCTACACCATCCGCATCGATCCGGAGGAGTGCGGCAAGACGCGAGACCAGGTGATGGGGGAGCTCCACGAGCGCGGCATCGGCACCGGCGTCCACTACACGGCGCTCCATCTGCAGCCGTACTACCGCGAGAGGCTGGGGTACCGCGAGGGGGACTTCCCCAACGCCGAGAGGATCGGCTGCTCTACCCTCTCCCTGCCGCTTTCCGCCAAACTCACCGATCAAGAAGTGGAGGCCGTGATTGCCGCGCTGCGAAGCTGTGTCCGGGTGCCGGTCGGAGCCTGAGATCCAGGAGCTGTCGAGCGGCCACCTGGTCGACATTTACCTCTCCCGGACGGAGAACTGGCTCTACCGGCGCCTGGCCGGCCTGCGCCGCTACCGGCCCATCGTCTTCGCGAGCCATGCCGCCAACGCGGTGGAATTCCCCCTCCGCGAAATCCACTGCTTCGACCGGCTGCCGATCTGGCGGCGCCTCCTTTCCCTTCTCTCCTCCTGGCCGCCGAAGCCGGCCTGGCGCGGCGCCGGCCACTTCTGGCGCATCATGACCGAGTCGCCTTGCCGGGTGCTGCACTCCCACTTCGCCTGGATGGCGAAGCGATACCGGGACCTGCGCCGGAAGGCGCGGGAGCGCCTGGGCTGCGCCACCCTCACCAGCTTCTACGGCAACGACCTCCGCGCCCTGAGCGGCCCGGACCCGAAGTGGACGGAGCGGCTGTTCGAGGAGGAGAGCGGCTTCGTCGTCGAGGGTCCGAAGCTGGGGGAGCGCCTGGCGGCGGCGGGCTGCCCGGCGGAAAAGATCCACCTGAACGCCCTCGGCCTCGACCTCGCGCTCTTTCCCGAGCGGGAAATTTATGACTTCTCGCCGCCTCTCCGGGTCCTGGCGGTGGGCCGCTTGGTCGAGAAAAAAGGGTTCGCTGACGCCATCCGCGCCGTGGCCCTGGCGCGCCGCGCCGGCGGGCCGGTGGAGCTGACGGTGGCGGGCGATGGGCCGCTCCGGCCGGAGCTCGAGGGCGTCCTGAAGAGCGAAGGCGCCGGCGGATTCGTGCGCCTTGCCGGCCGCGTCGGCTACGGCGAGCTGCTGGAGCTTTACTATGGCCACCAGGTGCTGCTCCAGCCCTCGGTGACCGCCGCCAATGGCGACACCGAGGGCGGCGCGCCGGTGAGCTTGCTCGAAGGCATGGCCGCCGGCCTGGCGGTGGTATCGACCCGCCACGCCGACATTCCCAGCATGGCGGTGGAGGGGGAGACGGCGCTGCTGGCCGAGGAGCGGCGGCCGGAGCAGCTCGCGGAGGCGCTTGGCCTGCTGGCGCGGGAGCCTCGGCTCGCCGAGCGGCTCGCCCGCGGCGGCCGGAAGAGGGCGGTCGAGCGCTTCGATGCGAATCGACAGGCGGCCGAACTCGAGGAGATTTACGATCGGGTGGCCGGCGGCCTGCGCCGTTGCCAGGCCTCGATCGCCGGCGGCAGGTACTCCTCCCAGGTCCTCGCCGCCGGCAGGCCCGCCTGCCGCGCCAGCGGGGCCAGGTCGACGTAAAAGCTTTCCGCATCGGCGTTGATGAGGAGCGCCAGGAGGAATCGTTCCGTTCTCCCCAGCGCGTTCCTGCCCAGCAGGCTCAGGGCCCGCCTCTTGACCCTTTCTTTCCATTCGACGGAATGAATGTGGAAATCGAAGAGCAGGGACTGCAGCCGGTCGGCGCGGAACGGCCCGCGCACCCGGTACAGCCCGAGGAGGTTGTCGAGCACGAACCGCACGGCCCGCCGCCAGAACTCCATGGGATCGTAGGCGAAGTGAATGTCGAGTCCGAGCTTCACGTTGAGGGCGCATTCGGCCAGCGCCTGGAGGTGCTCGTCCTGGATCAACCCCTGGAAGCGCTCGGCCTTCTGCCGGTACGAGGTGGCATAGGCGTGGAGGCGGATGAGCAGCGCATCGACTCCCGCGAAGATCGCCCGGGCGGAGAGGTAGTAGGAACGGTAGAAGTTGTCGCCCTGCGGGTAGGCCTCGAGCAGCGTCACCAGGCGCTTCCGGAGGATCCTTTCCGCCTCCCGCCGTGGAATCTCCCCCGGCTCGTACGGCGGCAGGAGGTCGATGACCGCCGGATCGCCGGCGATGGTTCGATGGCCGGCCTTGAGGTCGACGTTGGCCACCGTGGGCGGCAGGAACGGAAGCGCTGACTTGACCAGCGGCACGAGGTCGATGGCGCGCACCAGGGTGTGCGCGAGGATCTCCTGCCGCAGGCGGTCCAGCTCCTCAGGGTCCAGCCGGCGCGGCGCGATCAGGAAGAAGTTCAGGTCATTTCCAGGCACCCAGCGCCCGTTCTGGTACCACAAGCAGCCTTCGCCGCGGCCAAAGCTGCCGCCGAGGACCAGCGCCGCCACCTCGCCGTTGAAGCGGTGGGCGACGGCCTCCTTGGCGGCCTCGAGGTCGCGGTTGAGCACCGGCTCGACTTCCTGCGATGAAATGTACGCGCACGATTCAATGGAGGCGGACTTGGACATGATCTTCTCTCTTCACGGTTGCGGTGAAAGTTTCGGCGTCCTCGCGCGCCGCGGGCCCAGCCAGCCAGCCCAGGCGCGCGAGCAGGCCTCGCAAGTTCTGGCGCAGCCGCCCCGGCCCGTACTCCCGCTCGAGGTAGGTTCGGCCGGCCTCGCCGAGACGGGCGCCGAGGCCGCGGTTCAAAGCCTTCTCCATCGCCGCGTTGAACGAGCCCTGGTCGCGATAGAGCAGGCCGCCCAGGGCGCGGCCGATCTGGCCCGCGACCGGCCGGCAGCCGGCATGGGCGATCACCGGCCGCTTCTGCGCCCAGGCTTCCAGCACGACGATGGACAGGCTCTCGCGCCGCGAGGGCAGGATCAGCGCCTCGCAGGCCGCCAGCGCCCCGGCCTTGTCCTCCTCCGAGAGGAAGCCGAGGGGGCGGAGCGCGGGATGCGGCGGTACGGAAAGGAAGCGCTTCCCGGCCAGGAGGAGGAGCGGCGCCCGGCCGGCCGGGAACCTCCGGCTTTCCCACCAGCTCCTCCACCGCCGGAAAAGTTCGGGGCAGCCCTTGCTCCTCTCGAGGCGGCCGAGGTAGAGGAAAAACGGCTGGGCGATGCCGAACCGGTCGCGGAAGAGCTGAGCGTCCCCGGGCCGGATTCCGGCCAGCTCGGTTCCCAGGACGGCCGAGGGGATCCCCTGGGCCCGCTCCGGGCCGATCAAGCCCTCCACCAGCTCCTTTTCCTCGGGAGTCATGTAGCCGAGCGCCGCCGGCTGCGCGAGCAGCTGCCGGTGCCGCTTCAGGCGGATCATCGGCTCATCATGAGCCGTGGGGATGAGCACCGCGCGGTCCCGGACCAGCGGCAGCCCGCGAACCGAGATGGGGTAGAGGTAAGTGTAAAAGAGGAAGCCCCGATAGCGGCGGCGATGCGTCGAGATGTAGTCGAGCAGCGCCGGCGAGTGCGGGCCGAGAAGGGTCAGCCAGAGGTCTTCCAGGCCCGCCGGGTGCGGCACCCGGAAGAGCAGCCGAGAGAGGAGAAAGGAAAGCGGGCGGTTCTTCCGGCGCGCCGTTGGGAAGCGCCGCACCGGAAGGCCCGCATCGATCTCAAGACCCGGCAGGAATTCATTCCTCCAGGAGTGATGGCTGCGGGCGCAGGTGGTGAGGATTTCCACCTCGCCGAACGACTGCAGGGCGCGGGCGAGGACGCGGGCGTGCTCCTCCGCGCCGCCGCCGAGGTCTTTCCCGAAGCGCTGGATCACCACCGCGAAGCGGGATCGCGGTTCACGGTCTGCTAAGGTCACGGTAAGAAAGTTATCGGCAGGAGGGCGGCAAAAAATGAGCCCGGAAATCCAATATTATTTACGGGAACTTTACCGGCAGGTTAAAATATCCGTGGTGAAAAGAGAAGGTTAATTGTTATTCTCAGAACGGAGTCTGCCATGAAAAAGTTGTTGCTTGCGTTCTTGCCGGTCATTTCCTGCTCGTGGCCCCTGGTTTACGGCGAGGAGCCGGCCGCCAAGCCGCCGGTCCAGCGGCAATTCACCCCCGCGGAGGTCCCCAGCGTCGGCTTCCCGACCGACCAGCGCCTCGGGCTGCCGAGCGAGGACTACCGCCTCGGCCCGAGGGATTACCACTCGCTCTACTGGAAGTCGCGGCAGCGGCCGGCGTATACCCGTTTCTGGCACTACTATGCCTTCCCCCCTCTCTCCCCCCGAGGGGACGTGGGTTATCCTGGCTATTATTGGGGGACGCCGTGGTTCGTCCCGCAGTCGCTCAGGCTCAAGCCGACGCGGGTGGACGTCTCGGACTCGACGCCGCTGGGCCTCCACAACCTTTACCCGCCCGAGGACCAGTTCGGCCTCCAGATCCCGGTCGACGAAGAAGAGGCCATTGCCCCCCAGGAGCTGGCGATTTCACCCGCCGCCGGCGCCGCCTTGAGGCTCTTCAAGGCGGCGCGCTACGCCGAGGCGGGGAAGCTCCTCGCCGCGGAGCTCAAGAGCCCCGCCGTCCCTCCGGAAGTGTACCTGGTGACGGCGGAGCTTCTCGTCGCCACCGGGAAGTTTTCTTCCGCGGCGAAGCTCTTCCGCTACGGCATCGAGGAGGCCCCCGACCTGTGGTTCCTCGAGGGCGTGGACATCGCGCGGCATTTCCCCAGCCCGGAGATTTTCAAGGAAAGGATGAAGGAGCTGGGCGCTCCCTTGGGAGATGACGAGCTGCATCTGCTCCACGCTTCCTTCCGGATCCTCTCGGGCGATCCGGCAGCCATCGAAAATCTGGAAGAGCTGGCCGACCCGGGATTGGGGAAAGTCGCCCCCGCCGCCAAGAAGCTCTTCCTCTATTTCGCCGAGAAGCTTTTCGAGACCCCCGCGGCCCGAAAGGTCGAAAAAAAGCCCGAGAAGCCGGCGGCCCCGAAGCCGGAGCCGGAACGGCCGAAGGTTCCGGGATTCTGAAGGCGTGAGGGTGAGAGGAAGGTTTGAAACATGTCATGGCGCAAATGGTTTTTGGCGGTGAGCTTGCTGGCCGGCGGGCTGGCCGCCGGTCTATTTGGCGTGTCCGGCCTGGCCGTCAGCGGCATGAAGGATGAGCCCGAGGTGAAAGATCTCGATGCCTTCCTCAAGGAGCTTTACGGCTACGGCCTCAAGAACAACATGTGGAACGTCCGGCCGGCCGATGGGAAGTTCCTCCAGCTCATGGTTTCGGCGGCGGGCGCCAAAAAGGTGCTCGAGCTGGGAACCGCCAACGGCTACTCCGGCATCTGGATCGGCCGCGGCCTGCGCGAGACCGGCGGCAGCTTGACCACCATCGAGCTGAACGTCAAGAAGGCGCAGGAGGCCAAGGCCAACTTTGCCAAGGTCGGGATGGCCTCGATGGTCCAGGTCCTGGAGGGGGATGCGGCCAAGATCGTGCCGACTTTGAAAAGCTCCTACGACCTGATCTTCATGGACACCGAAAAGGGGGACTACCTGGAGCAGTTCCGCCTGGCCTTCCCGCTCCTCAAGCCGGGCGGCGTCTTCATGGCTCACAACGCCATCCTCATGCGCGACTCGATGAAGGACTTCCTGAAGGAGGTGGAGGAGCATCCCGAGCTGACGACGGTGGTCGTGCAGACCTCCGATGATGGCTTTTCGGTGAGCTATCGCAAGGCGAAAAAATAGCCGCTAACCACCCGTCCCGCCCAGCCCCAGCTCTTTTTCGAGGCGCTCGAGGCGCGCCTCCAGGGCGGCGAGCTTTTCGGCTTGCTCGTCGATCCGCCGGCCCAGCGCCTCGGCATGGTCCGGGGCGAGGGGGACGGCTGGCGGCGGGGCTACTGGTCCGGCCGCGGCGGCCGGTTCTTCGGGATGGGCGGCCGCTTCGGCCAGATCGTGCTTTTTCAAGGCCTCCAGCTCGGCTCCGGGATAAAAGGTGTGGGCGTAGCGCACGCCGCGGCGCCTCTCCTCGGGGCCGAGGCGCACCGCGAGCGGCTCCGTCCGGCCGCGCAGCTTCTCGATGGCCTGATGGAGCGCTTCCAGCGACTCGAGGGGCGCCATGCGGCTGGCGTTTTGACGCAGCTCGCCATCGGTTTGTGGCCCGCGCAGGAGCAGCTCCGCCAGCACGGCGCCTTCCGCCCCATCGAGCTGCCAGGTCTCGCGAACCAGGTGGCGCCAGCGGTTGGTGCGGCCGCCCGCCGGCTGCACCAGCGAGCACAGCCCTTTCTTGCGCAGCCTGTCCAGGGCTTCGAGCACCTGGTCCTCGGTGAGCTGCGTCACCGGATGGCGGCAGCTCTTCTGGTTCGAGGCGGTCACCAGGGCGTTGAGTGTGAGGGGGTACTGGTCCGGGGTGGTGAAGCCCTTTTCCAGAAGCACCCCCAGAACCCGCCGTTCGTTGAAGGTCAGTTCCAAGAGAAAGTTCTCCAGTGTATCGTGCCGGTTCAATGCGCCGTTATCAACCGCCGGCTTCCGTTATGGGACGGCAAGCCGGCCGCTCCTCTGCCGGATCGCGCCGGCTGGCCATGATGGGCTCAGACCTTGTCAGTGTTCATCGACATCAGGAACTCGGCGTTGGTCTTGGTCTGCTTGAGCTTCGACTTCAAGAGCTCCATGGCCTCGACCGGATTCATGTCGTTGAGCACCTTGCGCAGCACCCAGATGCGCTTCTGCTCCTCGGGATCGAGCAGCAGCTCTTCCTTGCGGGTGCCGGAGCGCGAGATGTCGATGGCCGGCCAGGTGCGCCTATCAGACAGCCGGCGGTCGAGATGCAGCTCCATGTTGCCGGTCCCCTTGAACTCCTCGAAAATGACCTCGTCCATGCGGCTGCCGGTGTCGATGAGGGCGGTCGCCAGAATGGTCATGCTGCCGCCTTCCTCGATGTTGCGGGCGGCGCCAAAGAAGCGCTTCGGCTTCTGCAGCGCGCTGGCGTCGACGCCGCCGGTCAAGATGCGGCCGGAGTGGGGCACCTCGGTGTTGTAAGCGCGCGCCAGACGCGTGATCGAGTCGAGCAGAATCACGACGTCCTTCTTGTGCTCGACGAGCCGCTTGGCCTTCTCGATCACCATCTCCGCGACCTGGACGTGGCGCTGCGCCGGCTCGTCGAACGTGGAGGAGATGACTTCGCCGCGGACGGACCGCTGCATGTCGGTCACTTCTTCCGGC
>JACQVS010000089.1 GCA_016209605.1 Planctomycetota bacterium
GCGATACTCCGTCCCGTATCGCCTACGGCCTCGCTCCCGGGCACCGGCCCGCGTAGCGGGTTGGTCGCCGGCCGCCGGCGCTCGCAATTCGCCTCAAAATTCATTTTGTTCGGCGCTCTTCGGATCTTGAGACGGCTCTCGTAACACACGGTAACTTTCATTTCACTCAGCCGTTTTTTTCGTTTTTTCCGTCTTTTCACTGGCCGCCTGCAGCGGCCGGGCTGGCACTCCGACCACCACGGTGCGGTCCGGAACGTTTTTTCCCTTTGTGACCACGGCGCCGGCGCCGGTCACCGCTTCTTCCCCCATGGTCACGGGCGCGACGAAGATGGTGCCGCAGCCGATGAAGGCTCCATCCTTGACCACCGACTTGTTCTTCTGGCGGCCATCGAAATTGGCGAAAATGGTTCCGGCGCCGACGTTGACCTTCTTGCCGATGGTGGCGTCGCCAATGTAGGTCATGTGGCGAACCTTGGTCTCCTCCCCGATCACCGAGGCCTTGATTTCCACGAAGTTTCCCAGGCTTGCCCCCTCCTGCAGGACCGTTCCCGGGCGCAAATGGGTGAATGGACCGATCTCGCACCCCGGCGCGATGTCGACGCCGCGCTCGATGTAGGTGAACGGCAGGATGCGCGCATCCTTGCCGATGCGCACCCCTTTTTCAATGTAAGTGGTGTGGGGATCATCGATGGTCACTCCCTGCGCCATGAGATCTTCCAGGATCTGCAGGCGGATCAGGCGGCTGACCTGCGCCATCTCGCCCCGGCTGTTGACCTGGGCGATTTCCTCCTCCGTGGAGGTTGCGCAGGTTTCCAGGCGCTTTCCCAGCCGGCTCGCCGCCACCACCACATCGGTCAAGTAATACTCCTTCTGGACGTTGTCGGGGCGGACTTGCGCGTAGCACTCGCGAAACACCGGCATGCGGAAGACATAGACGCCGACGTTGATCTCCTTGATCCTCTTGACCTCCGGGCTGGCGTCTTTTTCCTCGGCGATGGCGACGACTTTTCCCGTCTTGTCATGGCGCTGAATCCTTCCATAGCCGTACGGATCGGACTTGACGCAGGTGAGCAACGTCACGTCGGCGGCGTTCTGGCGGTGCGCCGCCAGCAAGCCTTCCAGGGTCTTCAGCGTCAACAACGGCAAGTCCCCGTTGAGGATCAGCGCCTCGCCATCCAGGGGAAGGGCCTCCACCCCCATCGTGGCCGCATGGCCGGTCCCCAGCTGCTCATGCTGGTGGGCCCAGATCACGTGCCGGCCTGGGAAAGCCGCGCGGACCAGCTCGTGCTTGTAGCCGACCACCACGGCATTGGGCGAGCAGCCCAGGGCCTCTACCTTGTCGAGCATGTACTCGAGGAGAGGAGCCCCCATCAAGGGGTGCAGGACTTTGGGCAGGTCCGACACCATGCGCGTCCCCTTCCCGGCTGCTAAAATGATCGACATTACCATGGGAGAAAACCTGTGGCGGTCGCGGCGGCCAATCGAGGCCGCTCCATCCCCTGTAAAACCAAAATTCTGTTACCGTGGTTACCCCGCGAGGACTCGAACCTCGAAATGCAGGACCAAAACCTGCTGTGTTACCAATTACACCACGGGGTAACACATCCGAAATTCAGCGGGCTGAACAGCTTACACGCGATCCGGCAGCCAAGTTACCCGGCATACGCACCGGCGGCCGGATGTAAAAAAGAAGGGATACGATTATAGGTTGGGTCAGGAGAGGAGTCAATCTAGATTTGCTGGGTTCGTGGCGAGGGAGCCGCGGTCGTTCCCTCTGACCTCTCCCGCATTGACAAGCACAGGGTCAACTGCTCGAGCTGGATCGCCAGGTCCACGGACACGCACAGGATCTGGGGAAACAGGCGGAGCACCCGAGGAGCGAAGTTCAATATGCCCTGGATGCCGGCGGCAATCATTTCCTCGGCAACGCCTTGTGCCTCCTCGGCGGGCACGGCCAGGATCCCCAGCTGGATTTCCTTCTCCTGAACCAGTTCCGTGAGGCGGCTCATGGGATGGACCGTTCCCGGAGGGAATCTTTTCCCGACCACTTGTGGATCGCGGTCAAAGAGGGCGGCGATTTGAAAGCCCTTCTGCTCGAATCCTTTGTAGCGGGCCAAAGCGGACCCCAGGTTTCCCATGCCCACCAGAGCCACCCGCCAGATGCGGTCGGTGCCCATGATGTGGCGGATCTGCCGGATGAGCTCGGGGATCTTGTAGCCGACGCCAGGAAATCCGAACTGGCCGAAATGGCCCAGGTCCTTGCGCACCTGGGCGGCCGTGAGCCCCAGCGCCGATCCCAAACTCTGGGAGGAGATGGTTTCCTTGGCTTGCGCCTCCAGAGCCTCCAGGTAGCGCAGGTAGAGGGAGAGCCGCTGCGCCGCCGGCTTGGGGACGAGCTGCGGCTCCTTGGCCTTGTCCAGGAACGTGCTCAGCTCCGGAAAAGGCTCCGAGGAGGGGCCCTTGAGGTCCTTGGCGTCTGCAGCCTCGGCCTTGGCCTCGGAATCAGCAGGCTTCGGCGATTTCGTGGATTTACCGGCCGGATCCTTGGACGAACTTCTGGAAGCCGGCTTGTTCATGCCCGTCATTTCCTTCCTAGCTCTTCCATCAAAAATGGCTCTTCCATCAAAAATGCCGCCACGAGCTGCGACCAGCTTTCCATTTCCGGCAAGCGCCCCCGCAGCTCCGCCGCCCCGGCAAAGCTCCCGGACAAAAGTTCGGTCTCCCGGACCGCGACCTCGGGCGTTCGGGCTTCGACCAGATACACCAGGCCGAAGTGAACCTGCCCGACGGCGTTGGAATCATCGTTCAGGAGGCCGAGGGGATGCAGGCGATAAGGAACTTTCCAGACCAGCTCCTCTTCCAGCTCGCGGCGCAGCTCGGCCTCGACGGGGCTCTCCAGGTCGCGGGGCTTGCCAGCCGGATTGATATGACCGCCCACGCCAATGCTCCAGCGGTTATAGAGGCGCGGCTCCCCCCCCTTGCGGGAGCGTTTCAAAAGAAACACCTTGCCACTGCAACGCACCACGCCATAAGGGATGATCTGCTTCCACTCCGGCTGCTGCTCCGCCGATTCCCGGAGCATGAATTCACCGGAAGCCTGAATGATCTGCTTCACCCGGTCGATCCCTCCGGGACTGAAGCCATGCGGAAGGAGCCGCGCCCGATCCAGCTCGCGGCGCGGAACCACTAAAACTTTTTCCTGATCGGTCATGCTGCCAGTCCTGAAACTCCCTGGCTATCTGTGCTCTCCGTCGCTCTCCGTTGCCGGCGAAATTTTATCAGAATCCAAAGCATCGAAAAATATGAATTTCCGTTAAGGTGCGAATTTTTCCGGTCAGTCTGGCCAACCGGGCGGTCTGGCCACCCGGCCGGAAGCATCGTAATGTTCTATGGACCGTCATTGTCCGATCTTCATTCAACCATCAGATGGATCGATTTTTCTACAGTTTTTTCCCGATAAAATGGTGAAAACCACTTCCTCTCAAACTGGCGAACCCGGCGGCGCCTGGGCCGGTTTTCAAGCTTCGTTCCTGCAGCTCTTCGCCGAGCTGCTGAAGTGTTCCCCGGAAATCGACTCCTTGAGAAAGTCGGCCGCTTCGGGAACCCAGCCCGGCGCTGAGAATTTGAAGAAGCTGGTGACCGAGGCGGTCGGAGCGGTGCTGATTGAAAGCCAGCTCATTGAAAAACTGGTGGCCCGGGCCCTGCGCAAC
>JACQVS010000096.1 GCA_016209605.1 Planctomycetota bacterium
GTGTCCTTCGTGTCTTTGTGGTTAATATTTTTCTTTGTATTTTCGAACCCCGTGCCCGCCCCTTGGAATTTTCGAGCGCTTTTCCCTGCTGTTAATCGCCATTGGCGGGCGTTTCGTTCGAGCGTCCTGGATCTGCTCTTCCCTCCGTTCTGCCGGATCTGCCAGGCCGCCCTCGAGGAGGAGCGGGCGATCTGCCCCCGGTGCGAAAGTGCGGTGGAGTGGATCGAGAGCGCGTGCCGGCGCTGCGGCCTGGCCGTGGTCAATCCCGGCGACGAGCCCGGCTGCGGCGAGTGCCGGGGCCGGGAGCTGTGGTTCGACCGGGCCTTTGCGGCCGGAGTCTACGAGGACCCGCTGCGCCAGCTCATCCACCTCCACAAGTACCGCGGCGACCCCGGGGCGCTGGCTTACGTGGGAGCCGTCCTGAGCCGGTGCTGGAGGGAAAAAGTCGCCCCTGCCCTGGCTGAGGCGGGAGTGGGTTTGAGCCTCGGAAAGTTCGCGGTCGTGCCGATCCCCAGCCATCCGGTCAAGCTGCTCCTGCGCGGCCGCGATCCCCTGGGCGAGCTGGCCGGAGAGTTCGCCCGCTTGACCGGCTTGCCCCTCCGGCCGTTGCTCGAGCGCTCGCGCTGGAGCCCCTCGCAGACCGGGCTGTCAAGGGAGCGGCGCCTCAAGAATCAGCGCCGCTCTTTCCGGGCGCGCCGGCGGATTCCGGTTCCGGAGGCGGTTCTTCTGCTGGATGACGTCGTCACGACCTGCTCCACCGTTGCTGACGCGGCGCGGGCCTTGAAGGAGGCCGGCGCCGGCAGGATCTACGTCCTCGCGGCGGCGCGCTCGCCGCTCACTGGCAGATGAACTCATCGGCGGTCGGATCGGGGCCGGGGGCGGCGCCGCCGGGATAAGGGATGGGCCCCTTGCCCTGGTAGAGGATCTGGAGAAGCAAGATAGCGTCGGTCAGATCGACCTTGCCGTTGTCATTCAGGTCGGCGCTGTCCATGCAGCCCGGCGGCCCCTCGCCCAGGAAGAGGAAAAAGAGCAGGCGGATGACGTCGGTGAGGTCGGCCCGCGCATCGCCATCGACATCGCCGCGGCGAAAATATCCCAGCGCCGCCTCCACCCGCAGGATTTCAGGGAAAAGCAGGGGGTCGCCTGCCGCGGCCCGCGCTTCCAGGGCGTACGCGCCGGGCTCGCTCGGGGCGCGGAACAGCAGGCGGTCCTGGAAGATCTGGACGGTCTCGAGGGGTTTGCCGCCGGCCAGGACCTGAAGATCCGAGCGCAGGAACTCTCCGGCAATCGAGATCAGCTCTCCGGGAGCGGCCGGCGAGCGCGGCCAGAGGCTCCACAGGATCGGCGAACGGGGAGGCAGGTTGATGGCGTCTTGAGCTTCCTCGGCCGCCAGGCCGTCCAGCGCCCCGCCTTCGAGGGCGAGGAGCTTCTCCGCGAGGGCGAGGAGGGCGGCCGGCTGGGCGGCCAACGCCAGGCAATGGACCACGCTGCGCTTCTCCCCCGGCGGGATCGTGAAGGAGAAAGTCTCCCAGAGGAGGTCCGCTTCCCTGAGCTCGGCGGCCTCCAGGCTGCCGCCGCCGAAGAAGAGATGGAGGAAGCGCTGGCGCTGGTCGCGGAGGAGGGCCCAGCGGTCGCGCCGGTCGAGAGCTGGATCGCCGCTCGAGGTGCTCTCCAGCTCCACCTCGCCATCGGCCGCCAGGTCGAAGCCGATCTCCAGCTTGACGTCGATCGGCTCCCCGCCTGGATTGGAAAGCACCTCGGCGAACCGGAGGACCGGCTGCCTGGCCAGGGCATCGACCCGGCGGTAGATCACCAGGCCGCCGTGGCGCGCCGGGCCGAGCCGCAGTCCGGTATTTCCAGCGCTGACCCGAGCGGAGGTCTGGAACGGCGGCGGCTGCCCGTTGATCTTCAGGATGCCGGCGTTGTCGAGCCGGAGCGCCGCGTCGGCGCTTCCCACCAGCGCCCACGAGGGAAGGACATCCCACTTTCCGCCGGCGGCGTTCAAGGTCACGGGGAGGGGAAGGGTCTCGGGGTCATCGTCCGCATGGAAGGGGTCGCGGCCGGAGGCGATCTCGATTTTGTCGTCGGCGCCTCCGCCATCGGAGTCGCGGGTCCAGGGGAAGGTGCCGATCCCGATGGCAGGCACGACCACGCCGCTTCCGGTCTCGAACCGATCGCCGATTCCATCCCCGTCGGTGTCCGGGAGAGTGGGATCGGTGCCATGGTCGACCTCGAAGCGGTTGGGCAGCCCATCGCCGTCCGCCTCCTCGGCGGCGGCGAGGAAAACCACCGTCCCCTCCTTGCCGGTGAGGCCCGGTTCGCCCTGCTTCCCGATCGCCACCGGAACCAGGCCGGGGGCGGCGACGCGGACATCGAGGATGATCCATTCGCCGAGAGGGTGAAAATAATCCGCCTGCGGGTCGTTTTCGTCCACCCTCTCTCCGGCCACCATGCGGGCGATCTCGACCGGCGCGCCGAAGCGCACGGGAACGGTGAGGCCGGCGAGGTCGGCCGCCGCCGGCAGGGCCTGTCGGCCCGGAAGCTCCAGGTGGATCTTCAAGCGCGCTTCCTCGCCCGCGATGTCGAAAAGCCGGTCGCGCTGCCAGGCCACGATGTGGAGGAGCGGCAGCGAGTCCTCGCCGTCGGGAAGGCCGTCGCCATCGGTGTCCGGATTCAAGGGGTCGGTGCCGCTGCCGTTCCGCTCCAGGCCGTCGCTCCAGCCGTCCCCGTCGGTGTCCGCCTTCCGAGGATCGGTGCCGATCCGGTGCTCCTCGAGGTTGGAGAGCCCATCGCCATCCGCGTCGCCCGAGGCATCGGCCGCGTCCTTCGGATCGAGGCCGTTCTTGCGCTCGTAGCCATCCGGCAGGCCATCGCCGTCCGAGTCCGCCGTGAAGTTGGCGATTTCGTCCATCTCCTCTTCGCTCAGACCGGCCCAGGCTTCCGGCGCCAGGCGCCGCGCTGACTCGAGACCGGCCTTCACCTCCTCCAGCTCGCCGGCCAGGACGGCGAAGCGGAGCAGGGCCGCTTTCCCATGCGCCGGAATCGGCACCTCGTAGCTGGAGGTCTGAAGGCCGGGCAAGAGGGCCGCATTCAGCGGCTTCACGCTCGCGCCCGGGCCGAAGAAGACCTGCCCGAGGTAGGCGGTTCCGGCCTCGCTGGTCAGCCTGGCGATGAAATACTCGTCCTCCCGGTCCAAGGCCGCATCGCCGCTGCCGCTTTCCACCCCCTCGAGCTGGAACGGCCCATCGAAGATGGAGGTGAAGTCGATGCGAACCGCCATCGCCTCGTCGCCGGTGTTTTCAAATTCGTCGAACCAGCGCAGCAGGGGCCGGTCCTTGCTGATGAAGAGCTTCCGGGTCGCGCCGATCTCGCCGAGGAAGCCCGCTTCCCATTTCAGGATGAGGATCTGCCTGCCGAAGCCCAGCGTCGCCTCCTCCGTGGCGAAGAAGAGGTCCCGATCGACCTCCAGGACGTTGAGAAGGAGCGGAATCTCTTCCTTGGAAAGGAAGACGCCGCCCAGCGGGGTGGCAAGCCACTCGCTGCCGCCGCCATCGGTGAATGGAATGGTATCCAGGGGCGGAAGAAATTCCGCCGGCACCTGGTCATCGAAAGGATCGGTGGGGTCACGCCCGGCGGCGACCTCCTCGCCATCCCGTTCGCCGCCCTGGTCGCTGTCGCCGCGAGTGGGGGAGGTGCCGGTGTCGCGGTCATTGACGAAGCGGCCGGTGGACGTTTCGACCGGATCGGCGAGGCCGTCCCCGTCGGTGTCCTCGGAGGCGGGATCCGTGCCGCGCTGCACCTCCGTCTGGTTGTCGAGCCCGTCGCCGTCGAAATCCTCCCCTCCATTGAGGAACTCGACGGCGGCGAAGTCCCTCAGCCCCTCCACCTTGAAGTCATCGATGAACCAGCCCAAGCGCTGGTCGGAGAAGTCCGAGAGGAAGAGGAAGCGGAAGCGCGTCTTTTCCCCCTGATAGGGCGAGAGATCGATGAAAATCTCCCGGTAACCGGCCGAGTTCTGATAGGGGCCGTCGAGAAGCTCGAACTCGCCGCCGTTCCTGGAGACGAGGAGGAGGGCTTCATCGATGTCCTCCTCCACCGCGACCATCGAGAAGAAGCTCAACCGCGGCGCCGGCGCGCCCAGGGAATACTCCGGGGTAGTCAAGCTGTCGAAGGCATCGGGGGGATAGCTCCCGGCCAGGCCCGTGCTCCAGACCTTCCGCCCCGATTTCGCCCCGGGATTTTTCGGGGCCTCGCCCCACTTCCAGGCCTGAGCGGGGCCTTCGGCGGAGAAGCCGCCATCGTCCAGCTCGAAGTCCTCGGCGATGGAGGCGGGGGCCTGCAGGCCGAAGCCCTCGGTGTCCACCAGCTTGATCTTCTTGAATCCTGCGGCCGTGGAGCGGATGCCGATGCGGAAGACGCCGCCTTGCACCTCGGCGGCGATCGCGGCGGTGCCCAGCCCGTCGAGCACGGCGCCGCCCTCGGCGGGGCCCGCGAACTGCGCTTCGCTCCCCTCGAGGCGCAGGGAGAAGCGGACGGCGGGAGCGAAGGAGGCTCCATGCGCGACGATGCGGACTTCGATGGCCGCCTCGCCGCCGGCGAGGGCGTAGCGAAGGTCGGAAAACTGCGCCTCGAGGGCGTCCGCGGGGTAAAGGTCGCTGCCGTCGGCGATTCCATCCCGGTCCGAGTCGGCGGCTCGGGGATCGGTCTTCAGCTCCCGGACCTCTTTTCCATCGCTCAAACCATCTCCATCGGTGTCGGCCGAGCGGGGATCGGTGTCGCTCCGGAACTCCTCCAGCGCGCTGAGCCCATCGCCGTCTCCGTCGGCGGCGGCATCGGCGGGATCCTTCGGGTCGAGGCCTCCGGCCAGCTCGAAGTGATCGGGCAGCCCGTCGCCATCGGAGTCCAGGGAGAAGTTGGCGATGAGGGCGCCGTCCTCGGGGCTCAAGCCGGCGATCGCGGACCGGTCCTGCCGGGCGATCAGCTCGGCGACGGCCTGGCTGCTCGAGAGCTCCGGGCTTTGCGCGGCAAAGTGGAGGAGCGCCCGCCGCTCGCCGGGCCGGAGCTCGAGCTTGAAGGAGAGCAGGGCCTCGCCGCGGCTCAGCGCCGCTTCGCTGGCCTGCAGCCGGCCGCCCGGCTCCTGATAAAACCAGAGCAGGTACGGCATGCCATCGGCCGGGTCCCGGTCGTTGAAGTGCGCGTAAGCGTCCTGAACGCTCCAGGATCCAGCTCCGCTAGAGCTTTTCTCGACCTCCACCCATTTTCCTTGGGCGAAAGCACATTCCAGGCCGGCGAAGACTTCCTGGGGGACGGGGGAGGCGTTTTCGAAGATTTCCAGATAGCGGATGAATCCCTGGTCCGGAGATACGTAGATGCGCCGGGTCGCCTTGAGCGGACCGCCGAGCGCCGGCCCCACGCTGAAATGCTGGTCCCCATCGCCGACTTGAAAGGCCTCGAGCGCGGCGGGAAAAGCTTTCCCGCTCTGCTCGAGGCGGAATCCTCCTTTGGGGGTGAACACTTCCTGCAGCGGATCGGCCGCTGATGGGCCGGCGGAGCCATCGCCGCGGATGATCCAGCGGTAGCCGTTGCCGGCGCTCAGGTCGAGGTCGAAGGGCGAGCGCTTGGGGGCGGCGGCGGGATCGTTGGGATCCTTCCCCAGCTCAGTTTCCATGCCGTCGGCGATGCCATCGCCGTCGGAGTCCGGCGAGCGGGGATCGGTGCCGGCATCCTGGGGGCCGATGAAGACTCCGGTGGCGGTCTCGACGCCGTCGAGCAGGCCGTCCCCGTCGGTATCGATGGCGAGGGGATCGCTCCCCTGGGCGATTTCCCTTTCATTGGCGACCGAGTCGCCATCCCCATCCTCTGCCGGCAGGAGCACCCGCACCGAGAGATCGGTGGTGTCGAGGCTGAAGTCGTCGATGAACCAGCCTTCCCGCGGGCCGCAGTCCTCGCAGCCGGCCGCCAGGCGCAGGCGCAGGCGCGCTGGCAGCACCGCGAAGCTGGAGAGGTCGAAGGTCGCCGCCTCGAAACGCCGGCCGCTCGTGCCGCCGAAAGCGGGGGACCCGTTCAGGGCCGACTTGCAGCCGCTTTGCACGGCCAGGGGATAACCTCCCGAGGGCGGGACCGTCCGCCAGACCTCCGAGCTTCCCTGGCCGCCGTGAAGCACTTCGAGGACCGCGCCGTGATGGGCGGCGCCGCCCGCCATGCATTCCGCCGACTCGAAATCGTAGCGCTGGAAGAAAGAGAAGAACGTCTTCCCCTCGACCGGGATTGAAAACGGCGTGGAAACCAGGGTCGTGTCGGCGGAGGCTTGGAGCGGTCCGCTCCACCAGGCCCGCGTTCCCTGCCGGCCGCTCTGGTCTTCCTCAGCGGCCTCGGCGATTGTCCAGTCCGCCGCCGGACCTTTCAAGGCGTGCCCGGTCCAGCGCCGCCGCCCGCCTTCCACGCCATCGGTGAAGAGGTTTTGAAAAACCATCGAGATGCCCACTCGCGAGGTCTCCACGAAGCGCAGGTGGAGGATTTCAGCCGCCGGCGTGTCCATGTCGATCTCGAAAGCTCCTCCCTCGCTCTCTCCGCGGATGAAGCCGGTGCCGCCGCCGAAAAAAACCTTGCCGGTGCGGGGGGCCTGGGCGAACCGCCCCTGGCCATTGACGGTCAAGTTGAAGGAGACCGGGTCAGCGATCAGCTTGCCCGCCTCGTCCTGGAAAGTGAACCGCACCGCCATGCGGCCGCCGGCGAGGGCGAAGCGAGGCGCCTCCAGGAGTCCCGTCGCCCCCGGGAGGATGCGGCTGCAGAGGATGGCGAGGAGCCCCATCACCACGGCCATAGCAACGCTCGATTTTCTACGCTTCATGGCCTCTCACCCCTCGCAATCCAACGCATCGGGGGTCAAGTCCTCGCCCGCCTCCGGATAGGGCTCCGGCGGGGGAGGGCCCATTCCGAACTGGTGGAGCAACAAGCCGACGGCATCGGTGACGTTGACCAGGCCGTTGTCGTTGAAGTCCCCCGCCTTGGCGCAGGCGAGCGGCCCGCTGGCGAACAGGTAGTAAAGCATGGCCAGAGCATCCTCGACGCTGAGCTGGCCGTCCTGGTTCGCGTCGCCCCGCATAAATCCCTGAAAGCGCAGCCCCCACTCCGACAGCGATCCTTCCCCCAGGAAGGAGCCGCCGATCTCCAGGCTCCAGACCCCCGCGACCGGCTCGCCGGCCAGCTTCTCGAGAGGCTCCGCGGGCTCGAGACCGCGGCCGAAGATGAGCGGGCCGCCGGCGAAAATGCGGCCTCCCCCGTCATTGAGAAGGACCGTGGTGCCGGAGGGGGAGCGCAGGGAGAGGGTCAAGATCCCGGGAAAAGGATGGCTCAGGTTGACGTAAACCAGGATTTTATGCTCGGGCTGGCCGGAGATGGCGCCGGCTCGGGCGATCCGCGCCTTGGACGACACCGTCTCGCCAAATTCGGGAAGGGCCAGGGGCGGAGAGTGCCCCTTCAAGTAAAACCAGTTGAGGTTGAGTGGCGGCGAGAAGAAGCCGCGGTCCAGGAAGACCTGGCGGAGGAAGTCCTGGTTGGCGCCGCCGTTCAGCTCGCGGTCGGCGCGCAGCACGGCGCCGGCGGCTTCCTCGAAGGTCGCGGCGGCGCTGAGGTAAAAATTGCTCTTGAGGACCAGGCGCAGCGACGACTCCCTGCCCAGGCGCTCGAAGATCCGCCACAGGGAGGCGGACCACATCTCCCCATCGTCGTGGGGCTCTCCGACCATCGCCTCCGGGAAGTGCTTGGTCGAGTCCAGCCGGCGGATGCACTCCTTCGGCTCCTCGCCGGGCTGCAGCGGGGCGTCCACCTGGCCCCATTCACCCAGGCAGGCGTCGCCGTAGCCGCGGCTGAAGGCGGAGAGGTAGACCGCCGCGATCCAGTCGGCCCAGCCCTCGCCGATGGCCGCGCTTTGCATCGACTCGAAAGGATTTCCGAAACCGGGCACCTGGTTGTCCTGAATGGCGTGGCCGTACTCGTGGACGATGATCTCCGGATCCTCGGCGGTGTCGACGCCGCCGGAGCCGAAGGCGATGAGGCCGGTGCCCGGATTGTTTTCATCGGGTTGGTAGTAGGCCTGCGAGTCGGTGTAAGGGACTCCCGGCGGCTCGGAGTTGGCGTAAACGGGGATCTGCTGGTTGGAGGCGTTGCTGAATCCGAGCGACTGGATGAAGCGCTGCGCGGCATCGATGTGGTAATAGGCCATCACCTCCTCGAAGCCGTCGTGGTCGCGCTTGAAGGAGAAATCGAGCCTTACCCGGCGCACGGCGCCGGGAGTGGGCGCGGTGGTGACGTAAGGGCCGGTCAGGCCGCCTTCGCCATCGAGATCGGGGAGGGCGACCTGAGTGTAGGCTTCTTCGGGGATGGCGGCGGCGTTGTCGTCCAGGTCCGAGAGGGTGTGGCTTTGCAGCGCCACCACCGGGCTGACGATGAATACCCTTCCCGTGCCGTTCCGGGGCGCGGGGGCGTAGCGGAGGAGATCGGTTCTGGAGACCACCGCGCCGAGGTGCGCATCGACGCGCGCCTCCCAGGCGCCGTGGGGACGGGAGGCGTGGAGGCGCACCGCGTAAATGAGCCGGGCGGGGGCCGGCAAGGGAAGGATTTCGAGGTGGGCCGAGGCCGGTTGGCGAAAGGCAGCGCTGGGGCCGAGGGCCGCCTCGGCAACGGCGATCGCCTCGCGAGCCGAAAGGCGCGGGGTCCAGCGCCCTCCCGGCCGGCCGTCCTGGTCGATCTCGAGTTCCGGATGGAGCCGGCACGTCACCAGCCGGATGGCCGGCTCGCCTGGCGGCGGAGCTTGGAGGTGGACGGCCGCTTCGCTCCCCGCCACGCGGATCCCCTGAATGAAGGCCTGGAAGCGGAGATGCGTCGTCCCCAGCTCTTGAGCGCTGGAGAGGAGGCGCAGCTCGGTGCCCGGGCTCCAGCCGAAGAGGTCTGGTTCACCGGCCAGGAAACGCAAAACGCGGCCGGCGAGGTCGTCCGCCCCGCCAAGCCGCGCGGGCCGTGAGGGGGCCAGCGGGTACAGTCCCTCCAGCGACTGCACCCTTCCCGTGAACGGGCTCCACCGCGTGGCGATGGGCTCCAGGGACAGGCTTTTCAGCCGTTCGAGCCCCAGGCGGGCCCGCGGGTGGGGCGGTCGCAGGAGGATGGTTCCATCTTCCGCAAAGAGAAATCCCGGAGAAATGACGCCTGTAACAAGGATGGCCAGCCTTGCGGCGAAGGGGAAGAACGAACCTTTTTTCACAACGACACCGCCCTCAACGAATAATTGATCATTGCATTGCTGGTACGCCCCCATCGTATCAAAGCCATCAGGCTCTTGAAAGGGGTAAACCAACAGGCATCGAGGTGCGGCCAGGCTTCAGGATTTGGTTGCAGCCTTGGCTGCCTTAACAGGATGTAAGCCTTTGGGACTTGATGGTTATTCAATTGATTGAATTTTAGATCATTTCCTTTAGAGCCTGAGCATTTAAATGCCGTTAGATAATTTTAATAACTTTTCACTCCAGCCACCTCGACCGGTTCAGCAAGGACCCCGTAGCGAACGCCGCATTCCATATCAATTCGACGACCTGCCGGCAGAGACGCTGCAGCGTTTTCATTCCCGCCCCGCGACGATCCGAACTTCAGCTTCTCCGTTCCCCGGGCCGAGAGCAGCAGGCGGGTCATCCGGCTCCCGTCCATCTGGATGAACCCGGCCCACGTCAATCTGACCTCGTGCAGGTCGCCGGGCCCGGCGTTGGCCATCTCGTCCGTAAATACGTCCGACCGGCCTTCCAGGCGCCAGGTCGGCGGCCCGGAGCTGCTGGCCATTTTCTCTGCCCAGAAGTCACCATGCCTCAAATCGGAATTGCCGCCGCACGGATTCGAGAGCGGCTGCACGTCGAGCATTCCCAAGTATGCATGGGTCATACAGAGCCGAGCAAATTCGTCTGGAAGGCGGACGCGGCGCGTGCCCGCTTTGGCGAGCGCTTGCGCAACCGTCTCTTGCAGGGAGACCGATATGTCGAAGCGGTCTTCGACGTAGCGATCCTGGCCCACGGTTTCCGCCACAGGATTGCCATCGGGCCCGAGTGCCCGGCCGATCACCCGAGCGACGACGGTCCCAGGCGGGAGTGGCGGTTTTGCTGGGCAGTTCTTTCCGGTTGGGTGACCGTCGCTCACCGGCAGGATCTGGCCGCTATCCGGACTATCGTCAAGCCGGACGCTCGGAAACTTCATGTAACGTTCGGCCGCGACCGGCCGCGTGCCGCCGGGGTTGTCCCGATACCGCTTCAGACTGTGGTCTAGAAACGAGGGGATGCTGCTCTGGTCATCGAACATGAGCGTCCAGCCAAGCACCTTCCCGGCGGAGTTGGCGACGCACATTCCCTGGGGGGCGATTCGGGAGCGGGCGATTTCGCGGTAGAGCCGTCCCTCCTCATCCTCAGGGGGGTTGTTTACCAGCGCCGCCTTGAGGGCGACCGGGACAAAGTCGGCGTTGACGCGGCGAGAGACTTCTGGGTTCGAGAACACCGTCTCACGGACGGCGCCGGCGAACACTCAACAGCGCCGGTCGTCGGCCGGACGGTCGATGAAAACCCAAAACATCAGAGGTTTCCTCTGCTCACGGGACTCTTTCAACCCTTCAAGAAGACAGCTCTTCCATGGGATTTGGCGCCAAGGGACATTGGTGGTGGCGATCAAGCTTTCAATTTCGGCTCGCAGCGCTTCGGGATTTTTGGCGTTGGTTGACTGAGCATGGGGCTCGGCTGGCGGAGAGGCGCTGCTCTTTTTCTCCGGCCTCGCGTCTTTGTCCTTTGGATTTTCCTCGAGCACTTTCAGGGCGCGGTCGATGACCGCCTCCGCCTCTCTGAACTTCCGCTCCTTCATGAGCGGTTCGAACTCCTGCATGATTATGCCCACTGGGGAGGGATCGTGTCCCTCGCTCTGCCACTGCTCGACGCCGGCTTTGACTTTTTCCAGCTTCGATGGGATGGAAGCCGGCTGTTTGTCGGCGGCAAACTTCTTTCTGAGCTCCTGCAGCCTGGCCTGTTGCTCCGGGGTCAGCTTGTTTTTGAGGCCGATGACCAGCGCCAGGTGCGCGCGTTTGAGGTCGCGTTCGAGGTTCTGGACCTGGTCGAATTGGGCCAGCGCGGCCTTTTCGTCCACGCGCTCCTTCTTGAGCAGCTCCGCCAGCTTCTCCGTTTCCTTCTCGAGCTGCTGGCGCAATGCCTCGAACCTCGGGTGAGCTTTCTCCATCTCGGCCCTGATCGCCTCCCGCTGCTCGTCCGTCAAGACGATTTCGGATTGGAACTGCAGGACCAGGTCTGGCGGGAAAAGATTCTCGGCCAGCGGGTCAGGGCGCGGCGCTTGCGCCAGCAGCGAACTGGCGGAGAAAACCAACAGGATGCTGAACGTCCCAGTCGCGGGTTTCATAGGAGCTTCCTTTCAAGTTCGTGGTTTGATCGGTTCACAAATCCTCAATGGTTCTTTTCTTCCGGCGTTCTGGCGGGAAACGGCGTTTCCTGAAGAGAATCGATCCGCGTTCGCCATGGCGAAATCAAAAAATCAAAATCCGAAATTCGGAATCATTTTATCTTTCCGGCCGTTCTCGGGCAACGAGATGGCCTCATGCCGCTGCGAATGAGAAACGGGGGGAGGGGAGGGAGCCGGCCGGGCCCACAGAGGGGGCGAAGAGCTGCTCGAGCGCTTCATCGTGAGCCCTCGTCTGATCTCCTGGCCATGGGCCCGGAGGACTAGTTCGCTCCATCCCTAGGACTGCTTTCCCTGAGGTTCTTTTGAGGCAGGTGGAGGCTCTCCGTATCGCCAAAGGACCTCCTCAACTCCTTCATCGCCCGGAAAAGCAGGTTCTTCACGGCGCTCGGGGAACGGTCCATCCGCTCCGCGATCTCGTCGATCTTGAGCCCATCGATGCGCGCCAGAAGGATCACTTTCTGGTAATCGGGACTAAGGCCCTCGATCGACTTCTTCAGACGCTCAAACCGCTCCTCCCGGCGCAAGTGTTTGCTGGCGGTCGTGCTCTCGCCGGGAGGATCGCGGGGGATCTGGAGATCCTGCCTCACCCGCTCTCGTTTCGCCGCATCCAGGATCAAGTTCTCCGCGATGCCCTGGAGCCAGCGGTCAAAGGAATCCTTCCCCTGCCACTGGAACCTTTCCAGCGACTGAAACGCCTTGAGGAAGGTCTCCTGGATGACATCTTCGGGGTCAAGTTTCGCCCGGAGGTGGGCGCCGATGCGGAGGCGAACTGAAGCCAGGAGGCCCTGGCGCGCCTTCGTGACCAGCTCCTCGAAGGCGGCTCGGTCTCCTTCCTGGGCCCTATTGACTAGGCTCTTGATTGGGTCTTCTTCATCGATCGATCCCATCGTTACAACTCTAGCAGTGACTGAAACGGAGAAAAGTCTCGCGAAATTTTTAAAATTTTAAAAATTCATAATCGCCTTTCAGGAAAGAGCTTGCAAGCGAAATAACCAGGGAAGCAAGCCCGCCATCGACCGCCGGGGATCAGCCGCCCGATCCGGTTTAAAACCCGCGACCGGCAGGGATTTCAATTCCCAACGTCGCTGGTCTATCCAACCAGCAACGGCA
>JACQVS010000090.1 GCA_016209605.1 Planctomycetota bacterium
GAAAAACTTGATCTAAAATTTTTTTTATTTATTTTTATTTTGTGACAATCCGATGACATTTCCCTTCTACCATACCTTTAGTGGCTTGGGGCGCAGTGATGTGGTAATCGAGCTCCCCCGAGCCGATGCGGGGTGTGGTCCGGGTGCCGTGCTCCCTGGCGCGCTGGTTTCTGGAGCAGGCCTTGGATCGCCTCCGAGGATGGCTCGGCAAGGGGTTCAAGTGAGTAAATGGAAAAATGGTAACAGGGTATTCTCTCTTCTCTTTTCTCTCACGAAGTGAGCGCTCCAAGCCACGATTATTTTCTGTTGGAACAAGGCCCTCCTGGCCTTGTTCCAATCTTCGCCCGGCGCGGCCGGGCTCCATTTTTAGAGGCAAGCCTCTAAAAATGACCGGCGCATCCATGCGCCGGAAAATCATCTTTTCTGCATCATGCTCTCCTCCACCCTCGCACTCTCCATACTTCTCGGCGTTGAGGTTCTGAGCGGCACCAGCCTGGGGGAAATGGGCTACCGGGAAAGCATGCTGGGGGACCTGATCACCACCTTCCAGGAGTACCAGCGCCTTTACAAGGACCCCGATGCGCCCATGGAGCTGCGCCGGCGCGCCGCTTTTCAAGCCGGAACGTGCGCGGAAAAGCAGGGGGACCTGCGCCGAGCCCTGGCTGCCTATGACTGGCTGCGGGTGAACGGCCCCCCCGGGGATCCGGTCACCCAGCGGGCCGGCTTGCGGTGGAAGAAGCTGTCCGCTGCGACGGGTGCGCCGGTGGAGCCCATCCGGGAGGAGCTGGCGGCGCTGCAGAAGAAAGTGTCCGCTCAAGTGAAAGACCTCCTCGATCGGCGCCTGCAAGCCCTGCAGGCGGTGGACGCGGAGGCGAAGAGGCAGCAGGCGCTCCAGGAAACGGTGGAGCGGATCTCGAAATGGCTGCGTCGGGCCGGGGTGGAGATGGGTTGGCCCGAGGAGGCGGTTGGAGGGGCTCAATCCCTGGCGGAGTGGATCAAGAGGCTGAACCTTGACCCCCGGGATGAAGCGCTGCTCCGGAGCCGGCTGGCGCGGCGGTTCTTCCTCGAAGGCTTGAAGGCCCTGAGTTCCCTGGAGCTGCGCCGGGCCGAGAAGTGCTTCCAGGTCCAGCTGGTCCTGCAGCCGGAGCACGTCGAGGCTCGGGAATTCCTGACCGCCGTCGAGAAGTTCTTGAGCTTGACGGAAGGGTTGCAGAAGATCTCGCAGAGCCGGTTCGCCGCCGAGCTGGAGCGGCGGGTGATGGAGTCCGAGTACGAGACCGCCGTGGCCCTCAAGCAAGCCGAGAGCCAGAAGGCCGCGGGCCTGCAGACCATGAACCCATCGGTCACGGCCGAAGCGGAGAAGCTGGCGCAGCTCTACCTGGCGGTTCTGCGCGAAGAGGACTGGGCCCCAGACGGGCTCCAGGCCGGCGGCCGGCTGCGGGAGTTTTCAAGCGAGGCGAAGAGGCAATTGGAAAACTTGCTGCAGCAGCCCCTGACAGCCGAGATGCAGAAGTCCCTCTCGGAAGGCGGCCGGATCTCCCAGGATCTCGATCGACGGCTCGAAGAGCTGCTTCTAGGCTGGCCGCTGCCGTGGGAGTGGACGCCGCCGCGCCTGGAGGAGCCGGGGACGATGCTCCCCAGCTTGAAGGCCGAAATCGAAAAGACCATCACCCTCCTCGAGCAGCGCCTCCGGCCGCCGGATCCCCAAAAGCCCGAGACCGAGGCGGACAGGAAAGAGGCCGAGACCCGCCAGCTCATCGAGGACACCCTCACCGTCCTCGACTGGTTCCCGGCCGACCTGGACCCCTCCCAGCGCTACCGCCGCTGGCTGCAGAGCTTCCTGAAGAAATGAGAAAATTCGCCTCCATGAAATCGTTGCGGGTCCTGGCTTTCCTGATCTGGTCCATTCCAAGCACTGTCGCGGCGCCATTGGATGATTCCTTCATCGCGGGGTATGCCGCCGCCTTGCTGGAGCGGGAGTTCAACCTGAGGGCGCGTTCGTTGATTGTAAAGGATGGTGTCATCACCATCAGGGCCGAGGATCTGGCCGGCGTGGACCGAGCAAAGGTCATCCGGGGGCTGTCCGGTATTCCCGGCGCCGTCCGGGTTGAGGTTGTGGATGGCGAGGAGCCGCCATCCGTCGACTTGCCTGTCGGCTGGCTCCCTGGCCGCAATCTTTTCAGCCCGCTGCTCGCAGATCCACGTTGGCCCCACTTCTCCGCCGCCTACCACTATTATATTCACGACCAGGAATTGAGGAACGTCGGCTCGGTCAGCTTCGGCGAAACCTTTGCGCTCTACAGGATGTCCGCCCCTCTCGACGGCCAGGTGGAGCTGGGCCTCCAAGCGGGGGTTTTTGCCGTTTTCGACCTGGATGCTGATTCGAAGGACCTCATCAACGCCGATTACTTTGTGAGCTTGTTCTCCGCTTGCCGCAAGGGGGATTTTTCGGCGATCGGGCGCATCTTTCACCAGAGTTCCCATCTGGGAGACGAGTTTCTTCTCCGCAGCCGAGTCGACCGGGTCAACCTCAGCTACGAGAGCGGGGATATCAAGCTGTCATACGAGCTTCCTTTTGGATTCCGCCTTTATGGGGGCGGTGGTTTCTTGTTCGACCAGGAGCCCTCCGACCTGAAACACTGGTCGGCACAGGAGGGCATCGAATTCAGGAGCCCATGGACCTTTTGGGATCGCCGGGTCCGGCCGATCGGCGCCGTCGATTTGAAAAACCATGAGGAGCAGGATTGGAGAACGGACCTGTCCTTGCGAGCCGGGGTCCAGTTCGATAGCCTGCGGGTGCTGGGTCGAAACCTGCAGCTCCTGGCGCACTATTTCATTGGCCATTCGCCCAACGGCCAGTTCTACGACCGCGAGATCGAGTACGCCGGCCTGGGATTGCACTTCCATTTTTAAGCGTGCGGCGGTGCCGATGGTTTCCAGCTGCGAAATGTCGATCCTGTCCGCGCGCTCAAGAGCGGCACGTTGTTTCAGCAATGCCGTAAAAAACTTTGTCCCACAGTTTGAGCTTACAGCCTAGGTTTGGTTGCCAAAATTTAACCTCCAAAACTTTCCAATCTCCAAAATTTCATTTTCTCTGAAAAAAACAGCCCCTCCATAACTTTTGTATTTGAAGGGGTTTATATCTGGTAGCGGCGCCCGGATTTGAACCGGGGACACACGGATTATGAGACCGTTGCTCTGCCAGCTGAGCTACACCGCCGTGACTACTTGTATCCCCCCCCACCGCCTCGACTAAGCCGCCTTGATGGCTGAGCTTGCGATCGGCCGTGGGAGGCTCTGGAGCGCGTTCTTTGCGGTCAGGCGCGGACAGCTGCGGACCAGAAAAGCCGAGTTTACCTGTAAGCGGGCCTGTAAGCAAGCTCTCGGCTCCGGCGGCGGCTCTGGCGCGTTCCTCCCGCTCTACGGCGCTTCTCCCTGGGAGGGAGAGTCCTTCGAGCGCCTGGGACATGTCGAGGAGCCCGAGGTGGGCGTAACGGTCCATGGTCAGGGTGATCGTGGAATGGCGGGCCAGCGCCTGGATTGCCTTCGGGTGGGCTCCCGAGCGGGCGAGGGCCGAGAGGTAGGAATGTCTGAGGCTGTGGAAATCGGCGAAGCCTGCCGCGGTCTCGTAAGCGATTCCGGCGCGGGCGAGGTCCCGCCGGACCATGCGGGCGGCCCGTTTTGTCCACGTCCCCGGCCAGAGTTTTTCCTTGATGTCCTGGCGGTCCAGAAACCACTCCCCGAAGCGCCGGGCCACCTCCGGATGCAGGGGAAGGACATCTTCTCGGCGGCGCTTCGAGTAGCCGGCCTCCACGGTCACCGTTTTCGGTGAGGCTTCGAGGTCGAAGCTGTCCGGGGTCAAGCTCGCCAGCTCCGAGGCTCTCAAGCCCGTGAAGGCGGCCGCGAGGTAGAGCATGGTGCGGTCCCGGCCGGAGATTCCCCGGAAGGCCGGTGCCGTCCTGGCGTTCTTGATCAGCGCCTCGATTTCGTGATCAGCGAGCGCCCGCCGGCGGTGCCGGACATCAACCTCGGCGTTCACCGGGTCGAGGGAAGTCAGAGGGTTCTCGGGAGCCCGGCCAGCCCGCAGGAGCCAGCGGCAAAAGCTCTTCGTGGCCGAGAGGTAGTAGTTTGAGGAGCGCGCCGAGAGCCCCGCGGCTCGCCGGTCCGCGAGCCACAGGGTCGTCTTGGTGGCGTCGATCTCGGGGATGCGCCCGAAACCGCAGCCTTCGAGGAGGGATCGGATGCGGTTCGTGGTTAACTGGACGTGCTCCGGGGTGTCCTCCCGGCTCTCAAGGTGCTTCTTGAATTCTTCAAGGTGCTCCGTGAGCGGCCGGGCGCGGTGCTCCTGGAAGCGGTCGATCATGCCGGAGGCTTTCTGCGCCGCCTCACGTTCGAGCCGGGCGGCGAGCTGTCTGGTCGCTTCCTTGTCCGTGTAGCCCGGGACCCGTCTCAAGATTCCGCTGCCATCGAGGTACTCCACGTACCATTTCTTGGAGCGGAGCTTTACTGTTTTCCCCGTCGCGGGATCCTTCCTGGTGAAACCTTGCCGGAAGATGCTCGCCATGGTCTACTCCTTCACAATCTTGATGTTGAAGAAATCGGTAAGCCGCTCGGCCAGGTCAAGACGGAGACTTTGATCGCCGCGCATGAAGCGCATGATGGAAGCACGCTTGACGCCGGTCCGCTCCTCGATGGTGAGGAACGGCAGCTTGCTTTTGCGGATGGCCTTCTTGAGAGTCGCGGTTATGGTTCGATTTCTTTTCATGCCGTGAGAATTATCACACAATCAGGGTCGGATGTCAACAGGGTATTTCCGTGGGGGCTTTTTAACTTCAGTCCGGGGCGGACAGCCCGCCGCAATCCACTCTTCGATTTCCTCCCGCCGCCAGCGTACCAGGGATCCGATCCGGACCGGCTGCGGCATCCGGCCGCTCAGGGAGAGCCGGCGGACATGGCGTTCGGAGCAGCTCAGGAGGGCTCCCACGGCCCGGACACTGAGGAGGGCTGCGGCCGGGTTCTCGGCGAGCTGGTCAAGGCTGGGGAAGGTCCGAGGGGCGGTCATGGTTGCCCTCTCCCCCGGTCACTGGTCCGCAAACGGCCGAGCTGGAAATCGCGCAGGTTTTTGATCCAACATCCCTCACAAAGCCTCCAAGGCTTGCCCGCGCCTACCAGGCGGCCGCGGCGCCGGC
>JACQVS010000098.1 GCA_016209605.1 Planctomycetota bacterium
AAGAGCCTGTCCCGAAAGTCGCTCCGAGGCCCGAGGCCGAGCGAGAAGGCGCCAGACAAGGGCGAGAAGCGAGCAGTTGCGCAGCTTCGAGCGCCCGGACCAGCGGGCACCCACGAAGTGGGTCGCTGGGAGGGCTGCCCGTAGGCTGAGCGCGACAGCGCGAAGACCGAAGGGGGCCGACGCAGCCTTATTAACCGGAGAAATAAGGCGAGGAGGCCCAACGCAGTATGGCGCCTTCGCAGCCGGCCGACGCCCGGATGGAGTTTTGGGACAGGCTCTAAGGTGGAAGCGTCAAAAGAGCGCCGGGGAGAGCTTGCCGCCACGGCCATCCTTCCTCCAGGTGAATACGAAAGCCGGAGGGAAATTCAATACCTCTACATTGCGGGCTGAAATCGGGCCCAACCGCCGGCGCATCTCTCCGCGGAAGGAGCGCGCCGCCGGCAGCTGGTAAGCGTGGACGTACTGGAAGGTGGTGAAGGTGCCGCCGGGGCGGAGGGCCAGGACCGTCGCCTCGAGGATCTGGTGGGTCAGGTCCGCCGGCAGGCTGGCGAAGGGGAGTCCGGAGACGATGTGGTCCACCGGCAGGAGCCCGCGCCGGCCGGCGATCTCCAGGAGCTCTGTCACCGACTCGCACTGGACCTCGAGATTCGGGAAGCGCCGTTTGAGGATCTCCACGAATACGGGGTCGCGCTCGATCCCCAGGTACCGGCCGCTCTCGGGCAGCCGCCGGCTGATCTCCTCGGTGAAGGGACCCGTGCCGGGGCCGAACTCCACCACCTTGACTCCCGGCCGCCACTCGACGGCCTCCACCATCTTGGCGGCCAGAAAGCGCGAGCTGGGCGCGATCGAGCCCACCGAGCGGGGGCTCTTGAGAAACCGGCCGAGGAAAATCCAGAAAGGGCTCGAGGCGGATTCGGCCATGCGTCACTGGGTCAGCGACCGGTACCACTCGTAGTGTTCGCGCTCGAGGGTGGCGCGGTCGGGAATGGGGTAGAAGAGCAGCTCATCGCCGTGGGCGATCCAGAAGCCGGTGCGCAGCCTCAAGAAGGAGATCTTGCCGAACACCGAATCGAGGCTCACCCCTTTGACCTTCTTGTAGGGATTGGCGCGCAGCTCCAGGATCTGATCCCGCAGCTTGTGAGGATGGACATTGGGGAGCGGGGAGCTCAAGAACGGATGCTCCGCCAGGTCCGCCAGGAACTTGTCGATGTCGAGGTCGATCTGGCAGAACATCACCTTGGGGGCCCCCTTCGGCTGGTCCGGCTCGGTGATGAACTTCCCGTAGTCGGGCGGCTTCATGTACGTGAGCACCAGCATGCTGAGGGGGCAGATGTTCTGGAAGGTGCGGATGAAGCCGGGCTGGTGCTCCTTGGAGTAAGGCTCCTTCTTCAGCTCCAGGACGCTCCCCACCACCGAGGTGATGTAGAGGTTCTTGAAGGCGGAGAAGTCCAGGTGTTCAAGCACCCGGTACGACTTGATGAACTTGGTGCGCTTCGGCTTGCCATCCGGCCTGGGCTTCAGTTCAGCGAGGTACTGATCGATGGGAAAATAAGGATTGCGGAAGTCGATGTCGATCTCCGCGAAAATCACCTGGCCATGGAAGTACCGGGAGCTACCCAGAGTGTAATGCTTGCCGAACTCCCCCGCCGGCAGCATCGAGGCGACCAGGGCATGGTTCGGGTACATGATGGCGTAAAGGTACTTGGTTTGTGCAGCCATATGGTTCTTCATCCCTCGCGCATGCGGATAAAAGGAATTGACGCTGCGAAGATACCAATATTACTTTCCATATCCACTAAATTATCACAATCTGCAAAAATGAAACAAGGATCTTTCCACCCCCACCACAAGTCGATCGCCGAAGGCGACCGCGCCATCGAGGAGGAGCGGCGCCTCTTTTACGTCGGCATCACCCGCGCCCGCGAGCGCCTCACCTTGACCTCCGCCGGCTCGCGCTCCGCTGCCGGATCGAGCCGCCCGCGCCTGCCGTCGCGCTTCCTGAGCGAGATCCAGGACCGCGGCCTCTTCGAGATCCAGCCCTATGATCCCAACGCCAAGGCGAGCGAGGAGAGCCGGCAGTTCTACCTCGACCTCTACAAGAAGGGTATCGGCAAGAACTGAGGGGGCCTCCTAAAGCAGCCAAAGCCGCAACCAAAGGTCTCAGCCGAATAAGAAAAAGAAGAAGAGGATTTAACCACAAAGACGCAAAGGACGCAAAGATAAGACGCAAAGCGAATGGTAGAGTCATCCATGGACTCCAAGACTTCTCTGTAGCCTGCGTAGAAGTTTTCATGTAAGCGCCTAAAGCGACCAGCTTCCGCCATCTTGTCATCCGAAGCGCTTCCGTGCCGCCGAGCCTGGCCTTCTGGCCAGCATCCTCGAAGGCCGCCTGGGCCAGTCAAAACGAACCGAGGGTCTAAATTCAATGGTTTTATATCCTTTTGACAACCACAGCCGCCAAGTCTAAAATACATATCCCATGTAGGGACGGACCGAGGGAATGACCGGCGGCGGGGTTCGGTGGCTCTGGGTGGCGGGAGACGATCGAGGTGAGGTCGGGATAGGCGGATCTCATGGCATACTGCGGCTCTTTAAGGACCAGGTCGGGCCTTTTCTTCTGGCGTCCGCACTTCTTCGCGTGGGTGCTCTCCATACTTCTCATGAAGGGAGAGCTGTGCGGACAGGATCAGCCTCCGCGCCACGGGAGCCTGGCTTATGGCAACGGCGTGTTCGTCTTCGTGGGCGCCCATGGATCAACCGCCTTTTCCCGCGACGGCGTCAAGTGGAGCGCCATGGCGTCGGGGAGCGAGGCCTACCTCCTGTGGGGGGTGACCTTCGCCCGGGACCTCTTCATCGCCGTCGGGGACGGGGGCGTCATCCTGACCTCCGCCGACGGCTCGAACTGGAAACGACGGCCATCGGGGACCGTCGCGACGCTCCGGGCGGCGTCGTTCGGGAACGGCACGTTCGTGGTCGTGGGAGGAGGGCGGGAAGGGCTCGAGGAGACTGAGGGCAAGGCGGAGCCTGGTTCGGAGGGGGCCGTGGTCCTGACGTCTGAAGACGCCGCCACCTGGAAAAGGAGCCCGGCGGACGCACCGGCCCGGCTGAGGGATGTGGCCTTCGGGAACGGCACCTTCATTGCCCTCGGCGACCGGGGCACTCACACCGTCATTCTCACCTCACGGGACGGCAGAGCCTGGGCGCCAGCGTCCTCGGGGACCTCGACCTACTTGCACGGAGTCGCTTTCGGGAAAGGAAAGTTCATCGCGCCCGGGCTCGGAGGCACAGTGCTGACCTCGGTGGATGGGATGAGCTGGCAGGAGGCAGACTCCGGCATCCACGATGTGATCGCCAGCCACATCGCCTTCTGCGGTGACCGGTTCTTGGCCTTCGGAGAAGGCGCGGACCGCGCAAAGCGGACCCATAGGGGCCAGATCCTCGCCTCGGAGGATGGAACCAAGTGGAAGCGCGTGTACGCGGGGGACTTCTTTCCCGAGGACGCCTGCCAGGGAGCAGGAAAGACGATCGTCCTCTTCGGCGGGAGCGACCTCTTGATCTCGGAAGACGGCGCCTCCTGGAGACATGGCTCACTGGAGGCCGTCCCCTCGATCGGGCGGGTCGCGTACCTGAACGGGAAGTTCGTGGCGGCTGGCTCCGCTGGCTTCATCCTCTCCTCGGAGGACGGGCGCTCCTGGAGGCGCTCCGATACCGGATGCCTCAGTGATCTCCACGCCGTCGCCTTTGGCGCGGCGAGGTACGTGGCCGTGGGCGCCGGAGGGACGGTCGTCACTTCCGGAGATGCCCTGGCTTGGCAGAAGGCCACATCGGGGTCGACGGGGGACCTCCGGGCGGTCGCATTCGGTAAGGAGCAGTTTGTGGCTGTGGGCATGGTCCGGATCTCCGTTCCTAGGACCCAGTGGCAGACGATGCTGCTCACGTCACCCGATGGGACCGCCTGGTCTAGTGTCGCCGGTTTCCCGGGCGAGCTCTGGGGGATCGCACACGGGGGGGATACCTTCGTTGCGCTAGGACGGGAGCCGTTATTCTCCTTTCCGCCGAGTTTCCACGGAGACCGGTTCGGCCCCCTGGTCCTGACCTCCAGCGATGGCACATCCTGGTCCAAGCGCGCCCCGGGCTCCAAGAACCATCTCCTGGACATCGCCTACGGGAAGGGGACCTTCGTGGCAGTGGACCAATTCGGGTCCATCATCACATCGAGCGTTGGCATCGAGTGGGCCAAGCGGACCTCGGGGGTGTCCCTCCTCAACCTGGTCGTTCACGCCAACGGCATCTTCATGGCTGGAGGACCGGTGGGGCAGGTATCGACATCCAGTGACGGGATCACTTGGGTTCCACGACGCATCTTGCCCTCCGGTGAAATGATGGCGGTCTCGGGTCTGGCTTGGGGAGCGGGCAAGTGGCTGGCGACGGGATCCGTGGAGTCGGCCCCCACCATCGTCACCTCGAAGGACGGTTCGAGCTGGGAGCTGGTGATCCCCGAGGTGAAGTGATCGAAGACGATCTCCTATCGGTGGCGGTACGGACGAGCACCATCGGCCGCTGCTCGCGGCTGGGGTAGCCGACCAGGTCGCCTTGTCGTCCTTTTACTCGTTCTCCAAGTCTGCCTCAGCAACCCCACCATTGCGGGTTAGTCATTGATAACTCCTAGTCTTGAGGAAGGATTCCGGCCAGCCCTCTTCACGGTTTCTCCCCGAGAGCCTTGAAGAGCGCCGAAAAGCACTGGACGCACTCGGACGGGGCGCCCTTGACCGGCGCCTCCCCGGTCCTCTGCTTCTTGTAGTTCTCGAGGAATGGGGCGAATCCGCACCAGGTGGTCTGCACCACCCCCAGCGCGCGATCCGCGGCAATCCGATCCGCGCCTCCGCGGATGGACTTGATATGGGCGAGCTGGGCGAGCGATACTTCTGACTTCCGCCAAGGGCACGCGACGACCTCGAAGCCTTTACTGGCAAAAAACCGCGGCGTCTCGGGAGCCCTCTCGTAGTGCCAATCGCAGATGACGATGTCCTTCGGCACCTGATGATCAACGGCCGGCCAGGTTCCATTCTCGCTCGCTTCCCATTTCCCGATGCCGGTAGCCTTGCCATCCAGGAACCGGTCGCCCCACATCCACATCCGGCAACCCATCTGCTTGAGGTGCGCGTGCAGCGTCTTGACCTCGCCGGCGAACAACGCCGCCGGATCCTTCCCCTTGCAGCGCGGGCAGTCCGGGTCGGCCAGAATGAAGACCTCGTCCATGCCGACGTGAAAGGACTTCGCCTCGCAGGCTCGGGCCAGCTCATCGATGAGGTCGAAGAGCACCGGGTGGACCTCCGGATGAAGGGGGCAATAGCTACGGCAGTAGATGCCCTCGTTTTGCAGGTACTTGCCGGGCGTCTCGTCGAACTCGGGGTGCTTTCCCAGAAGCCGCCCCACGCTCTTCTCCCAGGATTGGTGCCCCAGGCAGTTGATTTGGGGAATCAACTCGATTCCCTTTTCCCGGCACGCCTTGGCGATCTGCCGCACTTCGTCTTTGCCCAGGGCTGACGAGTGGGCAAACTCCGGCCGCGACCGGAAATCGAAGCCGTAGTCGAACTCCAGGATGAGGGTGTTCACCCTCTCTTGGGGAAGCGCAACCCGGATGAATTCAAGGAGAGCGGACAGATCTTTCGGCGCGGGGGCAGAAAGGTGAAGACCGCGGACCGGAAGCGTCGCGGCTGGGCTCCGCGGTTGGGTCTGGCTGTCGGAGGACACCATACCCGGGAAAAGGAACATCAACACCGCGGCCGCCAGGCTGCCGATTTGGATCAACGGCCAGGCCAGGAGCAGCCTATCTGGATTCGATATCTTGGGCGCCGCCACGATTCAGGATGATAGGTCGTTCCGCGGCGCTTGTCCAGCCCTCCGGCTTGACCAGCTCCTTCATGGGGCTGATTTTCAACTGGCCGCGCCGATTCGATTCCGCAGGTGATGGAGCGAGCCCCGGCACCGCTGCTTCTTGAATTCCTCCTTCCTCCAGGCGGTGAACTCCTGGCTGTAGAGGCGGCGGGTGAGGTCGTGGAAGCCGGCGCGCAGCTCCGCGTCGGTCATGGGCCTGGGCGCGTAGTTGATGTCGAAGAGGGTGCAGCGGTTCCACTGGCCGTCGTGGGTCAGCCGGCCTTCCCTCTTCAACCGCTGGTAAAGCGGCGTGCCGGGAAAGGGGGTCTGGTAGGTGATCTGGACGTCGAAAGGGGCCACCTCCTCGACAAAATGGAAGACTTCATCGAAGACTTCGGGAGTGTGGCCATCGAGACCGAGGACGAAGCAGGCGTTGACGCGGAGG
>JACQVS010000099.1 GCA_016209605.1 Planctomycetota bacterium
CAGGAGACGGCACAAGGCCGGGGTGTCGCCCTGCAGGCGCCGGAAGTGGTGGAGGATGAACTCCTTTTCCAGCCGGTCTTTGAGAGCATCGAGATTGCCGGTGCTCAAGAGGTTTTGAGGAAAATGAGCCTCTCCTCTTGGACCGTCGAGCGCGCGGCTAACGGCTTCAGCGCTGATGTGCCTGGGATTCTCGATCCGCAGGCGGAGGAGGAAATTCTTGAACTCGCGAACATTTCCAGGCCAGGGAAGAGCGCTCAGCCGCTTGAGCGCCCCAGCGCTGAGAGCGGGATGAGGCCCCGTTCCCTCGGACAGGAACATCTCCGCAAGCACCGGGAGATCTGCGGAGCGCTCCCGGAGAGGCGGCATGATCACCGGCATGACGTTGATCCGGTGGAACAGATCCTTGCGGAAGCGGCCTTCTTTCACTTCCAGATCGAGATCGCAGGAAGTGGAAAAGATAAAACGGGCGTCGAGAGCCCGTTCGCTCTCAGCTCCCAGGGGCCGGATGGAATTCTCCGACAGCGCCCGGAGCAACTTTGCCTGCGATTCCAGGGGAAGGCCAGCCACCTCATCGAAAAGCACCGTGCCTCCGCCAGCCAGCTCGAGAATGCCGGCGCGGCCCTCCTCCAGTCCCGTGTAAGCTCCGGCTTTGGCCCCGAAGAGCTCGACTTCAAAAAGCCCTGGAGGAACAGCCGCGCAATCCACTACCTTGAAAGCCTTCTCCGCTCGCCGGCTTTCCTGATGAAGGATCCGCGCCACCAGCTCCTTCCCCGTTCCGGTCTCGCCGCCGATGAGAACGGGGAGGTCGCTTCCTTTGAGCCTGTCCAGGATCGACACCAGGTGGCGCATGGGCGCCGAGCGGACGGTGAGAAGGGCTCGCGATGAGCTCTGGCCCGCCCGGATTATGGTGGCGGTCTTCTGAATTGAGGATTTGCTCCCCAATGCGGGCGCTTCGCCCGCAATCCAACTTCGAAAATTCTTTGCACTTTGCGAAGAATTTTCGAAGTAAGTGACCTGTGCGGTTGATCGCCCTCTTCGGCGAGAAGGCCGCGCCAATACAGGGGAAATTTGAAATCCGCTTGTCCAGGCTTGGAAGTGGCGGCTTTTCCAATAGCCCGCTTGAACCCTCTCAGGCAATTCTCCGGCCATTTCCTTCCGCCAATCCTTGACGCCGGCCACTTTTTCTTCCCTGTTGAGCAGCGACCGGAGCGCCTCCAGCCTGGCGTTCCACTCGAGCATTGGATTCCCGACCAGCGCCGCTCCCGCCTCAGCGAGGAGATCGGCACAGCGAGCGAGATCCCCGACCTCTCGGGCGGTCTCGAGGAGAATGCGGGCGGCAAGGAGCGGCCGGATGACTGACAGCAGGCCGTTTCGAGAAGCGGGACCAGTCTCCAGCGCCATCCTGGCCTTTTCCGGCTCCCCCGCGAGCATCAAGCCCTCCGCGCGCACCCAGGGGATAAGAGCGCTGCCGGGATTCAAGCCGTGACGCTGGAAGAAGGATTCCGCGGGGCTCAAGAGTTTTGACGCTTTTTCCATTTGCCCTCCGATGGAATAAGCCCAACCCAGGAAAAGTTTGTCCCAGGCCTCCAGATACGGCACAGCGGGATCCTGGTTCAAGGAGGCATACCTTACAGCGCATTCCTCAAGCAAGTCCTCCTGCGCCATCAAAGCGGCGAGGAGAGCGTGGCGGGAGAGAGCCATCTTGCGCATCCTTTCCGGATGGTCTCCGGCGGCGACTCTGGAGAGCTCCAGGTCCGCCCTCCCATAAGCCCCTTCAAAGAGCAAGGCTTCAGCGCGATAGACCTTGTCGAAGAGCGCCACGTGGCGGTCGCCGATTTCATCTCCCAGGCGCGCCGCCTCCTCGAGGCAAGCCCGCGCCTCGCGAAAACGCCCCGCGTGGATGAGCCCCAGCCCGCGGGAATGCTTCAAGAAAAACTCTTGCTTTTTGCCGATGGATCCCGCCAGCAACGTTTCTCCATTCTTCAAGGACTTCTCCATCTTTTCGAAATCCCCGGTCTTGGCATGGAGGATGGCCAGGTTGCCATAGATTGAGGCGAGGGAAGGCCCCTCGTCGAGTTTCAAGCAGGTCTTCTCGGCCTCCTGATAGGCGCGGATGGCCTCTTGGTAGTGATCTGTCTGGCTGTAGGCGATGCCCAGGTTGTTCAGGATGACCGCCCGATTGCCGAGGGACCCGCCGGTTTCCGCCATCTGCAGTGCGGTTTCGAAGTGGCGGATGGCTTCCTCCAGTTTGAAGGTTCGCAGAGCGATGTTGGCCTTGATGGCGTGGAGATTGAAGGCTGCTGCACGGAGGCGCGGGCCGCGGGATCGCTTGGAAATATTCAATCCCTCCTCGAAGAGCTTCAGAGCCCCAGGATAGTCTCCCTGAAAGCACTTCATGGCGGCGTGCTCGTAGAGGAAGGAGAGGAACCGAAATTTCTCCCGCCCGGCCAGGACCTCCCTGCCCCGGCGCAGGCCTTTTTGAAAGAGCGGCTCGGCGCGCCGGAATTCTCCTCTGCGGCTGTACAGGGTCGCGAGATGCAGTTGGGCTCGAATCCGGCTTGCCGCTGGAAGCTTGCGGCTGCGGAGGAGGTCCCGCAGAATGCGAATCCCCTCATCCAGATCTCCCACAAGAGCATGCAATTCGGCCATCTCCAAAACGGCTTCGAGCCGAGGATAGAGGCAGCGCCTCGGCAGGCAATCGAGGACCTGGCGGTACAGGTTCAAGGCGGCGCGGTTTTGAAAGGTGGCCTTGAGATAGCGGGCGGCGGGCCGCCCGTACTGCATGATTTTGGAGGAGCAGCCCGCCGCCAGGAAGTGCCGGACCGCTTCCAGAAGCCTGGGATCATCGCGGCCAGAAGCATTTCCTGCGAGGGTCTCAGCGATGAGCCGGTGGAACTGGCGGCGCTCTTCCTCGCCGATGCCCGAAAAGAGCAGGTAAGCGCCGGGACCGGGAAGCCAGCGCGGCCGGCCAGGGTCTCCGCCTTCCTCCACGGCTTGTTCCCTTTCCTCGAGCCTCCTGAGGAGCGCGTGGATTCGGCTCCGGGGGATCCCCAGAAACAGTGAAAGCTCCGCGGCGGTAGCCGGCCTTTTGAGCAGCGACAAGGTCAAGAGCAAGCAGAGATCCTCCGATTCCGCCCGGCGTGTTTCCCCTTTGCTCGTGGAGGCGGGCAGCTTTGCATTGGTCCCGCCCCCCGCAGGGTCGTGGATAAGGAGGGCGATTTTTGAGGGCGAGCCCCCGGTCTTTTGAAAAATCGACAGCTTTCTGGCCGGTTCAAGCTCCTTTCCGCTCAGGCGTTCGTAAAGCGCCGCGGTCTCTTTCAGCCCCAGGGGCCTCAGCGTGATCACCGGCGCTTCTCGGGCCGGATGGTCTGCATTTAAAAAATTTTCCGTCAGCTCCATGAGAAAAGGGAGGAAAGGACCTTCCTCCCGGTAGCCTGCCACCACTCCGAGGGGCGGCCGATCTTCAGCCCCCGGGTCCTTGAGGAAGCGGACGAGATCCGTGAACAGTTCCAGGGAGACTTCATCCCAGTACTGGAGGCCATCGACGGCGAGGATCATGGGGTCGCGGATGGCCGCCGCCGCGCTCCGGAGCTCCTCCCGCCGTCGCAGGCGCCGCTCTCCATCGAGAGTTTCATTTTGAAGAAGATTTTGGGGTTCCTTGATGCGATGGAGAAAAGCATGCCAGCGTCCTCGAGCTTTCACGCTGTTTTGGGAGAGAGAACCTCCGAGACAGCGCAGGATCGACCCTGGAGGGGTGCTCCGGCCAGGATACCCCGTCTCCAGGAAAAACTGGAAGCCGCGGGTCTGGGCGCGGACCTTGATCTCCCGCAATAGATGGCTCTGCCCCATCCCCGGCAATCCGGTGATGAGGAGGACGCGCGGAGCCTCTTTTCCCTTGAGGAGGCCCTCCAGGAAACGGTCTGCCTCGGCCAGCTCGGCGTTCCGCCCCACCGCAGGCGCGGCGCAGGCTGCCGGCCGTTCACCGGCGCCGGCGTATCTCGCCACCGGTTCCAGGGCGCCGAGGAGTTCGCGGCCGGAAGGATAGCGGGAGCCGAGGTTGAAGGCAACGCACTTCAGGAGGATGTTTCCCAAATCCCCTGGAAGGTCAGCACGCAGCGAACTTGGATGGCGAGGGGCGGTATCCCATCCATCTTTCGCTGAATCCTTCAACAGCTTTTTCACTGCCCCTGGATAAGGGTACGATCCCGTCAAGGCATGATAAAAAGTGACGCCGAGGGCAAAAACATCGGTCCAGGGACCGAGAGGCCCGCCGTTAAAGTACTCCGGCGCCATGAAGGGGAGGGAGCCTTTGATCTTTTCTCCGGCAGGAACAGCGCCGCCGCGGCGGAAGAGACCGAAGTCGATGAGCACCGGGCCTTTGGAACGGTCGCCGGGAATGATGATATTGCTCGGCTTGATGTCCAGATGGAGGATCTCGTTTCGGTGGAGGAAGGAGACCGCTTCCGCAATCTCGACGAGCCATCGAATCGCCTCCTGAAGGTTCTTTATGGCCCCCATTATTTTGAGAGGCTTGCCGGAGATGTATTCGCTGGTGAAATAGGGGCGGCCCTGGATGAATCCAAAGTCATGTGCTCTCGCAATGCCGGGATGCTCGATCTCGGCGAGGACGGCAAACTCCCGCTTGAGCGCCTCGACCTCCTCCGCGCCTCCAGGGAGGCTGGAAAGCAGCTTGAGGGCCAGCTTTTTCTCCAGGTACGAGTCCTCGACCAGAAACACCAGCCCCATCCCGCCCTTTCCGATCTGGCGCAGGATGTGGTAGCGCGGCCCGAGGTCGAGACGGTCCATCAGCCTCCTGGATTCATGCGACTCCGGCAGCCGAGAACATCGGGTGTCGGATCCTCGCCAGCGCCGCCTTTGGGAGGTGGAATTTCCCCCCGGCCTAGGAAAAGCACCTCGAGGGTCCGGATCGGGTCGCTGACGTCGACATCGCCATCGTCATTGGCATCGGCCCCATCCAGGCACCCAGGCGGCGGCCCGCCGAGGAAGAGGTACTCGAGGGTGTAGACGGCATCCGACTGGTCCACGGCCAGATCGCTGTTCGAGTCGCCGCGGATGAAGTGATTGAAAGTGGCGATGTCGATGATTTCAATGCGGCCGTTGACGAAGATGTAGGAATAATCATCGAGGGATGGGAAAAGGGAATGGCCAGATACGGTGATGGCATTGGTGACCGCTTCGCCTCGTCCCCGCGCTCCGTTCACGAAACGGACCGCCGTCGTGCCAACCGGAGCGTCTTCCCGGATGCGGAAATGGAATGCCAGGACCTGGCTGTCGGTATCCCTGGGAAGGGAGATTCTATCGGGGATGCCGAAGACCAGAGCTCCAACGAAAAAACCCTCATCGACGCCGCCGTTCCCCGGCGAATTGTTGGCGTTGTCGAAGTAAAAGGAAGCAAAACTGTAGTTGGTGGTCTGATCTGGCAGCAAAAACACTTTTTCAATGTCGATGGCCTCCAGGACTTCCTCGTCGAAGTCGACGGAGAATGCAAAACCGCCCGCATCGCCGTTCGAGTTGATGCTGAACGGGATGACGACCGTTCCGCCCGGCCAGCCGGATCCATCCTCGAGCTTGAAAGAGGCTCTGAGGTCTTTTGGCTCCGGCGGGAGAGGCTTCTGCAAATCCCGCTGGCAGGTCCCGCCGGCGGGCGATCCAGAAATGAAGATGGCGCCCGGGTCCTGCACCAAGGGAACAAAGTTCTGGCCGCCGGCGGCAAAGAGGGTGGAGATGGAGAACCGGTTCAGCCGGTAAGCCCTGGGGACAAATTCGAGCGGGTGATATCCCGGCGGCGCGGATTCCAGGACGCAAAAATGCAGCCAGGCCACGACGCCATCGTTTTCCGGAGAGAGGAATCTCCCGGGGTTGGCGCCGAAATCGAAGATGGCCTGGGCTCCCACGATGCCGGCTTCGACGAACTCGGACTCGGGATAAAATTGAAGGAACTCAACTTCTCTCCCGGGCCCTATCGACACCTGGCCGAGGACATCAGGATCGTAGCGCACCGCGGCGGACCATCCGGTCGCCGCCGTTTCCCCAGGCCCCACGACGATGGAGAAGGGCAGGGAGACGTCCTGCTCTCCTGGAGCCGCTGCCGCTTCCCCGAGCTTGAAAACCACTATTCCGGTGGTCGAGGGAGGATCCGGCGGATCATCGGGCGGCCGCACATCGGGCGGGCAACCTTCACCGCTCACCGGCTCCCCCTGAATGGCGATCGCCCCCGCTTCCCGGATGGCCATGCGAGCGCTTCCTCCCGATCGATAGAGCGTCGGGAAGAAGGGAAACTCTATCGCCACCTTGGATGGCGGCCGCATGTCGGCTCTGGGCAGGAACTCAACCGGGTGAATTCCCAGCGGGGCGGTCTCGAGGATGCAAAATTTCATGTTGGCCACCACGCCGCTATTTTCCGCCGTGATGTAAGCGCCGGTATCCCCGCCGGTTTCATAATGGAACCTGACGCCAACGCGTCCGGGCTCGATGAAGGACTCCTGGGGGGTGATCCAGGAGCAGCAAGCTCCGCTGGCCGATTCGAAGGCCACCTGGCCGATGACGGAAGGATCGTAGCTCACCACCCCGTACCACGCGGTCACCGGCGAATCTCCGGGCTCCACGAAGATGGAGATGGGCAGAGAAACCTCCATCTCCCCGGGGGCCGCGGCCGCCTCGCCGAGCTTGAGGAGAACCGTCCCTTGCAGCAGCGCGGAAGGATGCTCGTCGGGGGGGCAGCCGCCGCCGGAAGCTGGACTTCCCGCCACCGCGATGGATCCTCCTTCCACGAGCGGGTAGTGACTCACGCTTCCTGATGCGTAAGCAAGGGAAACCGGCTGGCCGGCGCCGTGGACCGGCAGTGGCACGGCAATGGGGACAAAATCGATTGGATATCTTCCTGCAGGCGCGCTCTCCAGAACGCAAAATTTGAGGCGCGCGGCCACGGGATCGCTGGAGGGGAAAATGTATTTGCTTCCATTGGGATCATAGTGATACGCCGCGGCCGCGGCAACTGTCCCGGGTTTGACGAACTTGCCCTGGTCAAGGAAGGCGAAGAAGTCCGCTTCCCGGGCGCTCTCGATCGTGACCGCGCCCAGGACCGTCGGCTCATAGGCGATCGCCGCCGTCCAGCCGGAGACCGGGCTGGCCCCGGGATCCACGGCGATGGAAAAAGGCAGCGAGAGAGTGGACTCCCCGGGAGCCGCCGTGATGCTTCCGAGGCGGAAAGTAACCTGCGCCTCCACGAGCCCGAAGGGCGCAGCGAAAGATATCAATAGCGCAGAAAAGTAGGTAGCCTTGAAAGGGCGAAGGATTTTAGGACCAATAATACTTTCGGTATCGCTCATCGTTTTCCTCCATGACAAAGTTCCAAAAGGTTTTTAAGACCGCTCGTGAACACGATGATTCATCGATGTTGTGTCCATTGCAATTTTGAGGCCACGGAGAAAAACTCTCAACCTTGATGGATTATAAATCCTTTTCATGCAATCGATTAGTAAAATCATCCGGAGGGTAAGCTCGCTCCGAGGGGGAACACCTGTAAAAGCGCCTTAACAAGTCCATGAGCGGACTGCCGCTGGGATGACAGTTGGAATTAAAGGGATCACCCAGCGATGTCTGCCGTCGACGCCATCGCTATCGTTCGCGACCTGTTCTCAAGATATCTCTTGACTGGTGAAAAACTAGGCAAGCGCCAGAGGGACACACGACCGGTGGAGCTCTCTCAGGCCAAGACCGATTCCAAGGCTTCGCCCGGAGTCAATATGACTTCGGACGAGAGCTGGATGCGGATGCGGTTGCCGGCCTGGCCGTGTGCACACCCGACCGGCTGGCCGGCCAGGGCCACCGTCACTTTTTGCGGCCGGAAACCTTCCTTCACCTCGAAGGCCAGGGTCCTCAAGCGCAGCTTGCCCCACTTGACCTCGATCAACTCGCGCTGCGTCCCGCCCTCGCGCTTTTGCGCGAAGCTTCCCCAGCCCTCCGCCGCGGTGAAGGCGGCGCGGAAGTCCTCGGGGGCGAGCCGCGGCGCGAAGCCCAGGTGGCCCTTGGGGCCGTGATGCTCGTAGCCGCATGCGGCGATGAAGACGCCGTAGCTTGCCATGGCGCGGGCGTAGTGGTCGCCGCACTCGATCTCGTTCCAGGGATTGCGCCGGGACGGGTGGTAGCGGTCGTGGATGGCGCGCGCGATGGCCAGGCCTTCGAGTGTCATACCCTCCCAGATCATGTGCCCCGCCACCTGGTACTCGAAACCGGTCATGCACTCGTTGAAGTAGCCGGCGAAGGTCGGATTCCCCCGTCCCATGGCTTCGCGGCCCCCCTTGGGAAAGGTGCACATCAGCAGTCCGGCTTCTCCCGCCACCGCGTACCAGCGCCCCGAGGGATTGGCCTTGCGGAAAGGGCCGACGTCCGGAGTGAAATTGTACTTCCACAGGGAGCGCAGCGCCGACCGAACCGGATCGGCGTCGAGGATGCGGCCCAGCCCCACCTGGAACGCCCAGCTCTGCCCGAAGACCTGGTCGATCTCGCAGCCGTCGTAGGAGCCGAGGGTGTCGGGATTTTTCGGATCGCGCTTCTGGTAGAAGTACTCGCCGTTGAACAGCTCGGCGGCGATCTTCTTCCGGCCGGCTTCGAAGATCGACCGCGCCCGGGCGGCGAATTCTCCATCCCCCAGCTCGCGCGCCATCTCCTCGCCGGCTCGCAGTGCCGCGAGGTAGAGGGAGCTGAGCCAGGCGATCCGCCCGAACCAGGCGGCGTCGAGGGTGTTGTGCTGCGGGCCCTCGAGGATGCCGTCGCCATCTCCATCGCGCTCGATCAAGTAGTCGAGGGCCTTCTTGATCTTCTCCCAGTTGCGTCGTAGGAAGGCCTCGTCCGGCGACATCTGATGGTCGCGGTAGGCCCGCAGGATGGTCCCCGCCTGCCCATCGAAGGCCACGCCGGCGCGAAACTCGCCGCGGTGGTCGACGACGCCCGTCTTGGGATCGAAGGAGACGCCGAAGTCGGCCAGCTCGCGCAGCGAGCGCTCCAGCTCCGGAAAGATCCGCCCCAGCGCCTGGCCGTAGTGCCAGACGTGGGTGCAGGTGCCCGGGCAGCAGTTCACCCCCTCCCAGCCGTAAAAGCGGCCGTTCCTGAACCACATCGCCGTCGTGGTGGCGAGGATGGAGGTGTTCAGGAAGGTGCGGTCGAGGAACCAGCATGGGAGCGTCGAGTCATACCAGGTGTCTCGCCAGAGGCGCGTCTCGCCGGCCAGGCGGTCGAAGTTCCGGGCGATGTGCTCCGCCACCTCCTCGGCTGAGGCGAAGCGGGTAGCGTAGAACCGGCCGCCGGGGAGGGGGTCGAGGCGCAGGTTGGGGAAGTGCCAGGCCACGAGGAACACGGCCCGCGCCTCCTCCCCCGGCTCGAGGGCGAAGCCCCGGGCGAGGGCGCCGCGGAGTTTTTCGCCGAAGGGCTTCTCCCCCTCGCCGTCCTGCGACAGCCCTTCCGGCGCGAAAACGCCCTCCGGGCGGCCGGCGGCAGCGATGGATGGCGAGGCCAGGTCGCTTTCCCTGGCCTCGAGGAGCGCCAGGGCCAGCGTGCCGAAGTCCGGCTGCTCATCGAGCCTGGCGATGGAGGACCGCGGGGCGTCGCCGAACTCGATCTGGTCGATGTCGATATGCCCCCAGCCGCCGCCGTGGCGGTCGGCGATCTCGAGACGCCCCGTCTTCCCCTTGAGGTCGCCGACCTCCCAGTTGACCCACTCCATGGCATCGGTGTTCCTGCCGGTGGCGGTGCGCGCGACCTTCTCCTCGACGATGAGGTCGATGCAGGTCTCGCCGGGATGGTCGCCGCCGCCGATGAGGAAGCTGATGAAGGGCCGCCGGATCACGAACTCCGGCGAGAGCAGCCTCCCCGTCGGCTCATCCGAGGCCGGCCAGGAGTTAGCGAGCCCCTTTCCCAGAAAGCCCGAGAGCCGCTGCACCGGATTGGGCGCGCCCGGAGCGGGGGCCTTTCCAAAAGCGTCGCCTTCCACCTTCCAGGCGCCATAACTGCCTCCCTCGAAGTCGGCGAAGACCTCCGGCGGGGCCGCCTGGGGCGCCGGGGCCGGCGCGGCGCTCGCAACGAGCAGAAGCAGATCGCCGCGGCGGGCGATGCGGTTCTGCCGCGCCCCCAGAGCCTGCTTGGCGCTCTGCAGGCAGACGGCGTTCTCGAGCCAGCCGGCCAGCTCCCCCTCCACCCGCACGGCGCTGGTGTTCTTGATGGTGAAGCTCAAGATGGTGGCCGGCAGATGGGAGTCGGCGGCGTTGAGGGGGATGAAGGGAGAGAAGGCCTCCAGGGAAACGGCCACGGGCGAGGCCTCATGGCGGTACTCGACAACGCCGATGGGATATTCCCCCTGGAAGGCGATTTGCGAAAAGCCGGTCCGGTCGAGGGCGCGCACCTGCGCCGTGCCGGCGAAGCGCAGCCGCAGGGCGAAACCCTGGTCGATGGGCGACTCCGGCGCCATTGGCTGGACGTAATGCTGGCCGGTGTAGAGCCCGCCGGTGCGGTCGCCCGCCTCGTTGAAGATGTCCCAGTGCCAGAGCCTGCCATCGCCGCCGAGGTAAAGCTGCCCCGTGCAGATCCCCCCCACCGGCATGCCGATCTTCTCGAGGTCGGCGCCGCGGTAAACCGTCCGCTCCCCCCGCTCGAAGAGCGACCGCACCCACTCGGGATGGAGCTTCTTGTCGGCGGGGACGGTCGGCTCGAAATCCCCCGCCTGGAAGGGACCCGCCATGAGCGGCAGCCTGCCGACCGCCGACCAGGCCGTGCCCAGGCCCATGAACTTCAAGAAATCCCGGCGCGTCGGGCTCGACATATCGCTGACCTCCCTCCCAAGGTGTAAAATGGATTCATGAAAAAATGCCTCATGGCCGCCATCTTAGCCTTTATCGTCTGCGAAAAGAAGCCGGCGGAGCCAAGCTATCCCTACGGCAGCGGCCTTTAGTGCAGGCTTGGCAATCGATATCCCAATTCCGGAGCGAGAGCGAAGAAGCCTTGAGTTTTCTTCCCTTGACAACCTCAACCTCCAAGTCAAAAATGACTAGGACATGGTCGTCTGCAACTCGCGCGATCGCCCGGATGGGCTCTTCAGATCGATGGTTTGAACCATGGGACGACACCAAGAGCAGCGACGGTCACAAGCGGATAAGAAAATTCGGCCAGCAGCGCAATCTCCACCCTCACATTTTTCTGTTTCATCATGGATCCTTGCAGGATTGGCGGCCCTGTTCATCCTCATTTCCATGATCATCGGTTATTGGGTGATCGCCAAGCACCGAAAAGGATCCGGGGAGCTTGCAAAAGAAGTCTCCTCCACTCCCGCTCCTTTCAAGGAAGAGCCGATTCCAGACCCGGCGTCCTTTCCCATCCCCGCCGATTTTTCCCCGTCAAGGAAAAAAACCGCCGAGGAAGCGGTCCAGCTTCACACGCAGGCACTCGACGCCTGGTTTAATGCCGGCGATCTCGAAAATTTCCAAAAGCTGGCGATCGAGGCCTTGCGGCGCTACCAGCAAGCGGATTGGATTTCCCCGGCCACGAATCACCTTCATGCCGAGATTCTCAAGGTCCGCTTGGCGTCAAACGATTACCAGACCGTGCTCAGGGAATGCCGCAAATGGCTCGAGCGCTTTCCCGATTCCCTGGCGCATCTCGAGATCCTGGGCAAAGCGGAATACCTCACCGGCCGGTATGCCGATGCCGCCAGCCACCTGGAAGCTTACGCGGCCAAGCGGCCCCAATCGCTGGTTACGCAGCGCCAGCTCGCCGAGGTTTATGCTGCCATCGGGATGAAGGAAAAAGGGCTGGCGGCGGTGGACCGAAGCTTGGCCATGATCGGTTTTCCCGGCAGCGGTTTTTGGTCCCACCCCGAAGCGGAAACCACCCTCTGGAAAGCGCTCAAGGTCACCCACCGGTTTTACGAGTACGAGCGGTTGGAAAAGCTCGCCAGCGTGCTTTACGAGCGTTCAAAGGACAAACAAGAGCCCGATCTTCTCATGGCCCTAGGGGTAGCGAAGCGCTTCCGCGGCGATCTCGAGGGAGCAGAGTATTTCCTTCGGCGATTCCTCAAGGCGGAAAAGCCCGGCTCGCCCAATTTGGAGCCGGTGCGGCTGGAGCTCAGCATCGCCCTTTCAAAACGCGGCCAATTCGTTGAAGCGCTCCAAGAGATAACGCTCCTGCTTGAAGCCAATCCTTACTCCAGCAAAGCTTACTTCCAGCTCGGCCAGTGCCTGGTCCGGCTCAACCAAAAGGCGAAAGCCGAGGCCATGCACTTCCTCTCCCGGGCGCTTGCCCCCAGCGACCGGGAGTTCCGGCGGGAGGAGGCGGACCGGGGAGCCGGGAGAACGGCGTTCGCGCTGCGGGCTCGCGCCAAGGGATTTTCACTGCGCGGCCAGTTCCGCGAGGGCGAGGAGGTCTTGCGCGACCAGAAATACAGAGACGATCCGTCGGTTCAAGTTTTCCTTACCGAATATCTCTTCCAGCATCTCCGCGTCCAGGAGGGGCGCAGAGTCCTCCGCGAGCTGGAGGCCAAACTTGGCGCCGCTCACGCGGACGTGCGGGGCTGGTCCGCGGAAACGCTGAGGCTGGAAGGCGAACCGGGCAAGGCGGTCTCCATATGGATGGATCTCTGCCGCGAGCCAAGCCGGTTGCCGATTTGGGGACTGCGCCTCGGCCGCACGCTCCTCGAGGAGCTGGGAAGGCCCGAAGAAGCGGCTCGCTGGTTCGATGCGATCCTTCAAGCTGGGCCCGATACCACCATCCGCATCCTGCGCGGCCGGGCGCTCTTTGAAGCCGGCGACTATGAGAGGGCCCTGAATATCCTCGAAACCGTCCCGCCGCAAGAAGATGAATGGGAAGAAGAGGCAGGCGCCGTTTGGCTTGCCCGCGCCCGCGTGCGCCTGGGAAAGGGGCGCGAAACGGCCGGGCGTGACCTGGAAGCGCTAGGAGAGAGGTTCAAGCACCTCGCGGCTTATCACCTGGCTCGCGCCGAGTTGCTTGAGGCCGGCAACCAGCCGGCGGACTCCTTCCGCCAGGAGGCATCGCGTATTGCCGCCTTGGAGAAAAAATTTTTTGACGCGCGCGCGCGTATTGCAAGCGCCGGGGGAAGCGATGCCGCTCCCCTTCTCCTCGATGGGGCCAGAATCCGCATCGACATCGGCGACCGCGCCGGCGCCATCCGCCTTGCGCGCCTGGCGGCAGCCGCCGCTCCAAAATCCGTTACGCCCTGGAAAATCCTAGGGGATTGGTTAAATCGGCCGGAAGAGCTCTTTTTTCAGGCAGAGGCGCTGCGCCAGGCCGCGGCGCTGGATCCGACCTCCAAACCCGCCCTCAAGACCGAGGATCTCATCTCCAAACTCTTGCAAAAAGATTAGCATTCGACACCGCGAGCAGAAAGCCCACAGAGAAGGCGCAGAGGAAAAAAATTCGAGAATGCCTATAAGAATGCTTTTTTGCCTCCTTCTTCTTTTTACCGCGGGCTGCGAAAAAAAGCCGGCCGGAGGCGGCTATCCCTTTGACGGCGCCTCCAGTTCAGCATCGGCAACTGCGGTAACGGTGCGGTTTATCGATGTGACGGAAAAAAGCGGGGTGAAATTCCACACCGTCTGCGGCGGCAAGGAAAAGGACTACGTCCTCGAGGTGAACGGCTGCGGTGTGGTCCTGCTCGACTATGACAACGACGGCAAGCTGGATATTTTCCTGGTCAACGGATCGAAGCTCCCGCCGCCTTACGGCGAAGGACCGGGCAGCCCGCCTCCCTCCGATGCCCTCTTCCGCAACCTGGGCGGCATGAGTTTCGAAAACGTTACTCAGACGGCGGGGCTCACCGAATCGGCCTGGGGCTGCGGCGCCGCCGCCGGCGACTACGACAACGATGGCGACCCCGATATCTTCGTCACCAACTACGGCCCCGACTGCCTCTGGCAAAACCACGGCAACGGCACCTTCACCGACGTCACCGCCCAGGCCGGGGTCGGCGATCCGGGCTGGGGATCGAGCTGCGCTTTCCTCGATTATGACCGCGATGGCTTCCTCGACCTTTTCATCGTCAACTATGTGGAATTCAACCCGGCCAACGTCAAGCGCCGCGGCACCGACCCCACCTGCCAGTACAAGGGGCAGCCCATCCTCTGCGGGCCGGTGGGGCTGCCCACCGCTCCCTGCACCCTCTACCGCAACCGCGGCAACGGCACTTTTGAAGAGGTCAGCGCCAGATCCGGCATCCGCGCGGTGAAACCATCTTATGGCCTCGGTGTCACGGTCATCGATTTTGACGACGATGGCTGGCTCGACATCTATGTCGCCAATGACACCCTGCCCAACTTGCTCTTCAGGAACAAAGGGGACGGCACCTTTGAAGAGGTAGGCATGTCTAGCGGAGTCGCCCTCAACGACCATGCCCTCGCCCAGGCGGGGATGGGCACCGATGCGGTCTTCTTGCGCGAGGGTGCCAGGGAGGACCTCTTCGTGGTCAATTACGAAGATGACAACAACACCTTCTACCGCAACGACGGCAACGGCTTTTTCACCGAGATCACTTCGGCGATCGGCCTGGCCGAGCCGTGCTTCAAGCACCTCGGCTGGGGGACGTTCTTCTTCGATCCCGACCTGGACGGCAAACTCGACCTCTTCATCGCCCAGGGTCACGTGGTGCCGCAAGCCGACCAGATCCCCTCGTCGCCAGGCTGGAAGCAGTTCAACAAGCTCTTCCTCAACGACGGCGCCGGGCGCTTCATCGACATCTCGAGCCGCGCCGGCCCCGGCCTCGAGGTGAAGAAGTCCTCCCGCGGCGCCGCCTGCGGCGATCTCGACGGAGACGGCGACCTGGACATCGTCGTGAACGAGATCGATGACGAGGCGACGGTCCTCGAGAACGCCGGCTCCCCCAAAAACCACTGGGTGGCCGTCCGCCCCCTCGGAACCGCCTCGAACCGCGACGGCATCGGCGCCGTGGTGATCGTCCGCGCCGGCGGCAAGGAGCAGAAGCGGCGCGTGCGCAGCGGCTCGAGCTACGCCTCCCAGTCGGAGCTGACCGCCCGCTTCGGCCTCGGCGAGGCCAGGAAAGTCGACGAGCTGCGGGTGCGCTGGCCCACCGGCAAGGAGGAGCGCTATCCACCGCCACCCATTGACCAGAAGGTGGAAGTCGTCGAGGGGAAAGGCTCCATTCCTTGAGCGCCCCTGGAAGCCGATGATCAATCCACCTTCACCGCCCTCCCCTCCCTGGCGGAGCGGTAGATCGCGGCGATGATGGCCACCGCCTGGCGGGCTTCGGCGCCGTCGACTCTCGGTTTCCGGCCGGCGCGGATGGACTCGACGAAATCGGCAAACTGCCGCCGGTGCCCTTCGCAGTCGATGGCCTTGGGGTCGGAGGCGCCTCCTCCCGAGAGGCCGGCGCGCGGCCCGAACTTCCGGCGGATCTCCTCGTCCTCGGGCAGCTCCTTCTCGAACTTCCAGGAGAGGATGACTTCATCCTCGAGCGCGATCGAGCCCGCGCTGCCGCAGATCTCGGTGCGGATCTTGGTCCCCGGCCAGGCGCCGGTGGTCCCCTCGATGCTTCCGAGGGCGCCGTTCTTGAAGCGCACCGCGGCGGCGGCCGCGTCCTCGACCTCGATGCGCTGGTGGGCGCGCGTCGCCGTGAAGCCCACGACGGAATCGATGCCGCCCATGAGCCACTGCAGGAGGTCGATGCCGTGGATGCCCTGGTTCATCAGCGCGCCGCCGCCATCGAGCTTCCAGGTCCCCTTCCAGCCGCCTTCATCGTAGTACTTCTGGCTGCGCCACCACTTGATGGCGACATCGGCCAGCACCAGGGTGCCGAACCGGCCGGCTCCCACCGCCGCCTTCACCGCCTGGCTGCTGTCGTGGAAACGGCGGGGGAAAATCGCTCCCAGGGTGATGCCCGCCTGCCGGCAGGCGTCGATGATGGCGTCGGCCCGCTCCGGGGTGATCTCGATGGGCTTTTCCACCATGATGTGCTTGCCGGCTTTCGCTGCCGCCACCGCCGGCTCCAGGTGCAGCCCCGAGGGCGTGCAGATGGAGACGGCGGTCACGCCCGGATCGCGCAGCATGTCCTCGAGGTCCTTGTAAACCTTGCCGCCGTACCTGGCGGAGCGGGCCTGCGCCCGTTCCGCCACCATGTCGTAATAGCCGGCGATCTCCGCATGCGGAACCTGCCGGATGGCCTCGGACTGGAACTCGCTGATCATGCCGCAGCCGATGAGGCCGATGCGGACGGGTCGGTTGCCAGAACTCAAGCTCATATCAGTTCTCCTGATCACCTCCACTGGATCGGGCCGGGCATGATGGGCTGCTGGAAGCCCCCCTCCGTGGAGTTGAGGACGCTGAGGCGGGCGGCCACCTGGCCGGCGAGGTCGCGGTAAGCCCTGGTCGCCGGTGAATCCGGATTGCGCACGACGATCGGCTTCCCCTGGTCGCCGCCGATGACCACGTCCGGGTCGATGGGGACCTCGCCGAGGAAAGGCAGCCCCAGCTGCTCCGCCACCCGGCGGCCGCCGCCGTGGCGAAAGATCTCGTGCCGGTGGCTGCAGTTCGGGCAGATGAAGTAGCTCATGTTCTCGACGATCCCCAGCACCGGCACCTTGAGCTGGGTGAAGGTCAAGAGCCCCTTCTTGGCATCGAGCAGGCTGATGTCCTGCGGCGTGGTGACGATCACCGCGCCGGTGATGGGGACGATCTGGGAAATCGACAGCTGCGCATCGCCGGTGCCGGGCGGCAGATCGATCACCAGGTAGTCGAGCTCGCCCCAGTCGGCATCGCGCAGGAACTGCTGCAGGAGCTTGTGCACCATGGGACCGCGCCAGATGACCGGTTTGTTGTCATCGGCGATGAAACCCATGGACAGCACCTTCACGCCGTGCCCCTCGAGCGGCACGATCCTACCTTCCTCGTTGACCTGAGGCATGGCCTTGATGCCGAACATCATCGCCATGCTCGGCCCGTAGACATCGGCATCGAGGAGGCCGACGGCGGCGCCGGTCTCCTGGAGCGCCAGCGCCAGGTTGATGGCGGTGGTCGATTTGCCGACGCCGCCCTTGCCGCTCGCCACGGCGATGATGTTCTTCACCCCCGGAAGCGCCGAGCCCTGGCCCATGAGCGAGGCCGCGCCGCGGGTGCTGGCGCTCATCTCCACCGCCACCGCTTCGACGCCGGGAATGGCCCGCACCTTGGCCTCGCACTCCGCCTTCATGCGGTCCTTCACCGGGCAAGCCGGCGTGGTCAGCTCCACCTTGAAGGAGACCTGAGCGCCATCGATCTTCAGGTCCTTGATGAAGCCGAGGGAGACGATGTCCTTGTGGAGGTCGGGGTCCTGGACCGCCCGCAGCGCCTCGATCACCGCCTGGTCGCTGATCTTCTTCTTTCCAAACATGAAATCCTCTCAATTTCCAATGGCCGGATCTGTAAAACAGCCCCACTTTTAACCCATCTTCCCAGAGATGGGAAGAAAGAAGAAGCTCACTTCCGGACCAGGGTTTGGTAGAGGCTCAGCGTCCGCCGCGCGATGCTCTCCCAGCTGAAATGGGCCTCGACGCGGGCGCGGCCGGCCTTGCCCATCTTCCTCGCCCGCTCCGGCTCGCCCAGCACCTTGGCGGCGGCCGCGGCGAGATCCCTGGCGAACTGCTCGGGCTGGCGCGGCTCGAAATTGGGGGAGGGGTTCTGCTCGAAGGGAACCAGGAAGCCGGTCTCCCCATCGACCACCACCTCGGGGATGCCGCCGACCCGGCTCGCCACCACCGGCGTCTCGCAGGCCATGGCCTCGAGGTTGATGATGCCGAAGGGCTCGTAAACCGACGGGCAGACGAACACCGCCGCGCCGCTGTAAAGGGCCCTGAGGTCCGGCACCGGCACCATTTCGGGGATCCAGTACACCCCGGGGCGGACCTTCTTGATCTCCTCGACCGCCTGGGCCATCTCGCGGCCGATCTCCGGCGTGTCCGGGGCGCCGGCGCAAAGAACCGCCTGCACCCCCGCCGGCACCTGAGGCAGCGCCCGCACCAGATGGAGGATGCCCTTTTGACGGGTGATGCGGCCGACGAAGAGAAGGTAAGGCTTCTCGGGATCGATGCCGTAGCGCCGCAGCACCGGCAGCGGATCGGTCCGCCGGTAGATGTTGAGGTCGATGCCGTTGTGGATGATGTGAACGCGCTCCGGCTCGACGCGGTAACATCCCAGGACTTCCTGGCGCGTCTCTTTCGAGACGGCGATCACCGCATCGGCCGACTCGAGGGCGGTCTTTTCCAGCCAGCTCGACAGCCGGTAGCCGCTCCCCAGCTGCTCCTCCTTCCACGGCCGCAGCGGCTCCAGGGAGTGCGTGGTGATGACGAGCGGGATGCCGTGGAGGATCTTGATCCACAGGCCGGCCATCATCGAGTACCAGGTGTGGCAGTGGACGATCTCGGCCTGGACGTCGGCGCCGGCGATGGCGACATCGGTCGCCAGCGGCTCGAAGGCCTTCTGCAGGCGGGGATTCAAGGTGCACTCGAGCCCGGCGGGGCCGGAAAAGCCGCGCACCGCCGGTTGGCCGTGGCCGCCGGCGATCTTCTGGCTGCCGAAGCAGCGCACCTCGACCTCGGCCAGGCGCGCCAGCTCGCGGGAGAGATGCTCGACGTGCACCCCGGCCCCGCCATAGACGTTGGGCGGGTATTCGCGGGAGATCAGCAAAATCCTAAGATGAGAAGACATGAGGACTCCGGTTCCAAAAATCAATTCAGTTAAGGAATTTCAAAGCTGGGCATTTCTCGCTATCCGTGGTTGTATTTCTTTCACGGAAAGTTTACTGTACACCTGGAAGGATCCAAAAGAAAAGAGGAGCGCATCTTGTCCCGTCCGATACCCGAGGATTTGCCCAGCTTCTTGCGCGCGCTCGAAGCGGCCGGCGAGCTCCGCCGCGTCCCGGTGGAGGTCGATCCAGAGCTGGAGATCACCGAGATCATCTTGCGCCTCCTGCGCCAAGGCGGCGGGCCGGCGCTCCTCTTCGAGCGGGTCCAGGGCTCGCCTTACCCTCTCGCCATCAACCTCTTCTCCAGCCCGCGGCGACTGGAGATCGCCTTCGGCCGCCCGCCCGGGGAAATCGGCGCCGAGATCCTGCGCTTCCTCGAAGCCGTCCGTCCGCCCAGCTTGAAGGCGCTCTTCCGCCAGCGGCGCTTCCTGTGGCGGGCGGCCCAGATGCGCGTCCGCCGCGCTAACGGCAGCCCGCCGTCCCAGGAGGTGGTCGAGGAGCCCGACCTCGGCCGCCTGCCGATCCTCAAGTGCTGGCCGGGCGACGGCGGCCGCTTCATCACCTTTCCCTTGATCATCACCACCGGGCGCGGCGGCCGCGAGCGCAACCTCGGCCTCTACCGCATGCACGTCTACTCGGCGAGGGAGACCGGCATGCACTGGCAGATCCAGAAAGGGGGCGGCTTCCACTACCACGAGGCGGAGAAGGAAGGGAGGCCGCTCGAAGTGGCGGCGGCGATCGGCGCAGATCCGGTCCTGCTCTTCTCGGCCATGGCGCCTCTCCCCGAGGGGGTCGACGAGATCGCCTTCAGCGGCTTCCTGCGCGGCCGGCCGGCGCGCCTGGCGAGGGCGCGGACCCTTTCCCTCGACGTCCCCGCCGGCGCCGAGTTCGTGCTCGAGGGCGTCGTGCCGCCGCGCGAGCGCCGCATGGAAGGGCCCTTCGGCGACCACTACGGCCACTACTCCGGCGCCGCCGAATTTCCGGTCTTCAAGATCCAGAAGATCACCCGCAAACGCCGCCCGATTTTTCTCGCCGCCGTGGTCGGAAAGCCGCCGCAGGAGGACATGTACCTCGGCAACGCCGCACAGGAGATCCTGGCTCCGATCCTGCGGGTCTTCCATCCCGAAATCCGCGACCTCTGGTCTTACTACGAGGGAGGCTTCCACACCCTGCTCGTGGCGTCGATGGAGTCCCGCTACCAGAAAGAGGGCATGAAGACCGCCTTGGGGCTCCTCGGCGAGGGGCAGCTCTCGTTGACCAAATGGGTCTTGGTCGTCGGCCCCCAGACCTCGCCGCGCGACTTCCGGCAGGTGCTGCGCGCCATCCGGCAGAACTTCCTGCCGGAGCGGGACTTTCTCCTTCTTCCGGGGACGGCCATGGACACCCTCGACTTCTCGAGCTTCCGGATGAACCTGGGCTCGAAGATGGTGATCGACGCGACCGGCAGCCTGGGGCCGGCGCCACCGGATACCGGACCGGCGGAGCTGGATCTCGGCGAGGCCGAGCCCGGCATCGACGCATGGCACGCCCTCGAGGACACGCTCCTCGCCGTGCGCCTGCGCCGCGAGCACAACACCCGCGGCCGCGCCATTCTGGAAAGCCTGCTGCGCCGCCCCCACGTCGGCCGCTTCAAGATGGTGGCTGCGGTGAGCGACGACGTCGACCTCGAGGACCCGACCAGCCTCCTGTGGGGCCTCTTGACGCGCTTCGAGCCGGCGCGCGATGTCATCTTCGCCCAGGCCGAGTTGCGCGGGATCATGCCGGTCTACCGCGGCCCCCTGGGCATCGATGCCACCTTCAAATCAGGCTATCCGGAGCCGCTGGTGATGGATCCGGAGGTTGTCAAAATGGTCGACCGCCGCTGGGGGGAGTACTTTCAGGGAGGACGTGAACCATGAAGGCCGCCATCCTTTACTTTCGGGCCCGCCATGCCGAAAAAGCGATTGAGAAGCTGACGCGCCTGCTGGAGAACAACCCGAACTACCGCTCCCGCCTGCGGTTCGACAGGGACTCCGCCGGGCACGTTTTTTCCGAAAATCAAGAGGCCATCAAGGCCGCAAAAATTCTGGAGGATTGAAACCATGCTCCACCATCCGGTAATTTCCTGCCGGGCTGTCTGCTGGGTCCTCTCCCTGGCCCTCGGTTCGCCCGGCCTTTTCGGCGCCGAGGCGGACGGCCCCGAGACCGAAGCCTTCGCCGGCGAGCCCTTCGGCGTCGCCCGAATTCACTTCACCATCGTCGAGCCGGCGCCGGTCACGGCGAGACCGCCGGCCTTCAACCTCGCCGGCGAGCACGCGCGCATCCTCTACCCGGTCTTCTTCGAGGATCCGCGCCCGGCCGGGCCGGAGGGGCCGGTGGGCCCGCCCGCGGGCTTCGCCGTCCTCTTCCTCTTCCGCGGCGCCGAGCCGCTCAAGCTGACCGCCACCACCAACCTCGACCAGAACCCGCTGCGGGAATTCAAGGCGGCCATCAATCCAGCCGGCCCCGCGCCGGCGGAGGGCGACTCTGAGCGCCGGCGCCGCGATGAGCTGCTCGCGGCCTGGCGGCGCGGCTACCAGGCCCTGCTCGAGCACTGGAAAAACAGCGATGACCATTACCCGCTGATCGAGAACTACCTGCTCTGGCGCTTCGCTCAAGTCCTGGGATCCGGCGATCGGAGCTTGAAGGGGCTCGCCGGCCGGAGTCCTTCGCTGGCGGCGCGGCCGCTTCAGGGCTTCCCCGAGTTGGAGCGGCTGGCGGACCTCCTCATGGGCACGGAGTCGATCCGCATCGCCATGCAGCGCGATGCGCTGCTCGAGGATCAAGAGGGGAAGGTTGAAAGTGAGCTCGCGGCCCCCCTGCCCAGGCCCATCGAACCTCCGCCCGTCGATCTGCCGGCGGCTCCCGCAGGCTTGGAAGTGGAGCCGATCTCCTTTTACGTTCCGGAGGAGTGCCTTTACATCCGCTTCCCCCGATACTCCGCCCTCCAGAGCCTGCGCGCCCGCCTCGAGGGCTTCGGCGCGAGCCTCCACGACGCCCTTCTCGGCCGCGCGCTCGATGCCCAGGCCCGGGAGAGGCTGGAAGGGCAGCTGGCCCTGCGCGAGACGGCGCTGGGCAAGCTCTTCGGCGATCTGGCCATCGGCGAGACCGCCTTCGCCGCCTACGACACCTTCGTGCGCGAGGGGAGCGCCCTGGGAGTCATCTTCGAGGTGAAGAACGAGGCGCTGTTCCTGGCGGCTTTGAAGCGGCTGCGCGAGGAGGTGCGCGAGCGCTCCACGTCCTGGCCCGGCGGGGCAGCGGAAGTGAAGGATATCGAGATCGGCGGCCGCAAGGTGGAGCTCCTGGAGGCGCCGGGGAACCGCGTGCGCTCCTTTCACGTCGCTTGCGGCAGCTACCACCTGGTGGCCAATTGCCGGCGCCTGGTGGAGCGGTTTCTCGAGTGCGCCGGCGACCGCCAGGGAAAGTCGCTGGCCAACAATCCCGGCTTCCGCCACGCCCGCGCCCTCCATCCCCTTTCCCAGCCGGAGGAGGCGTTGGTCTTCATCTCCGATCCCTTCATCCGCGGCCTCATCGGCCCCGCTTATCGCGCCGAGATGACGCGCCGCACCCGCGCCCGCGCCGAGCTCGAGCTGGTCGAGGTCGCACGGATGACAGCGCGCGCCGAGACCGGCCAGGAGCTCGACCTGCCGGCCCTGGTCGAGCGGCGCTATCTGCCGCCGCGGATTCTCAGCCATGCCGACGGCTCCACTTACCGCGATGGGCCGGACGGCGCCGTCGACACCTGGCGCGGCGCCCGCGGCACCTTCCTCCCTATTCCCGACGTCCCGGTCGACCGCTTGACCAGCGCGGAAGCCGAGGCTTACGAGCGCTTTCGCTGGTTTTACCAGCAACAGTGGCAGCGCATCGACCCAGCGGTCATCCGCGTTCGCATGAATTCACGGCGGCCCGGGAACGGTCCGGAAAAAAGCTCGGAAAACGAGGCCACCAGGCTCGATCATCTCGCCCTGTCCATCGACATCCTCCCCTACGCCCGGCTCCCCTACCAGTGGCTGAGCGCCCTGGCCGGCCTGCCGGCCCCCCGCCGATTGAAGCCCCTCGATGGCGAGGTCCTCTCCGTGAGCCTGGAGGGGGGCTCGATCCTCGCCAACCCCCCGGCTTATTTCCGGGCGGCGCTGGTCGATTTCGAGGCGCCGATGGTTTTCGAGGGGGATTTCCTCAATGCCGAGAGCCTCCTCAAGAGCGCCCGCTTTCATGCCCTCCTGCCGGTGACGCGGCGGCTTTCCGATCAGGAAATCCAGGCCAGCCTGCTGGCGGCCCGGCGGGACGAGAGCGGATGGTACCGCCTGAGCTTCGATCTCAACGGCAAGGCGCTCTGGGGGAAGATCGAGGGACAGTACCTGGTGGTCAGTTTCGAGAAAGAGCTGGCCGAACGAGCGGCGGCGCAACTGCTGTTTGAGGAGGATGTCCCGGCGCAGGCCCGCCTCGAGCTCGGCGCCCTCGAGGGGAAGCGCGTGGCGAGAGCCCTGGCGGTGCAGAACTACCTGCGCCAGCGCCGCATCTCGAAATCCGGCGCCGGTTTCTTGTCCCTGATCCACCGGGAACTCAAGGTGCCGCTGGAAAGCTGCGATCGGGCGGCAGAGCGGCTCCTCGCCCAGAGGGTGGTTTGCCCGGCGGGCGGCGAGTATCGGGGAAATCCCTATCCGGTCGGCGGCGAGCCGTTTTTCAGGAGCAGCGCCTTCTTGACGGAGGAAAGGGGCTTCGCCAGGCTGGAAGAGCGCGCCGAGGCCCTTTTTGCCCCGTTTCTCCGGACCTTCCGAGGCCTGCGGGTGTCGCTGGCCCTCGACCGCCAGAGCCTGCACAGCGAGGTGAGGATCGATCTCGCCCCTCCAGCGGCTGAGGAGCCCAAGAAATGACGGCCATTACGCCCGGCTGATGAACTCGCCGGTGCGGGTGTCGACCTTGACCTTTTCGCCAACGTTGATGTGATTCGGCACCTTGACCACCAGGCCGGTTTCGAGGGTGGCGGGCTTGGTGATGTTGGAGACGGTGTTGCCGCGGGCGCCGGGCTCGGTTTGTTTGACCTCGAGAACCACCGAGGCAGGGAGCTCGACGGAGATCGGGTGCTCATCGGAAAACTGCACCCGCGCCGTTTCGTTGTGGCGGAGGTAATTGGCGGCGTCGCCAACCTGAGCGGCGGTGAGGGAGATCTGCTCGTAGTTGCCGGTGTCCATGAAGACGTAATTTTCCCCCTCGCGGTAAAGGTACTCCATGTCCTTGGTCTCGAGAAAAACCTCCTCCAGATCCTCCGTCGGGCTCAAGCGCTTGCGGACCACGTTTCCCTTGAGGACGTTCTTCATGTCCACCTGGAACATGGAGCGCCAGTTTCCCGGCGTGTTGAGGTCCATTTGAATGATCTGCCAGAGTTCTCCGTCCATACGGAAGACCATGCCGCGGCGAAAATCTTTGAGTTTCATAGCTAGCCTCGTGACCGAATGCTTCTCTACCGTAAAATTTTGCGAGGAATCGATGATAGAACCTCAAAACTCGTTGTCAACTTCATTAGATGATGGATAATAAAAAGTTCGAATTTTCTCCAAGGATTTACACGACTTATAAAAGGAGATCACGCTCATGAAAAAACTAATCACCGGCCTGGTCCTTGTCGGCGCTGTTTCCACCCTGTTGTGCGTGCAGATCCCATACGGCCCCTGCTGGCTCTCCAAGCAGTGTAATTATAAAGAGAAAGGTGCGGTTTCGCAAATCGCGGCCGCGCCTGGCTGCCAGCGAGAGCAAGCGGGGGCCTCGCTGGCCTGGGCGTTGGCCGATGACCAAACCAAAAAGGATGGAGGCGGGAAGAAGGAGGAATCTCCGGCCAAGGAAGGTCCGGAGAAGAAGGGCAAGCCCAATCCCGCCGCGGGCGGAGACCGCAAGGCCGACCCGCAGGCGACCGGTAAAATCACCGGCGAGGTGGTGCTGAAGGGGAAGCTGCCGAAGCTGGAGCCCCTCAAGATCAAGGCCGATCATAGGGACCGCGCCTTCTGCGGCGCTGAGGTCCCCAACGAGCGCCTCATCGTGAACGACAAGAAGCAGGTGGCCAACGCCGTCGTCAGCCTCAATATCAAGCCCGCCGCCAAGGCCAAGCCCCGCGAGCTCGAGCTGACCAACGACAAGTGTCGCTTTGTCCCCCACGTCCAGGCGACCACCGTGGGCTCCATCATCAAGATCAGCAACAAGGATGAAGGCGTGCTGCACTCCGCCCACGCTTACCTGGGGGCCGAGTTCAATATCGCCATCTCCAGCTCCAGCAAGCCAGTGGAAAAAAAGCTCAACCGCGCCGGGAGGGTGGTGATCAAGTGCGACACCCACGAGTGGATGCAAGCCGACATCCAGGTCTTCCCCCACGACTTCTTCGCCGTCACCGGCGTCGATGGGAAGTTTTCGCTCGAGGGCATTCCGCCCGGCGAGTACGAGCTGATGGCCTGGCAGGAGGCTTGCGAGGAAGTCAAGCAGAAGATCAAGGTGGAGGCGGGAAAGACCGCCGAGATCAAGGTCGAGGTGACGGCCTTCGAGGATTAACTATTTTTAACCACCCTTGCAATTCTCTGGGTTGTATACGCAATCCGGCAGCTCCTCCGGCTCATCGGGGGTAGGATCGGGGCCGCAGGCGTCCTTTCCCGGCAAGGCGGGCGGCGGGCCCTGGCCCAGGAAGAGATAAGTCAAAAGCCCGATGGGGTCGCTGATATCGACCTGGCCGCTGTCATCGACGTCGCCGGCGTCCTGGCACGGGAAGTCCGCTTCGCCCAGGAAGAGGAAGTTGAGGATCTTGATGCCATCGCTCAAGTCGGCGGCGCCGTCTTGGTTGGCATCGCCGCGCTTGAAGAGCGGCTGAGAGCTCTGGCACTGGTTGGGGCCTTTGGCCGAAACGGCGGCCTTGTCGTGGATGACCCAGGGACTGGCACGGCTGCCGTCCGGGCAGCGCGCCAGGGAGCCATCGAGGGCGATGAATTCGATCGTTCCCTGTGCGGCAGCGCGGGGTATGGGCGGGAGGAATTGAGCCTCACTGATTTTGGTCTCCTTCGGCCTTCCCCAGCGCACCCCATCGATGAGCTGGAAGCGGTTGGCCTCGGTGTCGAAGAGATAAACTTCGTCGTCATGGGTGGCATCGATCCCGAAATTGGTGTGGAACTCGCCTTTGGCCGGATCGTTGGGATTGGGCGGATCGTCCAGGTCCACCGGGTCGCGGTCGTCGTTGTCAATCCAGACGATCAAGTAGTTCCAGGGATTGATCTCCGAGCCGAAGGGGAACTGCCAGCCCTTGGGCTCGAAGGTATGGTTCGACAGCCACAGGCCCTCGAGGTTGATGATCTTTTCGGAGGCGTTGTAAAGCTCGATGAAATCATCGAAACGGCAGGCGGGATTGGCCACCGGGACCACCGGGCAGGGGAGCGTCTTCTCCGTGGGGTCTTCCAGGATGCTGTCGTTGTTGGGGTAAACCTCGTTAATCAACAGCGGGCCGCTGTAGCTCGAGCCGACGGTGTAGCGGTAAGGAACGCGGCAGTCCTGCTTTTCCGTGCAACCGGGTCCAAGATTCGGCGGGATATCCTCCCGCTGGCAGGGGCCGACGCCGGACGGGCAGATGGTGGTGCCGCCGGCGGTGCCGGGCGGATCGGTGCGCGGGTCGGTCTCCTCCAGCCCATCGGCATCCTTCACGTAGAGGTAAAACTCCACCACCGACCCCGCGGCCTGGCCGGGAATGCTCCCCTCCCAGATCGACCAGCGGTCGAGTTCGTTGAGGGGGTCAGAGCCGGTGGCCAGGTAAGTCATGGGGACCTCTTGCTCCGTGCTGCCGGAGCCGCCCTGGGCGCGGTTCACCCAGTAACGGATTTCCACCACGGCGATGTTCGGCGCCTCCGGCCCCTTCTCATCAGAGACGCGGGCGCGGATCACGAACGGGCTTCCCGGCGCCGGGTTGACGGTCTGGTAGTCGTCATGGTCGATTTTCGGCTCGATGGGGTCGCCGCTGTTATTGGAAGCGCCAAGGCAGGAAGGCCGGCCGGTGCTGAGAGGCTTGACGCAATCGCCGAAGCTGGGGATTTTACTGAACACCCAGTTGTCAGCGCCATCGGGATAGCGGCCGTAGGAGACGTCTTTGGCAAGCGGCGGGTAGCTCACCTTATCGAGCTGGCTCAGCACGGTGCCAGGTTCTCCAAATGGCCCCTTCTGGACCAGCTCCATGGTAAGAGTCTCACCGTCGTTGTCTAGGCCAAAAGGGGCATGGATCTCGTACGCATCCTTCGCCTCGCGAATAGCTTTGCAGGCTTCTGAACGTTTTTCATCGTCATCGCAGTCGTCCACCGCATCCGCAAAGATGACAATTCGCTCTTTTTGGAGGATATTACGAACCTGATGGCCTGAGAATTCCATGTACCGAGTTTTTCCAATCGTCGCATCGACGGAATGATCCGTAATGCGCACGTAGGCATTTAAGTTGGAGTTGTCCAGGGGCAATGCCGCCGTGCCGGCATTGTAAATTTCGAACATGTCGACATGCTTGCACCGGCAGTTTTGCGGAAAAATGGTATTGTTCGAGGCGATGATCTCGTTGATTTTTAATTTTCTGTAGTCATCGATCGTGGCCTGGGCTGTCGCCAGGTCGGCCAGCTGGCACGCCACCAGGCCAGCCAGGGCCCAGCGGATCAGGAGGCTCGAAAGATGGGCTCGGTCGCTCTTCCCGCCAACGCCCCCACGACGCGCGGATGTGCGGTTCCCTGAATGCAACACTTTATCCTCCAAATACTTGGATCTCTAACGATGACCTTTCCAAGGGGACTATTTCCTTATCCCTCAAGCAAATTACGGCTCAATTATAAGAGGTGGATGGAGGGTTGTAACCTTGAAATTTGTACGCCTTTTGGGGGAAGGTCGAGGCCAGCGGAGAGGGGGAGCGGACGGGGTGAATGATTTTTGGGTCATCCACCCCTGTATTGGTGCGACGGCGCTTTCTGGTGACGGGGCCGCCGGTCACTTCACCTGATCGAACTTCTTGCTGATGATCGTCTTCAGCTCCTTCAAGAGCTCCTGCTCATCCGACGAGCCGGCCGGCTCCGGTTTTGAGGCCTTCGCAGCGGCGGCTGGTTTCCCCGGATTGATGGTGGCGGTTTTGTCCTGGGGCTTGGCATGCGAAGCTCCTTTGGATCCGCCGGGATTGAAGAGGTCTTCATCAAAGTCGGAGATGATCTGCGTATGGCCGCCGTTTTCTTCATCCTCCACGGCCCGCTCCTCCTTGACGGCCCGCGCGGCCGGCTCGCTGGAGGATTTTGGCGGCGCCATCTTCCCCAGCGGTACCAGGAAGGCTTTTTCCGTGTCCTGTCTGAGCGATGAAACCGCTTCTTCCCTCAAGGCCCCGATGATGCGCCGGGCCGGTTTCGGCTCTGCGGCCGACTTCACGGGAGCTTCCTCCGCCGCGCCCTTCACCGCTGGAGCTTCTTCCTTCGCCTCCTTGTGGGCGCTGCTCTTCCGGATGATGGTTCCGAAATTCTCCGCCGGTGGGGCGGGGCGCCGCGCCCGGAACGAAGGCTGCGTGTGCGGAGGTTGGGGGAGCTGCGCTGCCGCCGCGGCCGGTTTGACCGGAGGGCTCTTTGGCTTGACCACCCTGGACTTGTCTTCCAGGCTTTCCACCGCCTGGGCGATCTCGCTCTTCGTCGGCGACGCCATCGCCCTGGGAGCTTCCTCCTCCTCCTCGATCGCTTGCAGGAGATCCGGGGCGCCGGCGGCCTGAGCCGGAGCCTGGAAAACCTGAGAAGGCTGCGAGAGCTGTGAGAGGGAGGCGCGATACTGGCTCTGAACCTCGGCGAGGCGGCGGCTGAGCTTCTTCGATCGCCGGACGAGGAAGAAAATCGCCAGCGAGGCGCCCGCCGCGCCGGCAAAACCAGCGGCCGCGGAAAGGTCGAAACCATCCCAGGCGATGTTGCCATGCAGGGCCTTCTTCAAGCGCCCTCCCAGGGTGCGGAGGACTCCTTGAAACGCCGTCTCCGAGGCGGTCTCCGAGGCTGGGGCTTTCTGCTCGGCGCCGGACGCCGCGGCCGGGAACGCCGGAGCGCTCTCACCCTTCGCGACCACCAGCGCCTCCGGAACGACCACCGCCTCGACCTCCGGCACCGCGACGCCGCGCTTGATCAGCTCGTCCCGCAGCTGGTTGACTTGCTTGGCGAACGACTCCAGCTGCTGGTTTTGCGCCGCCGCCAATTTTTCCAGGCGGACCTTCTCCTGCGCCAGCGCATCGCTCGTCTGGCGCAAGGTCGCCACCTCGTCGCCGGAGACGGCGGCTTTCCTTCCCTGCACCTCGGTGTTGTCCTGGAGCGCCCGGAAGGCGATGCGGATCTTGGTCAGCTCGGCCTTGAGGTCGTCGAGCTCCCTGCTCATGGTCTCGATTTGCTGATCCTGCGAGGTCGCCTGCTTCTCCAGGCGCGCCTTCTCCGTGGCCAGACTTTCATTCTTCTGGCGCAGCTCGCTCAGCTCGCTCAAGGTGCCTTGCGCCATCTCCTCGATCTTCGAGCGCGTCTCCTTGAACTTGGCCAGCTCTTTCTTGTGGTTTTGTACCTGTTCTTCCAAAGTCTTGATCTCCTGCGCCTGGGCTGCGATCCTGGCGCTGAGCTCCTGCACCGCCGCCCGCTCCTTCTCGAGCTCCTTGTTCACCTGGGTAGTTTGCGCGCTGGCGGACTCCAGGCACGTTTTGCTGTCGGTCAGGCCATCGACAGCCTGTCCCAGAGCGTTCAGCCCACGGTCTCTCTGGAAGGTCATCTCCACCGCTTGATCCTGCGGCTCGATGACCGGAAACTCGAAACCACCGCCGCACCCGACCAGCCCGAGGATGATCGGAACCAGCCAGGCCCAGGAAACAACCAAATTTTTTCTGAGAGCACGCATCAGAAGATCCTCCAAGGACCGGAAATTGAAACCAAAATTAAGACTTGGGCGTCAGGGCGGGCCGACAGACCTTCACCCAGCCAAGTATACAATGCCCGCGGGGACCGGCTACCTGGGCAGGCGCCATCGCGCGAAGAGGATTATCGGACTTCCGGATCGAGCTCCTGGAGCAGGAAGGGCAGCTCTTCAAAGACGAAGCTGGGGAGTTTGGCCGCTCCCGCCGGCGTCACGGCCAGGAGGGCTTCCAGCTCCTCCTCTGACCGCCGCCAGGGGATTATCAGGACTGCATCCAGGCTCGAGGATGGAGAAGCGAGCTGGTCGAATTTTTCGCTCAGGGCCAGGAAGAGCTTCTTCAGGAGGTCCCGGCAGCCCGGATCGGCGCCGCAGGCAAAAAGGCGCACTTGCGCCGGCGGCCTCTGGGAACAGAGCGCGGCCGCTCCTCCGCCTTGTGTTCTCAAGAAGTGCTCCAGGACGATCTGCCGGCGCTCCTCGATGGTCGGGGCGGCGCGAAAAGCCCGGCGAGCCTCGAAAAAAAACCGCAGCCAGCGCAGCTCGGCCTCCGGCGCCGGGGGATTCACCGGCTCCACGGGCTCGGAAGGCGCCAGCGGCGCAGGTTTTCCGGCGCCGGGCGGCCGCTCCTCCACCTTCGCCGGCCCCGGAACGCCCTCCCCTGCCAAAGGGAAGGCCGGCGCTGCACGGAGCAGCTCCTCGATCACCCGGGCGGCCTGCGCGGCATCGAGAGGGCGGTCCAGGACCGCGGCAGCCCCCGACCGGCGGGCCGCTGCTTCGGCCGACGGGCGGTCCCGGTCGCAGAGGAACACCACCTTGACGGGGTGGTCGAGCTGGCCCAGCCGCTGGAACAGCAAGGCTCCGCCGGCGGTCCAGAGGGAGAAATCGCTGATCAGGCCGCAGAAATCGCGGTCTCTCAGGTAGTCGAGGGCGGTGAAGGGATTGCGGGTGACGGAAATTTCCACTTCCATCTCCGCCAGAAGCCGGATGAGCAGCTCGAGGTCCTCATCCCGCTTCGACAAGAGGAGCACCCGGCGGTTTTGCGGCCGGCATGAAGCCTCCAAGCCGCCGGCTTCGGCCTTGCCGAGGAGCGCCTGAAGCTCCTCCGCAGACAGAAGTTTATCGCCTTCGGGTCGGGCCGGGTAATCGATCATGGCACTGGCCGCGAAGAAGAGCTGCCAGGCGGGCGCTTGGCGGACTTTCCTTTCGCCTCCGGGCTCGCCGTGAAGGCGCTTTTGATCTGCTCCTCGAGATCCGCGCGCAGGCGCGCGCGCCAGCCATCCCACTGGCCGTGCACCGAGGAGAGCACGGCGCCCTCGACCGTCCGCGAAAGCGCCCGCCGCAGCTGGGGATGGTGGCGGATCAGAAAGGACACGGTTTTATATGCCGCGTAATCGGTGAGCAGCTCCAGAAAACCATCCTTGAGAACCGCCGCCGCATCGGCCGCCACCGGAAGTTCCTTGAAGAGAGCCAGCAGGTTACGGGCTCTGGCCTCGCGGGAACGCGACCGCGCCATGGGATTAAGGGGGATTTTCCCCTTTCCCGGCTGCTCCTGGAGCTTGAGCCTCTGGATCAGCTCCTGGGCCTTGATGGGATTGCGCAGCCGGGCCAGCCCTTCGCCGCGGTTCCAGACGCCGGCGTCAAGGAAGACCATGACCGTCTGGCCGATTTCGATGAGGTCGTCGTAATTGAGGTCGGCGCGGCCCTTCACCCGCGCCCCGTTCAGGAAGGTGCCGTTGGCGCTCTTCAAATCCACCAGGCGGTACTGCGCTCCGGTGGGCACGATGGCGCAGTGCTTCCTGGACAGCAGCTCGTCCCGGATGGGGATGTCGCTCTTTTTGGAGCGCCCGATGATCACCGGCTGCGGGGGGAGGTCGACCCCGCGCACCTGGTTGTCGAAAATCACCAATCGTGGCATACCGGAATTTCCACCAGCGAGAAGCGGCCAAAAGCGGATGGCCATCCACGAATGAACGCGATACGATGCTTCCAGTTTACCTTCAAGTTCCGAGATGATAAGACTTTTTCAGTAAACCAGCCAAGGCCGCAACTCAAGGTCTCGGCCGAAGAAAAAGATGAAGAGGATTGAACCGCAAAGACGCCAAGGTCACAGAGATAAGACGCCAGGCGAATGAGAGAGCCGTCCTTGGACGCCAAGACTTCTCTGCAGCCTGCGAATATGATTTTTTGGAAGAGTCTAATAGAGGCGATCCTGATGGATGTAAACAATCCCTGCCGATCTCCATGGTATGAAACCCGGATCCGGGTCCGGTATCCCGAGGTCGATCCTCAAGGCGTGGTCCACCATGCCGTTTACCTCCACTACTTCGAAGCTGGGCGCACCGAGCTGCTGCGCTCTTTGGGGCTGCCTTACCGCCGCATCGAAGAGGAGGGCACCCAGCTGGTGGTCACCGAGTGCCGGCTGCGATACTTGCAAGGGGCGGGTTACGACGAGGAACTGACGGTGCGCACTCGGGTGGAGGGGGTGTCGCGGGTGCGGATTTTCTTGAGCTACCAGGTCCTGAGAGAAGGAAGCGGCGAGGTCGCCTGCGAGGGCTCCACCGTTCTGGCCTCGGTGGACACGAGCGGCAAGCCCAAGGCCTTGCCGGAAAACCTGACCCGGAAGATGAAAGAAGCAGCCTGCTGATCGTCCAGCAGTCGCCGGCCCTTCGGCCCGGCCCTCACCGCTTGGCCCGCTCTTCCAACGCCTTGAGGCGATCGGCGCGCACCTTTTCGGCGATATTTTCCGGGACGGGCGAATACTCTGCCGGCTCCAGCGAGCTGGTGCCGCGGCCTTGGGTCATGGAGCGGAGGTTGGTGGTGTAATTGAACATTTCCGCCAGCGGGACGAGGCCGCGGATGGTCCGCAAGTGGCCTTCGGTTTCGATTCCATGGACCTCGGCGCGCCGGCTGTTCATGTCGCCGACCACATCGCCCAGGTACTCCGCCGGCACCACGATCTCAAAGCGCATGCGCGGCTCGAGCAGGATGACCCGCACCCTGGCAAGCGCCTCCCGGAAGGCCAGGCTGCCGGCCAGCTGAAAGGCCAGATCGCTCGAGTCGACCTCGTGCGCCTTGCCGTCAAACAAGGTGGCTTTGATGTTGACGAAGGGGTAGCGCAAGGCGCCGCCGCGCCGGAAAGAGTCGCGAAGGCCGCGCTCCACCGAGGGGATGTATTCCCTCGGCACCGTGCCGCCGACGATCTTGTTCTCGAACTCGTTATCGGGCTGGCCGCACGGCTCGAAAATCATGTTGACCACGGCGAACTGGCCGTGGCCGCCGGTTTGCTTGATGTGGCGGCCTTCGACCTCGGCGCGGCCGGAAAGGGTCTGGCGGTAGGCGACGCTCGGCTTGCCGACGCGCACTTCTACCTTGAACTCGTTCACGATGCGGTTGACGATGATCTCCAGGTGCAGCTCGCCCATTCCGGAGATGATCATCTCGCCGGTCTCGGGGTCCATTTGCCGGTTGAAGGTCGGGTCCTCCTTCGCCAGGATGGCGAGGGTGTTGGCCAGCTTGTCCCGGTCCATGGTGGAAACCGTCTCGATGGCCTGGGAAATGACCGTTTCCGGGAAGTCCATGGCGCCGAAGAGGATCGGATGGCGCTCATCGCAAAGCGTGTCGCCGGTATAGGTCTTCTTGAGGCCAATCACCGCCACGATGTCTCCCGCGCCGGCGGCCTCTTCAATGGGAATGCGCTGCGCGGCATGCATGAGGTAAAGCCGGCCGATGCGCTCCGACATCCGCCGATTGGGATTGTAAACCTCGTCGCCGCGGCGGATCTCGCCGCTGTAGATGCGAATGAAGGTGAGATCACCGTTCTTGTCGGCAATGGTCTTGAAGGCAATGCCGGAGAAGGGCTCATCGCGGTAGGGCCGGCGCTCGACCACCTCTTCCGGGGCGGCCGGATCCTTCCCCTCAACGGAGATGTCGGCCGGGCACGGCAGGTAATGGCAAACCGCATCGAGAAGCTGCTGCACCCCCTTGTTCTTGAGAGCGGCGCCGCAGAGGACCGGATTCAACGCCCCGCTCACGGTTCCCTGCCGCAGCGCCGTGCGAAGGGCGCCGGCATCGATTTCCTCGCCGCCGAGGAATTTTTCGCAGAAATCGTCATCGATTTCCGCCAGCGATTCGAGCAGACTTTCCCGCGCCGCGGTATAAACGGCCTGGTTTTTCGGGCTCACCGGCTGGATCCGGAATTGCATCCCCTCCGGGTCGTCAAAGTATATCTCCTGGCCTTCCAGGAGGTCGATGACCCCTTGAAAATCCTTTTCGGCGCCAATGGGGATCTGGATCGGCGCGGCGCGGGCTCCCAGTTTGGTGCGGATCGAACGAATCGCCTTTTCGAAGTTGGCGCCAATCCGATCCATCTTGTTGATGAAGCAAAGGCGTGGAACCTTGTACTTGTTGGCCTGGCGCCAGACCGTCTCCGACTGCGCCTCGACGCCGGCGACGGCGCAAAAAACCGCCACCGAACCATCAAGAACCCGCAGCGACCGTTCCACCTCGGCGGTGAAGTCGACGTGGCCCGGGGTGTCAATGAGGTTGATCCGATAACCTTTCCAGAAGCACTGGGTGGCGGCGCTGGTGATGGTGATGCCGCGCTTCTGCTCCTCCTCGAGGTAATCCATGGTGGCTTCGCCGTCGTGGACCTCGCCAAGGCGGTGGATCTTTCCAGAAAAAAACAAGATGCGCTCGGAAACGGTGGTCTTCCCGGCATCGATGTGCGCCATGATGCCGATATTTCGAGTCTTCGCGATGGTGTCGGAGCTTTTCAGTTCCACGGCCATGATCAGATCCTCAAGACTTTTTCACTTCCAGTTTTCGGTCATTTGAAATTCTCATCATCGGCCATTTCCACCCTGGAATTTAACCCGCAGGCCCCATTCTGACGGCACTACAAGTATTGGCCTAAAAAAAACTTAGCCCATAAACCGCCGCGGCTGGTAAGCTTTCAGCCTTCCTCGGAAATTTGAGAAAGGAACAATCTTAACCGGGCCTTCGAAAAAAACAACCCTCATTCCAGGTTTCCAGGAAAAATACGCCA
>JACQVS010000008.1 GCA_016209605.1 Planctomycetota bacterium
GGGAAGGGACGGTGATCCTTTGCTCTTCATCGGCTGTCCTCCTTTCAATCTGGTTTGGACAACCGAGGATTCTACATGACGCTACTGGGGCTTTCATGCAGGCCTACCGGAAGGACACGTTGTTGGGTTGATAAGTCTGGTTTCTGGCGCCGAACCGTACTTCGAAGAGGACTTTTCCTCCGGGACGCAAAACCCCAACTTGAAATCGTACTCGCCCGCCTTCGAGGTTAAAAACGGTTCTCTCCACCGAACCAATCCTTCCGAAAATTTTGACCGCCAATACCTGAAAACCGTTCTCAGCGATTATCTTCAAAGGGATTTCGTCTTCGAGCTCACCTTCACCACGAATATCGATATCATTTTGCTCTACTGGCGATTCCTGGGAGATGCGCCACCCTTGGCCCCCTTCAGCCGCTGCGGTATCGATCGCACCGAGGATAACCTGGCGCCATGCGACTTCAGCAACTGTCCAGCAGACTGATGTTGAAGATTTCGATCACTCCTTCACATGAGGAATTGGTCCCAAGGCTGCTTACCCAGAAAAGCGAACTGCTCTTGCAGAAAGAAGAATAGCGACTCGAGCCCTCGCTGGTCTCCGGCTTCGACCCTGCGGTCGGCGTTAACCTGGAAGCCCGAGTGGACCCAGCCCTGGAGGAGTCGAACCCTTGGGGCGCTCCCGAACGCTGGACTCGCGCCGGACGGCCTCACATATCGCCAAGAGGCACAAGCCGGTACTTGAGCGCGACCTCGCCAGCCAGCGTGGGTTTTTCCACCACCTGGATCAGCAGCGTGTCCTGATGGCCTCGCAGAACCTTCATCGGCTTGTCCAGCTCGACCCTCACGCCGTATCCACCGCGGTCCAGCACTACCGTCTTGGCCTCTTTCGGCTCGGCCGTCAACGCCCCTGCCGCCTGCCCATCGGCGCCAAGCAGCGTGACGGTGGCCTGGGGCATGAACGGGATCATCTCGTAGGCGTAGCTGATCTCCGGCTTGCTCGCCCAACCCTCCACGATGGGCCGATAGCTGGTCTCACCAAGCTGGAGCTCGCAAACGATGTCCTTATCGTTGAAGGTATAGGTGCGAGTGGCCCGCATGGGGCAATCCCTCACCTCTCCCCAACTTGAGACGACGTTGCCGACGAGCCTGCCGGCGAGGTGCTCACTGTCCGCGGTCACCAGCGGTCGCCCGTCGTGCATCTGACCCACTATTGAGTGAAGGTGGAAGCCCTGCCACTTCCACAGCTCCATGTTGTCCCCATAATAGCCGTTCAGCGTCGAGGCGATCACCGTCCCCTTGCCGGGAACTGTGAGTTGACAGATGCACCCTCCGCCGTAGCCTTGCCGGTGGCCCCAGCTCTCACCCAGCCACACGGGCGTAAGCCGACCGTGGAACGTGACGATGTAATAGCTCTTGCGCCGCGCAGCAAACCACTCGCCGCCGCCGTTCACGTTCACAGTGAAATCCGGGCCCGGGTCGCCCTTCCACATAAAACCATAGCGCTTGAGCACCTCCTCTGCGACGCTGTGGGGGGTGCGCGAGGACCAGGGATTGGCGTTGGCGTCCCGGCACCAGGTGTACGTGTAGAGTTCCACGATCCGGTCGAGCACCGCTTTGAACCGCTGGTCACCGAGGTCGGCGAGGATGGTGGACCAGAAGTCCAGGGTGTAGGTGCCGTAGTGCTGGTCATGGCCGAGGGATTCCTGGCAGTCGCCCGACTTGCTGATGCCCGTACGCTCGCCAAAGCCCTCCGTGATGTACGCGTTGAAATAAGTCTCGAACACCTGTTTCTGCAAAGGATCGCCCGTTGCCTCATAGCAGTACCGCAGGCCCTGCACCAGGGTGGCCCAGGCGTTGCCGTTCACACGCTCAGCGCCGCGCCCGAATGCCAGCCTGTCCCCGCAAAGGATAAACGCCTCGCGGATGACGTCCTTGATCTCCTGTGGCGCATCTGACTGTTGCAGGATGCGCCAGCCGGCGCGCCAGTACGGCCATCCCCAGGTGCCGAAGTGGTAGGCCAGGTTGCCCCCGGCACCGTTGAGCGCCGTGTGGTCGCCGATGGTTATGTTCCTCAGTCCGTCCGACGCGTAGCCGTTTGGCCGCGGGACGGCGACGCCTCCGACCCGCGTGGGCCTCTCGAACAGGTCCCTGATCGCCACATTCAGCGCCCGACGGTTCTTATGGACAGGGTAGTCATGCATGATCCGGTCACATAGCGGCATCTCGATGTGCGGGCCGCAGAGTGGAATATAGCCTTCACGCTTTGGCAGGTCCTCAAAGCTCCATCCCCTGTCCCACGCATTCCCCCCCGTCTTGACCTGAACCAAAGGGATTTCCTTGCCGTCGTGGTCGCGAACGACAAAATCTTCAGGCCCAAGTTTCTTCAGCCAGTCGTAGTAACGCACCTGGAACCGATGCCAGAATACCTGTCCGTCGTGGTCGATGGCCCCTCCCTGCACGGCGCGCGCCGTCTCCGCGTCCGGCGCCAACACAGCCGACAGCACGCCGCCGTAATGGACGTGATAGCTCTTGAGCTGATTGTGAAAGAACCCGATCCGCGCCAGATAATCGCACGGCCCATCCGAGACCTCAAGGATCAGGAGCTTGTCGTCATACAATCCCGGCGGGTTAAAGCTCACGGTGGGAGCAAACTGGTCGGCGCCGCGCTTGAGCTCGCTCCCTTTGCCGTCGAAAAGCGTCTTCCCATCTGGAGCAGCGACGGTGAAACGCCGCGTCTCCGGCTGATCGTACTCCTTGAAGCCCAGGTAAAGTCCGACGGACCCGCGCGGAACGTAGAAGTAACTTTTCCTGAACATCGAGCCGTGCCCGTGCAGAGGCCCATTGTGCGGGGCAACGGCGTACTTGAGGGCCGGCGCGAGCCTGAGGGTCACGTACAGGTCTTTCGTCCCAACCAGGAGGATTTGATAGATGCCCTTGGGGCCTCCCTTGATTGCGCGCGTGACCGTGCGCTTGGAGAGCGCTGCCAGTCGGGCGGGGTCGGAAGAGTAGCTCCAGTGCGTCGTCGGCTGGCCGCCCTTGACATAGTACCACCCCAGCGGCGGTACAGGAGGCCCGCTTTCCCTGATGCCGTCGTCCGGGATGACCTCGCGCACCAACGGCTTGCCGTCCGGGTCGCTTACCTTGAAGAGCAGCTCGGACGTCACGATCCCGCTGGCCCCCTCGCCTCCTGAATTCAGGTCGCGAACGTCCAGCGAGACAGTGAAGTCCCTGCCATCGGTGTTGACGACGAACACCGTGAGGCCATCGTAGAGCCTGAAGGTCTGGGCCTGCTCAAGCTCGGCATCCACGGCCACAGACCCGCCCCAGCTCGTCAAGGCCATCCATACACCCACCACGGCGATCATGCCGAACCATCCGCAACACCCCACAAATCTCCTGGATATCACGTGAACCTCCCGCTCAACTGTGTTGGAAGGGAGAACTGGAGACTGTTCTGGCGAAGCCGAGCATCTTTCGGGCACACGCGAGGCCAGAATTCAACCACGCGCTCCGGCGCAAGTCAAGCAAATGCACGGACGATGCCTAGTCACACGCTAGCCGGATATTAATTGAAAGGGCGCCAGTCTGTTTATACAATGGTTTCATTGTTTTGGGATGATTTATGCTTTGGGAGGGTGTTCAAAAAAAATAGATCTCTGCCACGGTTGCCTTCAATAACCTCAACGCAAGGAGGAATACTATGGATATGAAATGGAACGGCATGTTCGTAATTCTCATCATTGCCTTGGCGACTGGTGCTGCGGCTAGGGCTGAGATGCTCTTGCACCTCGATGCGGCGGCGCCGGGGCCGAATCCCTCCATCGAGTGGCAAGACCTCTCAGGGAAAAACGGCCCCTTTTCTATGGTCGGTCCCGGTTCGGTCGCCTATGATGACCCGGGCGACGCGTACACGTTTTCCGGGGCCAGGGGAGTGACCGAGGGTTTATTTCAATCGGCCGGCGCCGATGAGGCGAATTTCGACTTTGAGGGGCTGCCGGGTAGCGCCGCGCCCTTCATGGTGGTGGTGTACTTCCGGCTCAACGAATCCAGCAGTCAACCGTTTGCCTTCCTGAGCAAATCGCAGTCATCGCAGCAAGGCTGGATGGTGGTGCCGTTCACGGACGACGGTTTTGACCGCTTTGACGTGGTCGGCCAGGGTGGTGGAGGCGACCGGTGGTACTATCGCGACCAGACCAACCCCAACACCAAGTGGGGGGATGGCACCGACTGGCACCTGGCGGTGGTCGCCGTGGACGGCAGCGGCCACGCCGGCGGCGTCGCCGTCTATCTCGACGGCAGCGCCACTCCATTGGGCAACACGGTGATCATTCAGGACGACCTCGCGAGCTCGATGCTGAACGATGAACCGCTGCGGGTCGGCGGCTCCCTGCGCGGCGACGGGACGTTCAGGACATGTGACGGCTCGATCGGCTTCATCGAGATCTGGTCCGGCAACGCGCCCGAGGGCATGATCCCAGCCGCATATTCCCAGTTCCGCTGGAATAACGGCGCTCCCACCCGCGCCGGCATCACCCCGACCAACAATCCCCCGCGGGCGGTGGCCGCAAGCGTTCCGTCCCGGGTGGCGCTCAGAAACGGCGCCGCGGAGGTCACCCTCGACGGGAGCGCCTCCCACGATGGGGATGGAGGGACCCAAGGCCTCGCCTATTCCTGGGAGAAAGTGAGCGGCCCTGGAGGGGATGCCATCGTGGCTGCTGCTCAGGCGGTGACCAAGGTCACCTTCACCCAGTTTGGAGAGTATATCTATCGGTTGACGGTGGATGACAGGCAGGCGGCGAACAACACCGCTTCCGCGGAAGTCCAGGTCGTGGTGCTGCCCGAGGTCCCGAACCCCATCCCCGACCTCTTGCTGCACCTGGATGCGGCGGCGCCGGGGCCGGAGCCGTCGCTCGAGTGGCAAGATCTCTCGGGCAAAAACCTTCCGTTTCGGATGGCCGGTCCCGGGTCGGTCGCTTACGATGACGGCGGCGATGCGTACGCTTTTTCCGGCGTACGGGGGGTTACCGATGGCTTCTTTCAATCGGCCATCAGCGATGAGGCGAATTTCGACTTCGAGGGGCTGCCGGGCAGCGCCGTGCCATTCACGGCAGTCGCGTATTTCAGGCTCAATAATACTAGCGATCAGACCCTCGCACTTCTAGGCAAGCTGCAACCGTCGCAGCAAGGCTGGTTCGTCGCGCCGTTCGAGGGCGACGGGTTCGACCATTTTGACGTGGTCGGCCAGGGCGGCGGGGGTGACCGGTGGTATTATCGCGACCGGACCGACCCCAACACCAAGTGGGGCGACGGCACCGACTGGCACCTGGCGGTGGTCGCCGTGGACGGCAGCGGCCACGCCGGCGGCGTCGCCGTCTATCTCGACGGCAGCGCCACTCCATTGGCCAACACGGCGATCGTTCAGGATGACCTCGCGAGCTCGACGCTGAACGATGAACCGATGCGGGTCGGCGGCCTCCCGCGCTTTGACGGGACTTTCAAAACGTTTGACGGCTCGATCGGCTTCATCGAGATCTGGTCCGGCAACTCTCCCAAGGGGTTGACCCCGGCCGAATACTCCAAAGCCCGGTGGAACAATGGCGATCCTTTCCGCGCCGGTGAAGTTACCGTTCAGCTTCCCGGCGATTGCAACCAGGACGGCCACCGCGACATAACCGATGTCATTTGCCTCATCCGGCTCCAGTTCGCCAGCTTCTTTCTCCTGGATCGGACCAGGCCCGATGCACCCTGCGCCAGTGACAGTCTCACCGACCCTGGCAACAAGGCGATCCTGGATGTCAACGGCGATGGTCGAATCGACATCTCGGATATTGTCTATTTGGCCAGCTTCCTGTTCCTGGGCTCAAATCCCCCGGTCCAGGGTGCCGGCTGCATCCAAGTAGACCCGGCTCTAGGCTGCCCAAATAATCCAGCTTGCGAATAGCCGTGGCGAAAATTCAGAACTTTTCGTATAGTGGCCGGTTACGAAACGGCCAGGAAGGTGTGAAAGTCCAGTGAGATATGAAAGTCCAGAAAAAGAGAGCTTGGATCTGGGGAGTGTTCTCGCTTTTGGCCTGCGTCTGCTCCTGGACTGACGCCAATGTCATCATCTCCGAGTTCATGGCCGGAAACCGGGGTTCTTTCGCCGACGGCGACAGGGAATTCTCCGACTGGATCGAGATCTTTAACGCAGGCGGCGCTGCCGTCGATCTGGCCGGCTGGCACCTGACCGATGATCCAGCCAACCTGAAAAAATGGACGTTTCCCGGCGAGAGGCTGGAGCCTGGCCAATTCCTGGTGGTGTTCGCCTCCGGGAAGGACGATGAATTGCCGGACGGGCGCGATCTTGAAGGTTATCTGCACACCAATTTCCGGCTGGATGCCGATGGCGGTTATCTCGCGCTGGTCCAACCAGACGGCGCAAACGTGGCCAGCGAGTTCGGCCCTGCCGGCATCCCTTACCCGCCGCAAGAAGTCGACCGGTCGTATGGATTCGAGGGGAATGTATTTCAAGTCCTGCTGGTACCGGAGTTCTACCCCGCCAGAATTCTAGTGCCCGCGAGCTCGCTCGGCTTGAACTGGACTCAGGTAAACTTTGATCCGGCTGGCTGGATTGACGGCATGACCGGCGTCGGCTACGAACGATCCACGGGGTACGAAGCGCTGATCAAGACCGACGTTGGGGCGCAAATGTACAACCTCAATTCCACGGTGTATCTGCGGCTGACGTTCACCGTGGACAATCCGTTGGCGTTGAGCGCTTTGACGCTGAGGATGAAATACGACGACGGATTCATCGCGTATCTCAATGGCGTTCGGATCGCGGCTAGCAACGCTCCTGCCGCGCCCAATTTCAGGTCAGTAGCCACCGCTGAGAATCCAGAGGAGAACGCGGTCCGCTTCGAGGACTTTGAAATCAGCGAATTCATGGGAGCTTTGCGCCCAGGCCTGAACGTGCTGGCGATCCATGGATTGAATTGGAGCTTGACCAGTTCTGACCTCTTGGTTCTCCCGGAGCTCTTCGGCTCTAGATTTTCGGTGAAGGTCGATCCGGCGGCGGCGCGATTTCTGTTGCAGCCGACGCCGGGGCTGGCAAATTCTTCGGGTTACCCTGCACTGGCCGCCCCGCCGCGCTTCTCGATCCCCGGCGGGACCTTCCTTGAGAGCGGGGGAGCTGTTGCCGTGATGCTGACCTCCCCGTCCCCTACCGTGCAGATTCGTTACACGTTGAACGGGTCAGATCCGACGCCGTCCTCGGCGCTGTATACCGGCCCGATTTCCTTGAGCAGTTCCGCCACCCTGCGAGCACGAGCGTTCGATGCGGGAGTTGGCCCCAGTCGCTTGGTCACCGAGAACTATCTGCTGGTGGCGAGGGACCTGGAAGGATTCAATTCTAACCTTCCGGTCGTGATCATAGATTCGCTGGGCACACCGATTCCCGGAACCTTGACCCAGGACTTTGCGCCGGCGGTGGCGGCCTTTATCGACACGTCCGAGACCAGCGGCCGGGCAACGATTGCGGACTCGCCGGAGTTTTTAGGCCGAGCCGGCCTGCGCGTCCGCGGCAACTCCGCCGCCAGCTACCCGAAACTGCCTTATCGATTGGAGATTTGGGACGATTACGGCGACGATTTGGAGGTCTCCCTGTTGGGAATGCCAGACGAATCGGACTGGATCCTCGAAGCCTCCTGGGCCGACCGGACGCTGATGAGGAATATGCTGATGTATCGGCTCTGGAGGGAATCAGGCCATTACTCGCCGGGCACCCGGGCGGTCGAAGTGTACCTGAATACCGGAGGCGGCAAGGTTTCCAACGCCGACTATTGGGGAGTTTATATTTTCACGGAAAGGATCAAGCGCGACGGCGATCGGGTCGACCTCCAAAAACTGTTCCCCTCCCACAATCGCGAGCCGGAGATCTCCGGCGGATATATCTTGCAGGACGACCGCCGCCAGTTTGGGGAACAGGGAATAACGACCGCGGCCGGCCCGGCGGGCACTTTCTTTGGGATCATTTTTGAAGATCCTGAGGAGGACGAACTGACCCCGCAGCAGATCGCCTGGGTGCAAAACTACTTCAACCGGTTTGAGGCGGCTCTCGAAGGCCCCGCTTTTCGGGATCCAGCCGCTGGCTATGCCAAGTACATCGATGTGCCGAGCTGGATCGACTATCACCTGCTCACCGAGGCCGGTGCCAACCCCGAGGCCTTCCAGAATAGCGTGTATATGTCGATCGACCGCGGCGGGAAGATCGTCATGGGGCCGCTCTGGGATTATGCCGGCGGGCTGGGCGGTTCGCAGGAGCAACGTTTCCGCAACCCGGAGGTGTTCATGCATGACATCCTCCTGCCCAATAACGATCCCTACCCTTACCCCTGGTGGCCGCGGCTGTTCGAGGATCCCGAGTTCGAGCTGAAATGGATGGACCGGTGGCAGGAGTTGCGCCGGGGCGCGCTGGCGACGGATCGCCTGCTGTCCATCATAGATCAGTACACCGCCGAGCTCGCCGAAGCCCAGGCCCGCAACTTCGCCCGCTGGCCGGCCTCCCCGAAATTCTTCCCGACCTGGCAGGGGCACATCGACTATCTCAAGCAGTACATCCGGCAGCGATTCGAGTGGTTCGACAGCCATTTCCTGCCTGCCCCCCGGTTCAACCAGAACGGGGGCACGGTGCCTCCGGGCTTCCAAGTGACGATTGCCGCGACGCAGGGAACCATCTTCTACACCCTGGATGGCAGCGATCCTCGCCCGCCAGGCGGCGCAGCCCCGACCAACACGGCCCTGATAAACAGCGAGACGCCCGTCAACGTATTGATCCCCGATGCGGCGGATGAGGCCGCTTACGGAGCCGCCTGGAGAGGGAGCGATGAAGCTTCATTTCAAGCGGCTGGAGGATTAGCCGGCTGGACGAGCGGCACGGGGAGCGGTGTCGGATTCGATATCACCGGCGCGCTCCTGCCATCCGTCGCCACCAACGTGCAGGCCGCCATGCATGGCGGCAACGCGTCAGCTTATATGCGGATTCCATTTCAGGTCACGAATCCATCCATGTCAGAGTTGACGATGAGCATCACCTACGACGATGGGTTCGTGGCCTATCTCAACGGCGTCGAGGTGGCGCGCCGCTGCGCGCCGCCGGCGCTGGCGTTTGACTCATCTGCCGCTAGCTGCAGCGGTTCATTTGAGGTTGACCCGGTCCTGGATTTCGATGCGGCGAGTGGGGTCACAGCGAGCGGCGGCGTGGTGGATTCGTGGGCGGCCAGGGCGGGCAATGTCACCGCGACGCCCTTCGGCGGCATCAGCACTCGGCGGCCGGCGTGGGAGGAGAATGTCTTCTCTGGCGGCCAGCCGGGCATCCACTTCGACGGTTTCAACGACACGCTGGCGTTCTCCGATGCCGCGCTGCCGGCAGGGACCAGTCCGTTCACCATGGCCATCGTCTTCCGTTTCGACCAGATCGACAAACCGATCCAGCCGAATTTGTTCAGCTGGGGAAATGATGCCGAGAATCAACTCCAAGAAGCCGGGATGGGCAAGGATTCCTCCGCCGCCGGTCACGATCTGGTCTATCGATTGAACGGAGCAAACGTCTCTTCGAACCTGGCGATTGCCGCGAACCAGAACACCATCGGCATCATCGTCCGCCTGGACGGCAGTCATTTTACATTTGACCTCGTCGCCGACGGCCTGGTGAGAAGTGCGGCGGCGAGTATCGCTCCCGACTTCCCCGCCGTGGTGCGGGAGCGCGGCAGGATTGGAAACAGCGACCCGGATAACCCGGACCGGTTCGCGGCTAGCGCCTTCGATGGTTATGTTGGTCGCATCCTGGTCTTTGACCGGGCGCTAGATAGGAGCGAACGGCTGGGATTGATCCAGTTGCTGAGCTCTTATATCACCTTGCAGACCCTGCAATCGAGTCCGAATCACGAATCGATTCCCCTGACCCAACACTTGAAGCATCTGCAAAAAGGCGCGAACTTGCTTGCGATTCATGGATTGAACCTCTCGCCGGAGGACGGCGATTTCCTGATTTTGCCCGAACTCCAAGCCACTTCGGTGGGGTCGCCGGCGGCGATCCTGTATAGCGGCGAGCCGATCGTCATCACCGAGAGCGTTCGGGTGCGCGCGCGCTCTCTCATCAATGGCGAGTGGAGCGGCCTGGCTGAGGCGATTTTTTCAGTTGAGATGCCGATCCGTATCACTGAAATCATGTATCATCCTCTTGACAGTAGGCCAGATGAAATCGCAGCGGGGTTTGCCGACGACGATGATTTTGAGTTCATCGAGGCGACGAACCTCAGCCCGACGGCGCCAGTCGATCTCGACGGCGTGCGGTTCGTCCAGGGCATTCAGCACACCTTCGGCCACCTGATCCTCGCGCCGGGACAATCGGCGGTGCTGATCCGAAATCAAGAGGCCTTCCAGCTACGCTACGGCCGGGATATTTCATTAGCCGGACAATACGGCGGCACTCCGGACGACATCAAATTGAGCAACGGCGGCGAGCTCATTACCCTGGTCGATCGTGCCGGCGGTGTGATCCAGTCCTTCCGCTATGAAGATGAATGGTACCCGGCCACTGACGGGCAGGGCTACTCGCTCGAGATCGCAGACGATGCGGGCACACCGGAGGACTGGTCCAGAAAGGAGGCCTGGCGTCAGAGCAGATCGTTGCACGGTTCGCCGGGCCACTCGATCGGCGGACCTTCCGGAGGGCTGCAACTTTCAGGCGACATCAACCAGGATGCGGAGCTCGACATCTCCGATTCCATCGGCATTCTCGGGCATCTCTTCCTCTCCTCGCCCGCAGTCCTGCCGTGTGAAGGGGGGACAGCGCTTGACAGCGGCAACAGCGCCCTTCTTGACTTGAACGGAGATGGCGTGGTTGATCTGACCGATGCCATCCATCTTCTGAGCTACCTTTTTCTTGGAGAGCTCCCGCCGGTACTCGGAAAAACCTGCGTGCCGATCGCCGGCTGCCCCTCCGTGTGCAAATTTTGAAACCGCCAAAATCGCTCACTTCGAAAGCTGGAAAACTGAAAACTCTAGCCGTCCCGCTCTCTCCCTGAGTATGGCGATCTCTCTCTGCGCCTGGCCTGATCGGGATCGATACGCCAGCAGCGGCGTATGGCCTTGAGTTAAGGGAGCCGCCGTGTGGAAAAATTGCATGGCGGCGTCCTGCCCGGGAGCCCACGTCGCCAGCGCCACTCCATCCTCGCCTTCAACCACTTCCCAGCCGGCGCCAGGGGCCATCTTGAAGTGCGAACAGAGCACCGCCGGCCAGCCGCCGGGCGATTCAAAGGCATCGTGCAGCAATCCGCCCCCCTTGGCGTGATGGAGGATGGCGGTGGGCCGGACAAATGGCTCCCCTGTGTGCTCCAGCCACGACCCGGGTTGCTCGGCCCTTTTGGTCCAGTCCGGGTGTGTGGGGTCGAGCGAGAGGAAGAAAACGCCGATGTTCCAACTGAAGACCACGTCGATCCGGCCAGGACGCTCGAGCAGCAGGCCAGCGGTGAGAGTGCGATCTTGATGGTCAAAAACCGCCTGCGGCCCCGACCCGATCAACGTAACGTGCCGAAAGTCGCTCCAGGAGGGCCGCTCTTCCCGCGCCCAGGAGAAGACCAGCTCCGTGATCCATCCTCCCCGCCGCCGGCCCGTGAGCGCAATCCAGGTGCCGTCCTCCACACGGACGATCTGTTTTCCCGGCGGCCCCGGCAGCAGGCAAGCGACCGGAGGGGGAGCCTTCGCATCCTCTGGAGTGCGAACGCCGTCGGCCAGGTTTGCAGCCGCCCTCGGCCACAGCGACTCGAGGATGCTCTTTGCAAGCCAGCGGTGTCCGGCGAGGTTGGGGTGAATCCAGTCGTTGAGCCTGGAGGCCAGAGATCGGCCGTCTGCGAGCAGCGGCTGCCAGCGGGCGAAACAGTCCACCGCGCGTGCCTTCTCGCGCGCTGCCACCTCGAGAGCGCGCTGCATGTACTGGGGCAGGGCCTTCCGGCCGGCGCCGTCGGGGCTGTCGTAGATGATCTCGTTCTGGGTGCAAATGATCGGAAGCGCTCCAGCCTGGCGCGCCTTCCCGATGAGCGCTGTGAGGTTGCGGTCGTAGGCGTCCAGGCCCGCCATCCCCCCAACGCAGTCGTTCATGCCGAACATCAGGAAAACCGCATCCGGATTGAAGGATAAAACGTGCTTCTCAAAGCGCTGCTCCGCCAAGCCGCGTTCAGCGGTCCCCATGTTGCCCGCATGGACGATGGCGATATTTGCCATCGGATAAGCCTGGCGCAGAGCTTCGGCGGCGAGCGTGATGTAATTTTGGCGGCCATCGGTATGGAAACACGGCCAGGTGATGCTGTCTCCGAATGTGGCCAGCGTGACGGGCCTTCCCGTCTCAAACTTCTGAGTGAGGCTCTCCAGGGTCGGGACCGCGGCTTCGTTCGCGATGGCCAAAACGGCTGCGCCAAGCACCAGCCCGACCTGGTTGCCCCACGTCATGTACCATATCTTGAACAGCCCATCCTCCTGGTCGTAGAGGACCGTTCCCCAGAGAAGGATCGCCGCGTATTCGCAGGGCTCCTGTGGGGAAAACACGAGATTGGCCGGGTGCATCTGCGGCTGATTGGTCATTCGCTTCAGGCACCCTCTGATCGAAAAGCTGAAAAGCGTTGTGATGGTATCCATCTTGAAAGGAATTGCAAGTAAGGAATTGGGTGCGCCGGAACAGTGAAACAATTGAAGGTTTGATCGCCTGCAGATATACTAGCGTTATTGGTTTGGGATGTTTTTTCAACAAAAACTTTTGTTACTCCTGAATTCATAGTTACCTCAGCATAAGGAGAAAGGCCATGTTTACGAAATGGAACGCCATTCTCGTGATCCTCGATATCGCCTGGGCAACTAGCGCGGCCAGAGGGGACCTGTTCTTGCACCTGGATGCGGCGGCGCCGGGGCCCAATCCGGCGCTGGAGTGGCAGGATCTTTCTGGCAAGAACAGCCCCTTTACGATGGTTGGTCCCAATTCGGTCACTTATGATGACGCCAATAACGCGTATACGTTTTCCGGGATGAGGGGGGTCTCCGAGGGCTTCTTTCAGTCGGCAGGCGCCGATGAGGCAAATTTCGATTTTGAAGAACTCGAAGCTTCAAGCATTATCATAGTTCAAGACGACCTCGCGAGCTCGACGCTGAACGATGAACCGCTGAGGATCGGCGGCCTGCCGCGCGGTGACGGGACTTTCAAAACCTTTGACGGCTCGATCGGCTTCATCGAGATCTGGTCCGGTATCTTGCCCCAAGGCATGACCCCGGCCGAATACTCCGAATTTCGCTGGAAAAATGGTGCTCCCGCCCGCGGCGCCAATCCCGGACCGCCCAGCCCTGAATTGCTGCTGCACCTGGATGCGGCGGAACCGGGAACGGATCCGTCGTCCCGGTGGCATGATCTTTCGGGAAAGAACAACCCATTTGATATGGTTGGTCAGGACTCGGTCATCTATGACGATGCCGGCGACGCCTACACTTTTTCCGGGACAAGGGGAGTATCCGATGGCTTTTTTGAATCGGTCGGCGCCGATGAGGAGCATTTCGACTTTGAGGGGCTCCCAGGCAGCGCCGTTCCATTCACGGTGGTGGCGTACTTCCGGCTCAACAACCCCGCGCCTCCAGTAAGTCAGCCGCTCGCGTTAGTGGGCAAGCTGCAACCGTCGCAGCAAGGCTGGTTCATCGCTCCTTACGAGGATGACGGTTTTGACCGTTTTGACGTCGTGGGCCAGGGCGATGGGGGCAACCGGTGGTACTATCGCGACCAGACCGCCCCGAACACCAAGTGGGGGGACGGAACCGACTGGCACCTGGCGGTGGTCGCCGTGGACGGCGGCGGCCACGGCGATGGCGTCAAAGTCTACCTCGACGGCAGCATCGTGCCGCTTGGAATCACCACGGATGCCGAGCCCTTTACGCTGGCTGCATACTTTCGGCTCAACAACCCCGCGCCTCCAGTAAGTCAGCCGCTCGCGTTAATGGGCAAGCTGCAGTCGTCGCAGCAAGGCTGGTTCATCGCTCCTTATGAGGATGACGGTTTTGACCGTTTTGACGTCGTGGCCCAGGGCGGTGGGGGCGACCGATGGTATTATCGCGACCAGTCAAACTCGAACACCCATTGGGGCGACGGCAGCGACTGGCACCTGGCGGTGGTCGCCGTGGACGGCAGCGGCCGAGCTGGCGGCGTCGCCGTCTATCTCGACGGCAGCGCCACTCCATTGGGCAACACGGTCATCGTTCAGGATAACCTCGCGAGCTCGACGCTGAACGATGAACCGCTGCGGGTCGGCGGCCTCCCGCGCTTTGACGGAACTTTCAAAACCTTTGACGGCTCCATCGGCTTCATCGAGGTCTGGTCCGGCAACTCGCCCAAAGGCATGACCCCGGCCGCCTACTCCCAGTCCCGCTGGAACAACGGCTTTCCCGACCGCGCCGGGGTAGTCGTGTCCAACCATCCCCCTCGGGCCGTTGCCACCAGCGTTCCCCCCCGGGTCGCGCTCCGGAACGGCGCCGCCGAGGTCACCCTTGACGGGAGCGCCTCCGAGGATGGAGATGGAGGAACCCAAGGCCTTGCCTATTCCTGGCAGAAAGTGAGCGGCCCTGCAGGGGATGTCATTTCGGATGCTGCTCAGGCGGTCACCCGGGTTACCTTCACCCAGATTGGAGAGTATATCTATCGGTTGACGGTGGACGACCGGCAGGCCACGAACAACACCGCTTCCGCGGCAGTCCGGATCGCTGTGCTGCCCGAAGGCCCGAACCCGATTCCTGGCCTCTTGCTACACTTGGATGCGGCGGCGCCAGGGGCGAATCCGCCGCTGGAGTGGCAGGATCTTTCTGGGAATAACCTGCCGTTTCGGATGGTCGGTCCCGGCTCAGTCAACTATGATGACGCCGCCGAGGCGTACACTTTTTCCGGTGTAAGGGGAGCGAGCGACGGTTTTTTTACATCCACTGGCGGCGATGAGATGAATTTTGACTTTGAGGAGTTGCCCGGAAGCGCCGTGCCTTTTACGGTGACGGCGTTCTTCCGGCTCAACAATCCCGAGCCCCCTGTAGACCAGCCTCTGGCGTTGATGGGCAAGCTGCGGCAGTCGCAGCAAGGCTGGTTCCTCGCGCCGTTCGAAGGCGATGGTTTCGACCGTTTTGACGTGGTCGGCCAAGGCGTGGGGGGTGACCGCTGGTACTATCGCGACCAGACCGATCCGAACACCCATTGGGGGGACGGAATCGACTGGCACCTGGCGGTGGTCGCCGTGGACGGCAGCGGCCTCGCCGATGGTGTCAAAGTCTACCTCGACGGTGGCATAGAACCTTTGAGCAATACGGTGATCGTCCAGGACGACCTGGCGAGCTCGACGCTTAACGACGAGCCGCTGAGAGTCGGCGGTTCCCCCCGCGACGACGGAACTTTCAGCATCTTTGACGGCTCGATCGGCTTCATCGAGATTTGGTCCGGCAACCTGGTCCAGGGATTGACGCCGGCCGAATACTCCGAGGTCCGGTGGAACAATGGCGTTCCCCTCCGTGCCGGCACCGCTGGGCCCCGTCAAATCCCGGGCGACTGCAACCAGGACAACCAGGTGGACCAGTCCGATGCCGTTTGCCTGTTGAGTTTCCTGTTCCTCGGTGGTCCGCCCCAGAAACTCCCCTGTGACGGCGGCAAGGAGACCGATCCGGGGAACTTCAAACTGCTCAATTTCAACGGCGACCTCAATGTCGATATCAGCGACGCGATCGCTCTACTGATTTGGAAGTTCCTGGGCGGGCCGCCCCATCCCCTGGGAGCGAACTGCGTCTCCATAGCCGGCTGCCCCAACCAGTGCGCGCCATGAAGCCCGGGCTCTCAAACAAGAAGGCCGGACGGCCCCCGGACCGGCTTCAAAACCTCCTGAACGGCACCAGCCGGTAGGCCAGGCGCAGATTCCCAGCCGGGGCCGGCTTGGTGGTGAGTTGAATCAGAACCGTATGATTGGTGCCGCAATGGACGTTGGCGGGTTTTTCCAGCTCGACCTCCGCACCCCACCCGCCGCGGTCGATGACGAGGGTTTTAGCCAGCTGCGGTTCCGGTGTCAGTTCCTCCAAGATCCCATCTGGGCGGATCAGTTTAACCTGGGTGGGCGATTCTCTGCTTCCCGGCAGAAAGGGGATCATCTCGTAGGCCTCCGCCACGTCAGACCTGCGCCTTCCTTGATAGTACTGTCCTTCGTATGCGCTCGGGTCCAATTTAACCTCACAGCCGATGTGGTCGTCAGCGAAGCTGTATTTGCGAGTGACGCGCACGCTGCCGTCACGCACTTCTCCCGAGCTGCTGACGACGTTGCCTTCGAGCCTTGCGGTGCCCTCGTGCTCGCTGTCGGCAGTGACCAGCGGTCGCCCATCAGCCAACTGACCCACAACGGAATGGAGGTGAAAGTTCCGCCAGCGGTGCGGTTCCATTCCCTCGCCGTAAGAGTCGTTGAGGGTGGAAGCCAGGACGGTTCCCTTGCCCGGTACGGTCAGTTGGCACAAAAGTCCACCGCCGTAGCCACAACGGCTCGCAAAATAAGCGTTAATGGTCATTGGCGCCAGCCGGCCATGGAACGTCACCAGGTAGTAATTCTTGCGCCGGGCGGCAAACCATTCGCCACCGCCATTGACGCTGACGGTGAAGTCCGGTCCAGGGTCGCCCTTCCATAATGCTCCGAGGACCGGCGTTGAGCCCTCAGGAATCTTGGGAACAGCTGAGGAGATCCAAAGGCAGGCACCTTCGTTGAAGCTATGCGCTGTCCGTGAACTCCATGGATTGGCATCCGCCTGCGGGCACCAAGTGTAGGTGTAAAGCTCCCTGACCCGCTCGAGGACCTTCCTGAAGCGCTCATCGCCGAAATCCCTGACCACCGCGACCCAGGTATCGCGCGCGATGTAAGTGCCGTAATGATGCTCGTGGGCGAAATGCTCCTGGCAGTCGCCCGACTTGCTGATGCCGGTGCCCGCGCCCCAGCCTTCATTCACAAACCGTTCGAAGTAGGTCTCAAAAAGCTGCTTCTGGAGCGGGTCTCCGGTGGCCTCATGGCAATATCTCAGGCCCTCCACGATCAAAGAAAAAGCGTTGCCGTTGACCCGCTCCATGCCTCGGGCAAAGGCCAGGCGGTCGCCGCAGAGAATGAAAGCCTCGCGGATGATCTCCTTAACTTGTTCCGGAGCTTCCGATTGCTGCAGGATCCGCCACGCTGGACGCCAGTAGTGCCACTCAAAGGGGGCAAAAATGTATGCCAGGTTGCCGTTCCAACCTGGCACGGCGCGATGGTCGCCGGTGGCAATGTCTCGGAGCCCCTTCTCCAAATCGCGGATCGCCAGATTCAACGCTTGGCGGTTCTTGTGGGCCGGATAATCGTGCATGATCCGGTCGCACAGCGGCGGCGCAACATGCGCTCCGTTGAGCGGATAATAGCCCTCCCGTTTGGCCAGCCCATCCAGGCGAGGTCCCTGTTCACCGGCAGCGCCTCCTGTAACCGTGACCACCTTGACCTCGTTGCCGCGGTCATCGTTCACCGCGAAATCCAGTGGTTGGAGAGTCTTCAGCCAATCGTGAAAGCGGACCTGATAGCCGTGCCAAAAGACCTGCCCGTCATGATAAATGGCTCCTCCCTGAACGGCCTTTGCGGTAGCTTCGTCCGCCGACAGCACTGCAGCCGCCCCCCTTCGCAAGTTATGAGAACCCATGGAAAGTCCTTCGTTGTTCAGGAGGAGATGGAGCATGAAGTCCTCATCGCCGCCGGTGATTTCAAGGACGAGCAATTGGTCATCGTACCTGCCCGGCGGATCGAACCTGGTCTCTTCATACGAGCCCTGGCGATCGGAGCCGGGCATGGAGGAGTCAAACAGTCGATTGCCATCGGGCGCGGTCAGCGTTAACCGGCGTCTCGGAGGCGCGTTGGGCTCTCTGAAGCCCAGGTGCAGCCCGCGCGTGCCCCTGGGAACATAGACATAGCTCTTCGTGAACATCTTTCCTCGGCCATGAAGCCACAGCGGCTGGCCGCTGACTCCGTAAGCAAGTTCCGGCTCCAACTTCAGCGTTACGAAGTGGTCCTGGTTGCCCACTGCCATGAGACGATAGACGCCCTTTTTTGAGCCAGGAATGTCCCAGCGAAAAGTCCGCTTGTGGATGGACTCCAAGTACGCCGGGTCGGAAAAGCTGCTCCAGCTCATCATGGGCTCCAGACCCCGAGTATAACAAAGCAGCTCATACCAGCCGCTGCCGCGAGGTAGAAGCGCTTTCCTTGTCACACCGTCATCCGGAATCACCTCCCGGACTAAAGCTTTGCCATCCGGATCGTACACCTTGACCAGGACCTCCCTCGGCCCAGACTCATAAATATTGATATCCCGTACGTCCAGCTCGAGCCGGAACGGCTCGCCGCGCGGGTTATTGACATAGACCGTGATCCCATCGCACAAGCGAAAGGTCGCTCCGGTCTCCACCGCGGCGGCCGTGTTCCAGGAGAGAACCACAACCGCATATTCAACCATTAGCATAAGTTTCCATTCCATCCGTTTCACCCCAACTCGCGTTTATCACCAACCCTACTTAAGCTCTTGAAAGTGCGTTCTCGCTGACGAATAAATTACGTTTTCGAAACGGCGCCGGACTTTCCTCGATCAAGGTGGCGCGGATTTGACTTGCCGTCAGGTAATTTTATATTCGGTCATTATAACAGATAAGGAGTCTGGCGCGGTACTCGTTGAAATATAGGAAGTGTCGCCATGGGGTTTGAGGTTGTCAAGCGACACGGGCCCAAGATTTTAGGGGTATTTTAGGGACTTGACTGCCAGGAAAGTCTATTTCACGACCTCGGTGGAGAGAAGGTGCTCTGGCACTGTACGCACGGATCAAGAAGCAAAGTGAAAGCTTGAATTTTTGGTGCTAGTGCGATGCGGGCCACTATCATGCATGAATTGAATGGCAGGGCGGGAAGGATGGAGCATCGCCAACTGGAACTTTGGCCTGACTCTCTATCAGGTTCACTTTCAGGCATCGGCGTCGGGATAGATTTCGTCGGGGTAATCCTGGTTCAGTGGA
>JACQVS010000009.1 GCA_016209605.1 Planctomycetota bacterium
AAAGTCGGCAGGCGTTTTGGCCATAACCAATCGACTTTGATCCACAAGCCCTTGAGGACCGCGCTGCGGTAAATCCCATCCTTCCCGATCGGCGCGGGACGGTAAATGCCGTTTTTATCCAAGACAAAAAACTCCGCTTGCTTGCGCTCATAGTCGATCATCCAATATTCGCGAACACCGCCTTGCTTATATTCATAAAACTTCTCGCCGCGGTCGCGCGCCCGGCTATCCGGACTGATCACTTCCACGGCTAGATCGGCTGGACCCTGCAAGTGTTTCTTCTTGAGACGCGGCAAATTCTTCCTGGCGATAAAGTAGAGATCCGGCTCGCGGCCCGGAAGGTCAGGGCCGGTTTTCATTTGAGCGGGTCCTGAAATCACCTCGCCAAGGCGCTCGGATTCAATAAAATGCATGAACAATGCGAGCAGGAAATCTGCAATTTTTTGATGGATGGTGTTTACCGGACTCAAATAAATAACCTCCCCATTAACCCATTCTGCTCGAGCTTCACCGCTATCCCATTTTAAAAACTCTTCATAGGACATCGTCAATGGGAATGAAGGCTTCGCCAGAACCAATTCAGGACCTTTCTGTTCTTTTGCCATGATCAAAAATCCTTGTCATCCATCGGCAAAACACTTTCTGAGCATTTTAACATGCCCCTGAGATACAAACCATGGTTCGTCTTCGGCGTATTTTTTTTGTTTCGGCGTCTTCCCTCCAGACCGATAATTTGATGAGAAACTCTGTTCTCTACTAAAACTTTGCGGGGAGGCAACATGAGCGCGACCATTCTGGCCCTGGTTTTTTTACCGGTTTTTGGCGGCGGCGACATAAAGAAAGATGAGGAGGCATACCTCTCGGCCCGCGAGGCGCTGGCCGATGGGAACTACGCCCTGGCGGTCGAGCGCCTCTCGGCTTTCAAGAAGGAATTTCCCGACTCGCCGCTCCGCGATGAGGGGGAGATCCTCCTCGGCCGGGCGCATCAGCTTTCAGGGCATCCCGAGCAAGCTCTCGAGTCGCTCGCGGCCTTCGTCAAGGAGCGGGCCGGCAGCCCCCTCGCGCTCAAGGCCCGCTGGCTCCTCGCCGACGCCTATGTCTCGCTCAAGCGCTTCGGCTCCGCGGGCGAGATTTACCGGGCGCGGCTCGAGTTCCTGCGGGGGGATGCCCACCAGGCGAGCCTCGCCGGCTATTACCTGGAGATCGCCGACCCCGCCTTCGAGGGGAAGAAGGTCCAGGATCCGAGCACCCTCCGCAAGCAGGAGATCACCGTCCGAGACTACAAGACCGCCATCGAGTACTACTTGAAGGCCCGCCAGCTGGTCGGCGAGAAGAAGCTGCCGCCGGCCCGCGCCCTCGAGATCCGCTACCGCATCGGCAAGTGCCACCTCGAGCTGGGGCAGCTCGATCCGGCGATTCAGGAGCTGAAGCGCCTGATCGCCGAGAAGCCCTCGGACCAGAAAGTCCTCGGCGAGGCGCTCTTCGCTCTCGGCCAGGCCTGGCAGAGGAAGAACGGCCCCCCGCCGAGGGGCGAGGAGAACCTCCGGGAGTCCATCGCCGCCTTCGAGCGCCTCGAGAACGATCTGGGCGACCACCCGCGCGTCCCCGAGGCGGTCCGGGCGATCGGCGACCTCTACCTCGCCCTGGCCTCGCAAGCTCAAGATCCCAAAGCGGTTCGCGCCCACTTCGACCAGGCCACCGCCGCCTACAACCGCCTCCTCGCCAGGTTCCCCCAGCACGAGCTGGCCCCCAAGGTCGCCTTCGCCGCCGCCGAGGCGCGCGCCCGGTTCGGCGACCGGTCCGGCGCCATCGCCCGCTTCCGGGCCTTCCTCGAGCGTTACCGCACCGACGAGAGCGCCCCCCTCGCCCTCTTCCGCATCGGCGAGCTGCTGGAGCAGGACCAGGCCTTCGATGAAGCCATTGGCGAGTGGAAGCGCTTCCTGGGGCTTTACCCCAACGACAGCCGCTGGACCGCGTCGCAGCAGCGCATCATCGAGGCCGCTTACAAGAAAGGCCTCCACCTCCTGGCCGAGAAGAAGCAGGTCCAGGGGGCGCGGGCGGTCTGGGAGAAGTTCCTCGCCGAGTACCCGCTCAGCGAGCTGGCGCCCCAGGTTTACCGGCACTTTTACGACCTGGCGATCGGAGTTTACGGCGGCGACCCCAACCTCGCCGCCGCGCAGGAAGCGCTGCGGACCCTGGCCGGCAAGTACGCCGAGTCGCCCCTCGCCCCCTCCTCCCAGCTCCTCCTCGCCAACCTGCTGCGCGACCGCCTCGATGACCTCGATGCCGCCATCCGCGAGTACGAGGTCCTCATCGAAAAATTCCCTCAAAGTCCCGAGTACGCCGCGGCACGCCAGATCCTCCTCGAGATGAAAAGCAAGCACCTCGCCCTCGAGACGCCGCGCTCCCTGAGCGGCGCCGAGACCTGGAAGGTGAAGGTTTTGGCGCGCAACCTCGAGAAGCTGCGCTTCAAGGCCTACCGCTTGAACCTGGAGGAGTACTTCCGCAAGAAGAAGACGCTTGCCGGCGCGGAGAACGTCGCGGTGGCCATCGTCGAGCCGACCAGAAGCTGGGAATACGCCGTCGGCGAGAAGGAGCCGCGCGGCTACCGGCCGTACAAGCTCTTCGAGTCGGAGCCGGCGCTGCCGCTCGACGATGGAACGGCGGCGCCGGGGAGCTTCGGCGCCGCCATCCTCACCGCCGAGGAGGAGGCGCTCCAGGCGGTGACGCTGGTCCTGCGCTCCGACCTCGGCCTGGTCACCAAGGCCGCGCCCAAGGAGACCTTCGTTTGGGCCTTCAACGAGCGGAGCGGCGAGCCCTGGGCCGGAGTCCAGGTGCTCCTCGCCGACGGCGAGAAGGTCTTCTTCGAGGGGAAGACGGGCCCTGACGGCGCCCTCAAGGTCCCCCACGAGAGCCCCCGCACGGACGTTCGCGTCCTCGCACTCGCGCCGGCGGAAAAAGGAGTGCATTACGCCTCGAGCGAGGCCCGCGCCGCCCGCGAGGTGGCCTACGGTTACACTCCCAAGGCCCACGTCACCTGCGACCGGCCGCTCTATCGCCCCGGCCAGACCGTCCGTTTCCGCGCCATGCTGCGCCAGGTGGTCGACGGGCGCTATCAGTCGAGCGAGGGGGAGAAGGCCAAGGTGTCGGTGGTCAATCCGCTGGGCGTCATCCTCTTTGAAGAGGAGCTGAAGGCCAACGAGTTCGGCGCCGTCTCCGGCGAGGTGGGGCTCGACGACGATCCCCCCCTCGGCGACTACCAGGTGCTGGTCGGCTACGCCGAGCAGAGCTTCGAGGGGAAGTTCAAGGTCGAGGAGTACCGCAAGCCGGAGTTCTCGGTGGGCTTGAAAACCGAGCGGCGCGCCTATCTCCCCGGCGAGGCCATCCGCGGCGGCATCGAATGCGCCTACCTCTTCGGCAAACCGGTGCCGCAGGCCAAGGTCCAGTGGCAGGTCTTCGACGGCCCCTACGCCTTCGACGAGAGCCGCTTCGACGCCTTCCGCTGGTTCTTCCAGGCGAAGGATAAGGAAAAGAAGGAGACCGCCGGCCTGCGCTTCGTCGCCCAGGGGGAAGGGGTCGCCGACGCCGAGGGGCGCCTCCCCTTCGAATACCGCCCGGCGGCCGACGGCAAGGACCACACCTTCCGCATCGCCATGCAAGCGACCGACCTCTCGCGCCTCACCGTGAACGGCATGGAGGACGTGCTGGTGACGCGCCAGGAGATCTACGTGGTGGCGCGCGCCGAGAAGAAGGTCTACCGGCCGGGGGACAAGGTGACGGTGACCTTCCAGACGGTCGACGCCGCCTCGCAGCCGGCCGACGTCTCGGGCGATGCAGTGCTGGCGAAGCGGGTGCCGGCACCCGGCAAGCCGGGGGCCTGGTTCGACCGCGAGGTGAAGCGCCAGCCGCTCGCCACCAAGGGCGGGAAGGGGGAGGTCGAGTTCCGGCCGGCGGAGCCCGGCGAGTACCGCGTCCTCTTCTCGACCCGGGACCGCGCCGGCACGGCCTGCGAGGGCGGCGCCATCGTCCGCGTCGCGGGCGACGAGCCCGACCTCGCCAGGGAGGCGCATCTCCTCGCCGAAAAGGCGGTCTACCGCCAGGGCGAGGAGGCGCGCTTCTTCCTCAGCTCCCCGGTCACCGGCCGCCACGCCCTGCTCACCTTTGAAGGGGAGAAAGTGATCGACTACCGCGTCCTCAAGCTCGAGCGAACCTGCTCGGAGCTTGCGGCGGCGCTCGATGACCGCCACTCCCCCAACGTCACCGCCGCCATCGCCATCCCTTCCGGGCCGCAAGTGAAGGACGGCAAGCCCCTTGGAAGCAAGCTTTACACGGCAAGCGATGAGATCCTCGTCCTCCAGTACCTGAACGTCGCGGTCGAGGCGGAGAAGGAGGCGTACCGGCCGGGCGACGAGGGCAGTATTCTCATCCACGCCACCGATCAAGGGGGCCGCGAGGTCGAGGCGGAGCTCTCGCTGGCGGTGATCGACGCCGGCATCCTCCAGCTCGAGCCCGACCGCACCGAGGCGGTGAAGCCGTTCTTTTACGACCAGCGCCGTGAGCTCGCGGTGGCGACAGGATCCTCCTACAGCTTCGTTTATCAAGGGGTGACCTCGCGCAAGTCGGAGGAGGTGATCGCGGAGGAGCTCCGCGAGAATTATCCCGAGATGAAAACCGCCGAGGCCGGGAAACCTGAGGCGGCCTTCAAGAAAGCCGACGGGGGGGCCGCGGGGGAAAAAGCCCTGAAAATTCGCCTGGGGGCCCGGAAGGCGCCGGCTGAAAAAGCCAAGGATGGGGAACCGGCCGCCTTGGGAGTCGCCGCCGAGGCCAAGGAAGACCAGGAAATGGACAAGGCGGCGGCCTCGCCGGCGCCCAGACCGCCTGCCGCCGCGGCTCCATTCGGAGAAGACCTTCTCGGCATTAGTAGTCTGGCGACAAGTTACGGCGCCGGCCGGGCCGCCTTCGCCGCGCCGCGCTTGCGCCGCCACTTCGCCGACACCGCCTTCTGGAGCCCGGCGGTGCGCACCGGGAAGGACGGCCGGGCCCGCGTGAGCTTCACCGTCCCCGACAACCTGACGCGCTGGCGCGCCGCCGCCGTCGGCGCGACCCGCGGCTCGCTCGTCGGCGATGGCGAGGGCTCCCTGGCGTCGCGCCAGGACCTCCTGGTGCGCGTCCAGGCGCCGCGCTTCCTCACCCACCTCGACCGCTCCTCGATCGTCACCCCGGTCCACAACTACCTCCCCGAGGCGGTCACCGCCAGGCTGGAGATGGAGGGGAAGGGGCTGCGCGCCGAGGGCCTCACCGGCTCGACCGTGCGCATCGGCGCCGGCGAGATCGCCGGCCCGGAGTGGGACCTGGCGCCGGTTCAAGAGGGGGGCCGCTACCCCCTCGAGGCGCTCCTCACCGTGAAGGCGCTTTCCGAAAAAGTCTCCGATGCCGTCGACCAGGAGATCCCGGTCATCCCCTTCGGCAAGCGGAACCGCGGCGGCTCGAGCGGCCTCCTGCGCGACCGGACGCTCTTCACCTTCAGCGTCGCCGCGGAGACCATACCCGGCTCGGAGGCGGTCTGGCTGGAGGTCCATCCGCGCTTCGACAAGGCGCTCCGCGACGCGGTGCTCTACCTGCGCTGGTTCCCCTACGGCTGCACCGAGCAGACGGTGAGCGGGCTCCTCGGCCTCCTCTCCTTGAACGAGGCCCTCGACCGCCTGGGAACGCCGGACCAGGACCTGCGCAACCTGGCCCGCGACCAGATCCCCAAGAGGATCGCCAAGCTCCTCAACTACCAGCGGCCGAGCGGAGGCTGGGGCTGGTGGTCGAGCTCGGGCGCAGGCAAGGCCGCCGACGCCTCCGACCCGTGGATGACCGCTTACGCCCTCTTCGGCCTCGAGCGCGCCCGGCTCGCCGGCTTTCGCGTGCAGGCGGACCGCCTGGAGAAGGCGCGCCAGCGCACCCTGCAGTTAGCCCAGAGGGAGGCCGATCCCGAGCGGCTGTCCCTGATCCTCTACGCTCTGAGCTTCTCGAAAAAGGCTCCCGCCGAAGCCCTCAATCGGCTCCACCGCGGCCGCGATGGCCTGCGCGCCCGCGCCCTCGGGCGCACCGCCCTCGCCTTGAAGGCCCAGGATTACGACGGCATGGCGATCGACCTCGCGAGGGTCTTGAAAGGCCGCGTCAAGGAGCTTCTCATCCCGGGCGGCGATAAAGCCGAGAAGGACGGCAAGGCGAAGCCACCGGCCGAACTTCCGATGATCATCCCCGAGATCCCCGAGGATCTGCGCTCCCCCGAGGCGGCCGAGGCCACCGCCTGGGCGCTCCTCGCCCTCGATGCGCTCGAGCCTGAAGGGGCGCTCAACGAGCGCCTCGCCGCCGGGCTCCTTTCGGCGCGCGCCGGCATCCACTGGGGAACGACGCCGGCGACGGCCCTCGCCGTGAGCGCCCTCTCCGGCCACGCCTCCCTGAAGAGCCGCGAGGCGGTGGAGGCGGAGATCTCGGTCGACCTGAACGGCGAGGTGTTGTCGACGCTGCGGATCAGCCCGGCCCGCAAGGGGGACGAGGCGCCGCGCTTCGCCGTGCCGAGGGAGAAGCTCCGCCGCGGCGAGAACCGCCTGGCGCTAGCGAAGAGCGGCCGCGGCGAGCTGAGCTACCTCATCGCCTACGAGTACGTGACGCCGGCCGAGCGCCTCATCCCCGAGGGAAACCTGGTCAAGATCGCCCGCGACTACCGCGCCAGCCCGCCGGAGCGCCCGGAAATTCCCCAGGAAGAGATCCCCCCCCCACCCGGGCCCGAGGCCGACGGCATCCCCAGCGATGCCCCGCCCACGGCCATCGCCGGTCAGGAAGCCGCCTGGCTCCTGGCCAAGGATCCGCCCCCGCCCGGCTACCGCATCCTCGACCCCAAACAGCGCCCGGCGCCGCCTCAAAGGACCGTCGAGCGCCTGCCGAGCGGCGAGAAGATGCGCGTCCAGCTCCTGGTGACGGCGCGCGACGACCTCAGTTACGTCCTCATCGAGGACCCGCTCCCCGCCGGCTGCGAGGTGGTGAACGACTCGGACGAGCGCTTCACCGGGACCTTCGACCGCAAGGAGGTGCGCGACGACAAGGTGGTCTTTTTCCGCTCGCGGCTTCCCAAGGGGACGCATGAGTTCTCTTACCTCGCGCGCGCCGTCTTCCCCGGCGCCTACCGCGCCCTGCCGGCCCTCGCCGGCCCGATGTACCAGCCGGAGATCGCCGGGCTCTCCTCCGACCACCGCCTGGAGGTCTTGAAGCCGGAAAAGTTCGCGCCGGAGGCCCCCGTCGAACTCCCCGCCGAGCTCACCCTCGATCAAAAGCTCTACCGCGCCGAGCGGCTCTTCCGCGACGGCAAGCGCCCCGAGGCGCGGCCGCTTTACCTCGAGATCCTGCAGCATCCGAGCGCCGGCGGAGCCGCCGGCATCGGCGCCTCGCTCCTCGATCCCTACCATGACCTGGTGCTGGTCCGGCTCGTGGCCATCGATCTCGAGCTGGGGGAGTCGAGCCGGGCCATCCGCGGCTACGAGGAGCTGCGCCGGCGCAACCCCAACCTGCTCACAGCCGCCGTGGACCTCATCCGCATCGGCGCCGCTTACGCCTCGAGCCGTGAAGACGAGCGCGCCTGGATGGTCTGGAGGGAGCTGGTCGAACGCGAGTACGGGAAGGAGCGCCAGGTGGCGGAGACCATCTTCGGCCTCGGCCAGCACCTGCGCGCGCAAACCCTGGGCTTCGGCATCCTCCTCGCCTACCCCGACACCTCCCAGACCATCGCCGCCGCTTACCAGCTCTCGCAGCGCTACGCCACCCTCTCCATCAAGGAAGAGGGCCCGCGCGGCAAGGCCTCCAAAGAGCGGGTGATGTTCCGGGAGGCGGTCGACAGCTTGAAGGGCTTCGTCGGGCACTTCCCGAAAAGCCCTTACGCCCCCGAAGCCTCGCTCCTCGTCCTCAAGGCGCTCGAGAGCCTGGGCGGAGACCTGAGCGCGGCCGCCGAAGCGGAGCGCTTCGAGCGGCGCTACGAGAAGTCGCCGCTCCTCGATGATGCCATTTACCTCGGCCTCGAGGCCAGCTTCCGCCTCGGCAACTACCCGCAAGTGATCGAGGGGGCCCAGCGCCTCGACCAGAGGGAGTACTTGCAATCGAACGGCCAGTTCCGGCGCTCGGAGTACGCCGACCAGGCCCTTTACCTCCTCGCCAAGACCTATCACGTGCAGGGCCGGTTGGAGGAGGCCATCCCGGCATACCAGCGCATCGCCGGCCGCTTTCCGGACGCCGCCGAGACCATCGCCTACTTCACAGCGGTTGTGCTCGAGGCCCCGGCGGTGCTGCGCTCGCCGCTCTCGCGGCAGCCGATTCTGGAAGTCCATTACCAGAACCTTGAAAAGGCGGCCTTCAAAGCTTACCGCGTCGACTTGCCGATGCTCTTCGCGACGCGGAAGAGCCTGGGCGATCTGAGCGCCATCGACCTCGCCGGCATCGATCCCGTGAAAAGCTGGGAAACCGCCCTGCCCGGCGGCGGCTCCAACCGACGACGACGCCTCGAGCTGGAGCTGCCGCTCCAGGACAAGGGGGTTTACTGGATCACCGGCAAGGCCGGCGACCAGGAGATCGCCACCGTGCTCATTCGCAGCGACCTCGAGCTCGAGGTCCAGCGCGCCGGCGATAAGGTGCGCGCCTACGTCTACACGGCGGGCGCGCCGGAAGCGGCCGGTAAACGCAGGCCCGTCGAGGGCGCTTACGTCAAGATCGCCGCCGGCCAGCGCCTCGCCGGCGAGGGGCGCACCGACGCCCGCGGCCTCTTCGAAGCCGTGGTCCAGGAGGGACAAGCGGCCATTCTGGCCGAGCATCAGAGCCATTACGCCTGGTTCCAGGAATCTCAGGCCCCTTAGTTTTCATAACTCCCTCTGCCGATATCTGGATCTGGAGTCGCAGGAATCCCTCAAGTTCCTGTAAAGGGGGAAATCCCGATTCATGGCAGAGCGTGAGATTTTGGCGAAACCAGACCACTATTTTGAATCCCTGGTCCACTTGATTGACAGCATCCTCTGGGAGGCCGATCCGGCAACTTACCGGGTCACCTTCGTGAGCCATCAAGCCGAGCGGATCCTGGGCTATCCGGCCGAAGCCTGGACCGAGGACCCGGCGTTCTGGAGGGATCACATCCACCCCGAGGACCGCGACTGGGCCGTCGACTTCTGCGTGCAGTCGACGGTTCAAAAGAAAGACCATGAATTCGAGTACCGGATGATCGCCGCCGACGGCAGGACCATCTGGGTGAAGGACCTGGTCCGGGTTCTGGTCGAGAACGGCCAGGTCGCCAAGCTCTGCGGCGTGATCGTCGACATCACCAGGCAAAAGGAAGCCGAAATGGACGCGCAGTTCCATGCACGCCTCCTCGACGCCATTCAAAAGGCCCAATCCAAATTCATCGACGATACCAACTCGCGTGCCGTCTTCGAAGAACTGTTAGGCAAACTCATCGAGCTGACGAGGAGCGAGTTCGGGTTCATCGGCGAAGTCCTTTACACCGAGGGTGGAATTCCTTACCTCAAGACCCACGCCCTTTCCAACCTCGCCTGGAACGACGAGACCCGCGCCCTCTACGAGCAAAACCTCGCCACCGGCATGAATTTCTATAACTTGAAGTCGCTTTTCGGGGCCGTCTTGACCACCGCCCGGCCGGTGATCTCCAACGATCCGGCCAGCGACCCCCGCCGCTGCGGCCTCCCGCCGGGCCATCCGCCCCTCAAGGCCTTCCTGGGGCTGCCGCTCTTTTATCATGAGAGCCTGGTCGCCATGATCGGCCTGGCCAACCGGCCGGGCGGCTACCATGAGAAGCTGGTCGAGATCCTCCAGCCTATCCTGGCCACCTGCGGAAACCTCATCGAAGCCTACCGCAACAACCAGGAGCGCCAGTCCATCGAGTTCGCCCTGAGAGAAAGCCAGCGCCAGCTCTCCACCTTGATCAGCAATTTGCCAGGGTACGCGTACCGCCGCAAGCCCGACGCCGGCGGGACGGTGGAGTTCATCAGCGAGGGCTGCCTGCGGCTGACGGGGTACTCTCCGGAGGACTTCTTCGATCCTGCCAGAGTTTCAAGCCGGCAGCTGATCCACCCGGAGGACCGCGATCAAGTCTGGCATGAGATTCAAGCGGCGCTCGAGAACGACCAGCCCTTCCAGCTCATTTACCGGATCCTCACCGCATCCAGGGAAGTTAAATGGGTCTGGGAGCAGGGCAGAGCGGTCCGTTCCTCGAGCGGCGAGATGGTGGCGCTCGAAGGATTCGTCACCGACATCACGGTCCACAAGCAGACGGAGGAGGAGCTGGTGAAGGCGCGGGAAGACGCGCTTTCAGCGTCCCGCCTCAAGTCGGAGTTCCTGGCCAACATGAGCCACGAGATCCGCACTCCCTTGAACGGCGTCATCGGCATGGCCGAGCTGCTGCAAGAGACCGGCCTGACCCCGGAGCAAATGGAGTATGTCAAGATCATCCACTCGTCGGGCGACGCCTTGCTGGCGCTCCTGAACGACATTCTGGACTTCTCCAAGATCGAGGCCGGCAAGCTGCAGCTTGAAAACGTTCCTTACACCTTGAGCGACCTGATCGACGGCGCCACCAAAATGCTGGCCGTGACGGCCCAGAAGAAGGGCATTGAGCTGGTCAGCCATGTTTCCAAAGAAATCCCCAATGCCTTGATGGGAGATCCGTTCCGCCTGCGACAGGTCATGATCAACCTGGTCGGCAACGCCATCAAATTCACCGAGGAAGGGGAGGTCCGGATCTACGTCAATCTGGATGCGAGCAAAAGAGAAAAGCCCTTCCTCAGGGTGGAGGTCGTGGACACCGGGATCGGCATCTCGAAGGAGAAGCAAGCGATTCTTTTCCAGTCCTTCACTCAAGGCGATGGCTCCATGAGCCGCCGGTACGGAGGCACCGGACTGGGTCTGGCCATTTCTTCGCGCCTGGTGAGCCTGATGGGAGGGAATATCGCTTTCAAGAGCGAAGAGAACAAAGGGAGCAACTTTCACTTCAGCATCCCTTTGAACCGGCAGCCGGAATCCGGGGGCGCGGCTCCTGGCGGCCAGACGCTTCCTCGGAGCAGCGCCATCTCGAAACCGGCCCAGCGCTCCAACCAATCCTGGCGCATCCTTCTGGCCGAGGACAACAAGGTCAACCAGACCTTGGCGAACCGCTTGCTCGAAAAACGCGGCCATGCCGTCGTCATCGTCGACAATGGGCAAAAGGCCCTGGAAGCGCTCGGTCGCGAGCCCTTCGACCTCGTTTTGATGGACGTGCAGATGCCGGTCATGGATGGGATCGAGGCCACCAAGGCGATCCGCCAGAAGGAGCTCGCCGCTGGAAGCCACACTCCCATCATCGCCCTCACCGCCCATGCCATGAAGGGGGACCGGGAGCAATGCCTGGAAGCCGGCATGGACGGCTACATCGCGAAGCCCCTCAAAGCCGCCGAGCTTTACGAGACCATTGAGCAAGTGCTGGGCGCGTAGTATAGTAACCCACCAATCATGGAATTCGTGTTCTTCGCCTTCTTGGCGCTGGTGGTGGCGCTCATCATCTTCGGCATCCTCGGCTCCGCCAAGCGGAGAAAAGAGCTGAGCGCCTGGGCCGTCTCCAAGGGCTGGCGGTTCTCCTCCTCCTCCGACTACGGCTTCGACGAGCGCTTCCCCGGTTTTGAATGCCTGCGGCAAGGATCCGACCGCTACTCTCACAACCTCACCGAGGGGAGCCTGGCCGGCATTCCCTTGCTCGCCTTCGACTACCACTACGAGACCACCTCCACCGACTCCAAGGGCAGGCGGCAAACTCACCACCACAACTTTTCCGCGACAATCCTGCAGAGCCGCGTGCCGCTCAAGCCGCTCTTCATCCGCCCCGAAGGATTCTTCGACAAGATCACCGAGTTTTTCGGCTTCGATGACATCGACTTCGAATCGGCGGAGTTCAGCCGCAAGTTTTACGTCAAGGCGGCCGACAAGCGCTGGGCCTACGACGTGATTCACCAGCGCACCATGGAGTTCCTGCTCTCCATGCCTCACTACACCATCGAGTTTTCCCGCAGCTACATGATCGCTTACCGGGGCTCGACCTTTTCGATCGGGGAGTTCGAGTCGGCCCTGGAGCTGCTGAAAGGGATCCAGGACCGCCTGCCGGAGTATGTCGTCAAGCAGCAGCAGGGAGCCTCCTGAAGTCATGGAGCCGATCCTTTTCATCCCCATCATCCTTCTGGTCTTTTTGCTCGTCTGGGTGATCGCCAACTACAACGCCCTGACGCGCCTCAGAAACTACTGCGGGGAGTCGTGGGCGGCGATCGACACCGAGCTCAAGCGGCGCTACGACCTCATCCCCAACCTGGTGGAGACCGTCAAGGGTTACGCCAGGCACGAGCAGGAAACCCTGGTGCGCCTGGTGGAGGCCCGCAACCGCGCCGTCGCCTCGACGGGGTCGCCGGCTTCGCAAGCCAAGGACGAGAACGTCCTCATCGGCTCGATCCGCGGCTTCTTCGCCGTATCGGAGCGATACCCCGACCTCAAGGCCAACCAGAACTTCCTCCAGCTTCAGGCGGAGCTGGCCAACACCGAGGACCGCATCCAGGCGGCACGACGCTTCTACAACGGCAACGCCCGCGACCTCAACAACCGCGTCGAGGTCTTCCCCTCCAATCTCATCGCCTCGCTCTTCAGCTTCGCCAAGGCCGAGTACTTCGAAATCGAGGACTCGGGCGTGCGGGCCCCCCCGCAGGTCAAAATCTAAATAAAAATTAGTCGCACCGACAAATTTTTTGTGAAATTCCCCGAAATCCCGCCGGACATCCCTTTCAGAGCCCGCGAGCGGTTGCGCCCGGATCTGGCCCCGGGCCCTGGCGGGCGGCCTTTGACCGAAAGGAATGTGCCATGTTCAAATGGATCCGGCGTATCGTTTTAGGGGTGTTCGCGGGCGGCCTGGCGCTGGCGGGCCTTTACTTCGCCAGCTCGTGGACGGGGGCTTCGAGCTACCTGAAAAGCTCCGGCCGGCTGCTAGGCGCGGCCGTCAAGGACTCCATCCCCGTCGAGTTTGAAATCCAGCGGGCGAGAGACCTCCTCGAGGACCTCATCCCCGAGATGCGGGCCAACCTGCGCCTGGTGGCCGCCGAGGAGGTCGAGGTGGCGAACCTGGAGAAGGAGATCAACTCCCAGCGGCAGTCCATCGTCGAGGAGAAGGGAAAGCTCCAGACCCTTCGCCACACCCTGGGCGAGCAGCTCGCCTCCTACCGCATCGGCGGCCGCGAGTACCAGCGCGGCGAGCTGGTCGAGGAGCTGGCGCGGCGCTTCGAGCATCTGCGCACCGCCGAAATGCTCCTTGCCGGCAAGGAGGACCTGCTGCGCAACCGCCGCAAATCGCTCGAGGCCGCCGTTCAAAAGCTCGACAAGACCCGCATCGCCAGGATCGAGCTGGCGTCCCAGATCGAAGCCCTGGAAGGCCAGTTCCGGCTGATGCAGGCCCAGGCCTCCGGCAGCGAGTTCCGCCTCGACGACAGCAAGCTGGCTCAGACCCAGCGCCTCATCGGCGAGCTGAAGAAGCGCCTGGAGGTGGCCCAGCGCGTCCTGGCCCGCGAGGCCAGGTTCATCGAGGCCATTCCCGTCGAGACGGTCAACGAGGAAACCATTGTCGAGCGGGTCGACGCCTACTTCGCCAGGAAGGTTGCCCCGGCGCCGGCTGCCGCGGCTCCCGCCGCCAAGGTCACCATCCCGTTCCCCTCGGCCCGGGAGTATTGATCGGCCGGGAATTCTTCCCGACCGGCTGACTTTCCAGTAAAATAATGGGATTCTATTCAAGCCAGCTCGGCGTTCACCGTCATGTTCGACCTCAAACGGCAAATCAAGATCAAGCAGGCGAAAAACGCCTTGCGCGATGGGCGGATCGACGAGGCCCTGGCCATCGCCATGGAAAAGGAGGTCCGCGAGCATCGCGAGGGGCAGATCCTGCTCGAGCGGCTGGTGGGGCCCTTCCTCGAAAGGGCCGCCCAGCACCTCGCGGCGGAGCGCCTGAAGGAGGCGCTGCTCGACGCCGAGCGCGCCGTGGTGGCCGGCGGGCCGAGGGCCGAGGCCGTGCAGCTCCGCAGCAAGATCCAGGAGGCCCTCGCCGCCGCGGAAGCGGCCCGGCGCCGCAACCAGGCGCTGGTGGATTCCGCCCAGGCCCACATCCAGAACGGCAGCCTGCGGACCGGCAAGGAGATTCTGCACGAGGTGCCGGCGGACGCGGCCGGCGCCGGCCGGCTCCTCCGCCAGGCGGAGCAGCGCGAGCGCAAGGGCCAGGAAGCGCAAGCCCGCGCCGAGGCCCACTTGCAGCGCGAGGAGATCATCGAGGCGCTCGTGGCGGCGGAAGAGGCCTCGCGCCTCTCGAGCCGGCAGAATGACCTGGTCGACCTCTTGTCTCGGCTCAAGAAAGCGGCGGTTTCAGCCATGGAAAAATTTCTCCTGAACGGCGATCTCAAGGCGGCCTTCCAGCTCCACGGCAGCCTGCCGCCGGCCTTGAGGGAGAGCCTCGAGGCGCGCCGGCTGGAAGAAGCCCTGGCGGTCTCGCGGGAAGCGGCGCTGGCCTTCCGCTCGAACCGCTTCGAGGCGGCCGGCGCCGCCCTGGGCCGGCTGCGGAAGATCCTCCCCCAGGCGGGCTGGGTCGAGGAAGGCCTGGCGGCGGTCACGAGGCTCCTCGAAAACCACCGCCTCCTGCAAACCTGCCCCCTCGGGGCGTTCAGCTTCCCATCGAGCCCCAGCCGGACCACCGGTCGAGACGCTCCGGCCGGCGCGGACCTGGGCGAAACCGCGGCCGCGCCCCCGCCGCGCCTTCAGCTCGACGCGCGGCCGCCGGGAGCCTTCCGCCCCGACCACTTCCTGCTCTGGCTGGACGGGGTCGGAAGTTTCCTGGTGTTCACGACAGACCGGGTGTCGCTCGGGCGCCTGGGAGCCTCGGCCCGCCCCGATGTCGCCATGGCCTCCGACCTCGCCGGATACCACGCCGAGATCCTGCGGCTCGATGACGACTATTTCATCGTCGCGGCCCAGGGACCGGTCGCCGTCAACGGCCAGCCGGCGGCCCGCAAGCTGCTCGCCGATGGCGACGTGGTCGAGCTGGGGCCGCACTGCCGCCTGACGTTCCATCTGCCCACGGCCCTGGCCGCCTCCGCCGTCCTCACCTTGCACAAAGGGCAGCGGATGGAGGGGGACGTCCGCGACATCGTCCTCATGAACGAGAACCTGCTCGTGGGCAACCACGGCGCGTGCCACATTCCAGGGCCCAAGAAGGGCGAGCCGGTGGTCTTGAGCTTGCGGAAGGGAGAGCTGGTCTGCCGCGCCAGGGAGGAGATCCTCATCGACGGCAAACCGGCGGGCCTGGAGGCGCCCGTGGAGCCCGGCGCCCACATCCAGATCGGCGACTTGACGTTCACCATCACCGCGACCCAAGGGGGGGAGAATTGACGTGGTCTTTCAATACCGTCATGGAGACAAGCCTCTCGAAGGCTACATGATCCTGCGCGGCATCGGCCGCGGCGGCTTCGGCGAGGTCTACTACGCCCAGAGCGACAGCGGCCGCGAGGTGGCCTTGAAGGTCATCCACCAGAACCATGACATCGAGCTGCGCGGCGTGCGGCACTGCATGAACTTGAAGAGCCCGCACCTCATCACCATCTTCGACGTCAAGCGCAACGCCGACGGCCTCCCCTTCGTCATCATGGAATACGTCGCCGGCCCGTCGCTGCGGGATCTGCTCAAGGACCAGCCGCACGGTTTGGGGACGAACAAGGCCGCTTATTTGCTGCGCGAGCTCGCCAAGGGCTTGAGCTACCTCCACGAGCGCGGCATCGTCCACCGCGACTTGAAGCCCGAGAACATCTTTTACGAGGATGGCTACGTTAAGATCGGCGACTACGGCCTCTCGAAGTACATCAGCGTCTCGCGCCAGAGCGGCCAGACCATCAGCGTCGGCACCGTGCACTACATGGCCCCGGAGATCGGCTCGGGGAACTACCACCGCGGCATCGACATCTACTCGCTGGGAATCATTTTCTACGAACTCCTGACCGGCAACGTCCCCTTCAACGGCGACAGCATGGGCGAGATCCTCATGAAGCATCTCACCCTCGAGCCCGACGTCTCGGGCCTCGACCCGCTCCTCCAGCCGGTGGTGAAGAAGGCCCTGGCCAAGAGCCCCGGCGACCGCTACGGCGACGCCAACGACCTGGTCGCCGACCTCTTCCGCCACCGGGAGATCGCCGACCCGGTGGCGCTCCTCAACCCGGCTAGCTTCATCGGCCGGGCTCCGGTGCCCCCGGAAGCGCCTCCGCCGCTGTCCGGAGAGGCTACGGCGCCTCTTCTCCAGCCGCCCACTCCCCTCGAGGCCTCTCCCACGGTGGCGCTGCCGGGCCCGCGGCCAGCGGTGGCCAAGGCGATGCCGGCGGCGCCGGCCGCTGCTCCGGCTCCAGCTCCGCAGCCCGCGGCCCCCGCTGCCGCCCCGAAAGCCGCCCCAGCGCTCGGCCCCTTTTTCGGCCAGGACCTCAACCTGCGCTTGGTTCTCGGCCTGGGCGTCGCCGGCATGGCGGCATTTGCCCTGGGCATCTTTCCGCGCAACGAAAGCTTCGCCTGGATCGCGAGCTGCTTCGGCCTCATCGCCGCCGGCTCGCTCGGGCCGGTGCTGGTCGAGCACTGGGCGGGGCCGCGATTCCAGCTCGATGAGAGCTGGTTCAGCCGGCGCTTCTTCACGCTGCTCGCGAGCGGGCCGCTCATGGTCCTCATCGCCGGCAGCCAGCCGGCCATGAAGAGCGCCATCCTCCCGCTCCTCCTCGGGCTCGCGGTCATCGACTGGCGTGAACGCACCCGGACGAGGCGCGAGGAGAAGATCTCACTGGGACAGGCTTTCACCGCCGGACTCTTCGGGTTCATCATCACCGCCATCAACATCACTCCCCTGTTGAAAACCAGCTGGATTCTGCTCGCCGGCATCTTCGCCACCATGTCGCTTGCCATCAACGCCGCCTCGCCTTTCGAGCCGAAGAAGAAAAAGGGGAAGGAGGCTCAAGAGCCCAAGCCGGCGCTGGCGGTCGATCCTCCCGGCGCCGCGCCCGGGCCGGGCCTTCAACCGGCTCGCGGGACGGAGATGAGCGCTCCGGCGGGAGCGCCGACTGCTTTTCAAGCCGCGCCGCCCATCCTCGCCCCGGCGGGCGCGCCGGCGGCCCTGGCGGCCTCCCTCCCCCGCCTGGAGCGGCCGCGCGGCGGCCGCTTGATCGCCGGCGTGTGCGCCGGCATCGCCAACCGCTACGGCATGGATCCGGTGTGGGTGCGCGTGCTCTTCGTCATCATCGCTTTCTTCACCGGCATCGGCATCCTGGCCTATCCTATCCTTTGGATCAGCATGCCGAAGGAGAAGGCGCCGGCGGCCATCCCGGCGCGCCCCCTCTCCGCGCTCCCCCCCGCCCCGAAAAAATACCGCGGCACGCGCATCTTCCTGAACCTGACCGCGGCCGGGCTCATCTCCGGCGGCGCCATGATCCTGGTGAAGATGCTCTCAAGCGGCGGCCCGATGCCGACCGTTTCTCTCAACCTCTCCATGAACATGATCACCTTCGGCTTCATCTTCTTGATGATCGCCCTCGCCGTGAAGAGGCGGCACGAGCGGGCGGCGGCGCTGGCGGTATCGAACCCCGGCTGGCGGTTCTCCGAGGACAACCCGGTCCGCCTGCGACAGCGCGCCAGCCGCCGCTGGTCGGTCCTGGGAGCCTTCCTGGTCCTCCTGGCCCTCCTCTCCGCCTACGGCGGCAGCGTCCTGGCCTCGGCGGCGGGGGACCCCATCCTCCTCGATCTGGGCTTCAATCCTGCCCCCGACTTCTCCCGCTGGAACCAGCACCGCGGGCACCTGATGGTGGCCTTGATGCTTTTCATCCCCGGCGTCTTCTGCCTGCTGATCGCGCGGCAGCCGGGCGGCGCGGCGCACGTCCTGCGCGGCGCCGTCGGCTGGGCCATCGCCGGCATCTTCCTCGGCTACTTCGCCATCGAAGTGCCGCTGCGGCTCCAGAAGGATCCCAAGGGCTTCTTGCCGTTTTCCTTCAGCGGCGGCCTGGCGGCCGATGAGCTGATGGCGCTCCTCATCTTCGGCATCTTCACCGTCATGTGCCTGGCCTGGCCGGGAAAGCAGATGAACTGACATGCATCAAGAAGTGGTTGTTTACACTTGGAATGGCCTGATTGGGGTAGCGCTGCTGATCGCCTTAGTTCTCGGGCTGTTTTTCGGCCTCCGGAGGCTTTTTCGAAACTCTTCGGGTGGATCGAGGGCTTTGGTTCTGACCTTCCTCGCCATGGTGTTCGCCATCCCCCTCCTGCTTTTTTTCTTTATGACCCTATCCCGCGTCGATAAGCATCGGTCCGGCCCGGCCACCGTTTCCCGGGCCCCCCATTCCCAAGCGCCGGTCCCGCCGCCTTCCTCGCCCTATCCCGTCCATCTGAGCGATGACCTGGCGGCCTGGAAAAAACTCGATGCGGTCGCCCCCAAGGAGGCCGCGAAGCCCTGGGTCCTTGACGCCGCCGGCTCCACCGCCTGGGCGGTGGAAGGCCAGGGCCTTTCCCTCATCGCCTGGAAGCCCGGGCCCGGCTGGCGGCTGGCCGGCTACTCGCGCGACCTCGAGCCGGCCCTGGAAACGGCGCGCCTCGCGGCCGACCGCTCCGCCCTCGGACAGCTCGCCGCCTTGCTGCTCTGGGAGCTGTCGGGCCGGCGGGGTTCGATCGATTTCGCCTTCAAGGACGCGGAGGTGCTGGTGCGCCAGACGCTGCACGCCCGCTTCGAGTCCAGGCTGGTCGCCGACCGCTTCGAGGAAGCGGTTCCCCTGGCGGCGGGGACCGTCTACCGAGCCGCGGTGCTGGTCAAGGCGGATCCCCAGATCCTCCAGGAACTCAGCGCCGAGCTGGTGAAGGGTATTCAGGAAGGGAAGCTGAAGGCGATCAAGCAGCGCCGGGAGTTCCTCATCAACGCCGCCTCGGCGGCGGGCCTGGCGATCTTCATCTTCCTCGCCTACGCCTTCCTCAACGCCGGCACCAAGGGGCACTTCGCCTGGCCGCTGCGAATTTTTTCCCTGCTCGCCCTGGCGCTCCTCTACCTGGGATTTTTCTGGATGAGGGGCTGGATCCTGCCATGAAAGGCCAGCCGCCGCTCAAGGGGGAAGGCGACCGCTACCTCATCGCCTCGATCCGGAAAGGCGATGAGGCGGCCTACCGGCAGCTCCTCGACCGCTACAGCGGCCGCCTGAGCGCTTACGCCGCCCGGCGCCTCGCCGGCACCGGCCTCGATGCCGAGGACGCGGTGCAGGAGACCTTCCTGGGCCTGGTGCAGAGCCTCGACCGCCTCGAGGCCGTGCGCTCCCTGGAAGCCTACCTCTTCCAGATCCTCCGCCACAAGATCGCCGACCTCGCCGCCAAGCGCCCCGAGGCCCACGGCCTCAAGCGGGTGCCGCTGGCCGGCGAGGAGTCCAGGGAAGGCGCCGCCAGCTACGAGCCGATCGCTCCCGGCGGCACCCCCTCGAGCTACGCGAGGCGCGAGGAGGCGGCGGAGGTGCGCCATCAAGTGCTGGCCGACATCCTCGCCGAGGCCATCCAGCGCTTGAAGGATGAGAAGAACTTCCGCGACCTGAAGATCCTCGAGCTGCTCTTCTTCGCCCAGCGCCCCAACCGCGAGATCACCGCCCTGGTCGGCACCAGCGAGCCCACCGTGACGCGCGCCAAGGCGGCGGCCCTCGAGCGCCTCTCGCGCCTGGCGAGGCAGCACCCGCGCATGGACCCTGCCCTCGATTTCTTCGAGGACGAGGAGAAGGTCTCGGGGCTCATCCGGGCCGCCTGGCGGGACAACCTGCTCTCCTGCCTCAAGCGCAGCACCCTCGGCGCCTCCCTCCTCGGCACCCTCGAGCCGGAGTGGGCCGACTACGTTGCCTTCCATCTCGACGTCGCCGGCTGCGACATCTGCGCCGCCAACCTGGCGGACTTGAAGAGCGAGAGCGCCTCGATCCAGCCCGCCGCCAGAGAGCGGCTCTTCGCCTCCAGCGTCGGCTTCGTGCGCCGGCGGCGCCGGGGGTGAAGTAATTTCCTTTAGCCTTTCCTGTCGTTCTTGGGGAGGATGAACCGATCGTAAACCAGGGCGCCGAGACAACCGCCGATGATCGGGCCGGCCCAGTAAATCCAGAAGTCAGCATAGGTGCCGCTCGCGACGGCGGAGCCGAAGTGCCGCGCCGGATTCATCGCTGCTCCGGTGATCGGACCGCCCACGAGGATGTCGATGAACACCGTCAGGCCGATGCCGAAGCCGCCGATCTTGGGGGCTCGCGGGTCGACGGCGGTGCCGAAGACGGAGAAGAGGAGCAGGAAGGTGAGGATGATCTCCACCACCAGCCCGGTGCCCGGATGGACCTCCTTCCCCAGCCCCGGCGTTCCCAGCGCCACCGCCTTCCAGACCGCCTCCGGGAAGATCATCTGCAAGAGCACGGCGGCGATCACCGCGCCGGCGAGCTGGCTGAGGATGAAGGCGGCCATCTTGCCGGCTGGGATCTTCCTGGTCAAGCACAGCCCCACCGACACGGCGGGATTGAGCTGGCCGCCCGAGATCGCCATGGTGGTCGAGACTCCGATGGCCAGCGCCACGCCGTGGGCCAGGGCGATGCCCAGAAGGCCATACCCTTGAGGGCCCATTTGCTGGTTCATGCAAATCGCCCCCGCCCCGATGAAGCAGAGATAAAACGTGCCGACCGCTTCGGCAACGCACGGTCCCAGTAACCCGTTCATGCGCGGACTCCTTTGATTCAATCCGTTTCCGAAGGATGAACAGCCACAAGTCGACGCGAAAAATCTATACGAAAATCAAATCGCTTGCAAGGGGGTTGAAAAATTCTCCGCCGCCGTATGGATCGCCGGCGCCGCGTCCTTTAAAATGATTTTTTTCCAGGTCCGCGGAACCGCCAGCTTTGGAGCGACCATGAGATCGATCTTCTCTCGCCTCGTCCCTCTCATTTTAGGGGTGTTCCCCTGGCTCGGCCGGCTCCCCGCCCAGCTTGCTCCGGAGCAAGCCCTGGCCAGCATGAAGGCGGCGCCGGGGCTGCAGGTCGCCCTCTTCGCCGCCGAGCCTCAGGTCATCAATCCCACTTGCATCGACCTCGATCCGCAAGGGCGGATTTGGGTTTGCGAGGGAGTGAACTACCGCGGCAAGGCCAGTCCACCCTTCCGCCGGACCGGCGACCGCATCGTCATCCTGGAAGATGCCGACGGCGACGGCCGCTGCGACCGCTCCACCGTCTTTTACGAAAGCCCCGATTTCCAGGCCCCCATCGGCATCTGTTACCTCGGCGACCGCCTCCTGGTCTCGCAGTCGCCTCGGATCTGGTCGATCCGGATCAACCCTGACGGCACCGCCGGCGAGAGGAAGGACTTCCTCGCCGGTTTCGGCGGCGTCAACCACGACCACGGCGTCCACAGCCTGGTGCTGGGACCGGACGGGCTGCTCTACGGCGCGGTCGGGAACGGCGGCGCCCAGGTCACCGGCGCCGACGGCCGCCGCCTCGCCTCGGACGGGAAGCCCCTCTTAGGCGGCCTGGTCTTCCGCTGCCGCCTGGACGGCGGCGGCCTCGAGGCGCTGGCGCACAACTTCCGCAACAACTACGAGTGCGCCCTCAATTCCTTCGGCGACATTTTCCAATCGGACAACGACGACGACGGCAACCAGTGGGTGCGCTTCGTCCACATTTTCCCCGGCGGCGACTACGGCTACGTGTCGAAGACCGGCCGGTCCTGGGCGGAGGAGAAGAAGTCGCACTGGCGCATGGAGGATCCAGGCGTGGTCCCCATCCTGGCGCGCACCGGCGCCGGCTCGCCGACCGGGCTGTGCGTTTACGAAGGAAATCTGCTCCCCGAGATGTACCGCGGCATGCCGATCCACTGCGATGCCGGCCCGCGCGTCGTCCAGTGCTTCCGCTTGAAGCCCCTCGGCGCCGCGTACCATGTCGAGGAAGTGCCGCTCGATCCCGCGGGGCGGCAGACCGTCGAAAACCTCAGCGCCATCGTCCGGCCGCACGTCCTCCTGGCCAGCTCCGACGCCTGGTTCCGGCCCTCGGACGTTGCCGCCGCGCCCGATGGCTCGCTCTTCGTCTCCGACTGGTACGATCCCGGCGTCGGCGGCCACGGCATGGGCGACACCAGCCGCGGCCGTATCTATCGCCTCGCGCCGGCGGGCCGCTCCGGCTACCACGCGGCCCCCTTCGACTTGCAGAGCGACGCGGGCCTCCTCCAGGCCCTGGCCTCGCCGGCCCTTTCCTCGCGCGGCTTGGCGGCGCGGAGGATCCAGGAGCTGGGCCGGAAGGCCTTGCCTGCCCTCCGCCGCGCCCTCGATTCCGGCGATCCGATCCTCGCGGCCCGCGCCGCCTGGCTGCTGGGGGCGCTGGGGGAAAAGGAGATCCTGGCCCGCCTGGCGGCCCTTCCCGATCCCCGCTTCCAGGTTCTGGCCTTGCGCTGCGCCCGGCTTTTCTTCGAATCGAGCTTCCTGGAACTGGCCTCCCCTCTGGCCTCGAGCCGCGACTGGCACGTGCGCCGGGAGCTGCTCCTCCAGCTTCGGGGCTTCCCCGGCGAGGCGGCGCTGAAATGGATCGCCAGGCTAGCAGGCGAATACGATGGCTTCGACCGCTTCTACCTTGAAGCCATCGGCATCGCCAGCCAGGGCCGCGAGGGGCAGGTCTTTCAAGCGCTGTCGGCTTCCTGGGGCGGCGAGTGGAACAAGAAGGTGAAGGACCTCCTCTGGGAGCTGCACCCTCCGGAAGCGGCCGAGTTCCTCGCCCGCCGGCTGGCGAGCCCTTCGATTCCCGATGCCGAGCGCGAGGAGATCGCGGCGGTCCTCCCCCAGCTCCCGGGGGAAGCGGGCGGCCGGGAGCTCCTCAAGCTGCTCCTCGGCGAAGGCCCCGCCAATCTCAAGGGGCGCCTCGCGGCGCTCCTGGCCTCGGGGCTCGAGGAGCGGTGGCGCTTCCTGCGGAAGCGCGATGACAGCCGCGGCCAGCTCGAGGCCGCCGCCGCCGCGCTGCTCAAGGTCCCCGGACTCGAGGCCGAGGGGGCGCAATTGGCGGCGAGCGGCCGGCTGCTCGGTCTGAAGGCGGAGATCGCCGTCCTCGCATTGAGGGAAGGGACCGCTCTTGAAGCCCGCCAGGCCGCGGTCGATGCCCTCGCCAGCTTCAACGACCCCGCCGATGCGGCCTTGCTCGAGCGGCTGGCCGGCCGTTCCGGCGACCTCGCCGGGCGGGCCATTGCAGCTCTGGGCCGCATGAGCGGCAGCGCGCCTCAGGAGGCGCTGCGCCGGCTGATCCTCGAATCGAGATCGAGCGACGCCCGCGCCGAAGCGGTCCGAGCCCTCGGGATGAGCCGCTCCGGCGGCCTGCTGCTCCTCCAGATGGCCAGGAACGACGAGATCCCCGAGGCTCTCAAGTCGCTCGCCGGAACGCTGGTGCAATCGAGCGCCTACGAGGAGGTGCGGTTGCTGGGGGAGAAGCTCTTCCCGCGTCCGAGGAGCCGGGAGGCGGAGGCGCTCCCACCGGTGGCCGAGCTGGTGAAGCGCCAGGGGAGCGCCGGTCGCGGCAAGCGGGTGTTTTTCGACCAGAACCGCGGCAACTGCGGCCGCTGCCACCGCGTCAAGAAGCAGGGGAGCGACGTCGGCCCCGACCTTTCCGCTATCGGCGTCAAGCTCGGCAAGGAGGGGCTTTATGAGGCCATCTTGAGCCCCAGCGCCGCCATTTCCTTCGAGTACAAGCCGTGGATCCTCGAGACGCGCTCGGCCGGCCTGGTCACCGGATATATCGTCGGGGAGACCGATGAGCAGGTGACCCTGAAGGACGCCAACGGCAGCAAGCTCCCCTTCCGGAAGCAGGACATCCTCAGCCGCTCCCCCAGCGACATCTCGCTCATGCCGGAGGGGCTGGTGGGCTCCATGAATGCCGGCGACCTCGTCGACCTGGTGGAGTTCCTGGGCCTGCTCAAGCCGCTGGAAGGCGGCGGCCGGTGGCTCGAGATCAAGGAGTGGATGCTGGCCGGGCCCTTCGCCAACGCCGAGGACCGCGGCCTGGACGAGGAATACCCGCCGGAAAAAGGAGTCCGCCTCGACGGCCGGTACCAGGGGCGCGACGGCGCGGTCGGCTGGCGCAAGGTCAAGGCCGACGAGGAAGGCTACGTCGACCTTACCCGAGAGCTGATGGGCTCCGACCGCTCGGTGACTTACTTCTTCGCCGCCCTGCAATCCCCTAAAGATCAGGAAGCGGAGGTCCACCTCGGCTCCGACGATGGCGTCAAGGTGTGGTTGAACGGCAATCTCGCGCACGCAAACCACGTTCACCGCGCCGCCTCGCCCGATCAGGACAGCTTCCGGGTCCGCCTGAAGGCCGGCCGCAACGAGCTCCTCGTCAAGGTCGACAACGGCGACGGGCCCACCGGCCTCTACTTCACGATCGAGGCGGAGGAGGCGGTGAAGCCGGAATTGTGACGACGTCCTCGGGAAGGGAATTTTAACCACGAAGGCACGAAGGCACGAAGAAGAAGAGAATAATAAATTTTCATTGGTCCGATATGCCGTGAAGATCTCTATTCGGGGTAGACCTCCAATCGCTTCAATTGGCCTTGCGGGGTGTACTCGAACTCGGCGGTGTGGCGCTGCCACGGGTAGGTGTGCACCCACTCATCCTCGTCCTCTTGGCGGGATTGCGGCTCGCCCAGGGCTTGAAGGATTTCACCGGCTTTGGTCTCCGGGCCCAGCGAGAGCTTCGCGCCGCCGGGCAGCTCCAGGGTTAGGCGGCAAGGCGAAAAACCCTGGCCTGCCTCATCCGCCATCACAAAGCCGAAGCCTTCGAGGCGCTCATTCTCCAGATCCACTATCAGACCGAGCCGCAGGTAAATGAACCGCCCGCCGGCGACCGGCCGCCGGTTGTCCGGGCGGCCAAGGCTTTCCAGCGCCTCGTAGTCCTGGCCGATGCGCCAGGAGTTCAAGCGCGTCTCGTTCAGCGAAAAATGGAGCGGCTGATCCCCATACCGCGGCCAGCCGGCAGTCGGATCTTTTCTGAAGAAATCGAAGATCCTCATAAGCTTCCATTTTACCTGACAGATTTCTCATTAAATATTTCAATCCTGCTTTCATGGGGTGGAAACGCTTTCAAGGATTTGAGGAAGTTCGAGCAGACAGGTCTCCAGCGGCAGGACGCGAATTTTGCCTTCCCAGTAGGCTTTCGCGCCGCCATGGACGAGGAACGTCCTGGCCATGGGATAGTCGTCAAGAAACATCCCTATCGATTTGAAATCCCCATCAACCAGCCTCGAAGTGCGTTTGACCTCGAAGGCCAGGAGCCCTCGCTCACCGTAGAGGACGAAATCAACCTCTTGACCGCCTGCCGTCCTCCAGTAATGCAGTCGATAGTCCAATTGCAGGTAATCGTTCAAGGCCCGCAGCTCCTGGAAAAGCAATGATTCGAAGGCCGCTCCCTCGAGCTCCTCCCTGGAATCGAGGGGCCCGCGGGGCCGCAGTATACGGAAGATCCCGACATCGAAAAAATAAAACTTTGGATGAGCCACCACCTGGCGCTTGGCCCGCTTGGTGAATACAGGCAACCGGGTTGCCAGCAGCAAATCTTCCAGAATGGTGAAGTAGTCTTCCACCACCTTTCGTTCAACATGGCATTCCCTGGCCACGGAGGAGATATTGAGTTGAGCTCCTTGGGAAAAGCTGGCTGTCTCGAGAAAACGGCTGAAGGCTGAAAGATTGCGTGTCAGGCTTTCTTGCTGGACTTCCTCCCTCAGGAAAGTTTTCACGTAGCTGTTCAGGTAGAGCTTGGGATCTTTCTCGACATATACACCGGGGAGCTGCCCATATTGCAGGGAATGGCGGAGATCGAAATCGCCTCCGAGTTCCTTCGCGGTCAATGGATGCAGGGAAAGCGTGGCCGCTCTTCCCGCCAAGAGATTGACCCCCTTGCGCTTCAGCTTCCGGGAGCTCGAACCGGTGAGGATGAAGCGATGACGCTTTAGTTCAATGAGGCGATGCACTTCATTGAGGATTTCGGGAATCCTTTGAACTTCATCGATGATCACCCAGTCCTCGAAACCGGGGGGGATTTTCTTCTCCAGCCGTTGAGGCGAGGCCAGTAGCTCCTGATAATGCTCCGCCTCCAGGAGATCGAAGTAGCAGGCTTCGGGAAAACGATGGCGCACCCAAAAAGACTTTCCAGTGCCGCGGGGTCCAAAAAGGAAAAAACTCTTCTCCATGGGCGGATTCAGTAATCTGGAATACATAAGTCCATT
>JACQVS010000092.1 GCA_016209605.1 Planctomycetota bacterium
CACTCGGATGCCTTATCTCTATGCCTGGAGACAGTTGACTTACCTGGTCTCCTGCCGCCAGAGGCTGCTCTTCGAGTCGGGGAATGAGAAGGAGGCGCTCCAGGAGGCGGTAAAACTCATCCGCTTCGGCCACCGGATCGAGAACTCCCAGGGGCCGCTGGTCAATTACCTCGTCGCCATCGCCATCCGCGCCACCGGCGTTCAAGACCTGCGGCGGTGGCTGCGCCGGACCGGCGTGGTGATTGAAGATCTCAAGCCGCTGATCGAGGAAGTGGGCCGGTATCCGGTGAGCGCCGGGGCTTATGGGGAGAACCTGAAGGTGGAGTATATCCTGCTCGTTGGGGCTTTGGACCAGGCGGCGGACGGCAATTTGCAAGAGTTGCAAATGGGTAATCTTGGCCTGGGCGGCTATATCGTCACCAGGAAGCCCTTCCTCAAGCCCCAGGAAACCAAGCGCCTCCTGGTCGAGGACATGCGACAGATGATAGAAAACGGCTCCAAGGTCGCAGTGGAAAGAAAAGCAATTGAGTTCGAGAAAAAGTACGGCCCCATGGAAGGCTACAAATCCGTTAAATCCTTGAACAACGGCGTGGGCAAGATCATTCTGGGCTTCCTCCTTCCGACCCTGTGGCATTCCGTCTTGGAAAAGGACAAGGCCGAGTTTTACATGGCCGCCCTCCAGGCCGAGCTGGCCCTCCGCTGCCACCGCCTGGCCCGCGGCCGGCTGCCAGAGTCCCTCGAGGCGCTGGTCCCGGAGTATCTGCCCGCCGTGCCGCTCGACCCCTACGATGGGAAGCCTCTCAAGTACGATCCAGCGAAGCGGATCCTTTACGCCGTCGGCCAGGACCTGATGGACTCCGGCGGCTCGAGCGAGCCCGATCCCGAGAAGGCCTGCTGGGACCGCGACGAGCCGACCTTCCGGATCGAGTTTTAGCGATTATTTGATGCTTTCCAGCACCGCGGCGCCGATCTCCCTCGCCAGGCGCTCGATCGCGCCCTGCTCCGGGCCCTCGATCATGACGCGGACGAGCGGCTCGGTGCCGGAGTAGCGCACCACCACCCGCCCCTCGCCGGCGAGGGCCTGCTCGGCCCGGGCGATGGCCTTTTCGACCTCCGCCAGGCGCTCGAGGGGGACCCGGCGCGGCACCTGGTAGTTGAGGAGGACTTGCGGGTACTGCTTCAGGATTCCGGAGTTCTCCTCCAGGCTGACCGCCCCGTCGCCAGCGAGGCAGTCGACCAGGCGGATGGCCGCCAGGATGCCGTCCCCCGTCCGCGCGTCGTCGAGGAAGATGATGTGGCCGGACTGCTCGCCCCCCAGGGGATGCTTCTCCGCCACCATGGTTTCGTAGACGTGGCGGTCGCCGACCGGGGTGCGGATGAGCTTCAAGCCCTCCTTGGCGAGCGCCTTCTCGAGGCCGAGGTTCGACATCACCGTCGCCACCACCGCCTTCCCCGGCAGGCTCCCGGCGCGGTGGAGCGCCCTTCCGGCGATGGCGAGGGTGTAGTCGCCATCGAGCACCTTCCCCTTTTCCGTGACCGGGATCATGCGGTCGCCGTCGCCGTCAAAGGCGAAGCCGAAGTCGGCCCGCTCCTCGACCACGCGGCGGGCCAGCCCCTGGGGATGGAGGGAGCCGCACCGCTCGTTGATGTTCCGCCCGTCCGGCCGGTCGGCGATGGCCATCACCTCGGCCCCCAGGCGCTCGAACACCCGGCTTGCGACCCGGGCGGCGGCGCCGTTGGCCGCGTCGACGGCCACCCGGCGGGAGCGGAAGCGCCGCGGCTCCCGGGAGGCGCGCACCAGGGACTCGATGTACTCCTCCGCCGCCCCCGCATCGACTTCGATCGGGGCGCGTCCGCCAGAATCTCGGGAGGCGCCCTCCGATCCGCCGGCTGCGAAGCCGCCCCGGCCGCTCCAGTAGAAAGCCGAAACTTTCTCCTCGAACGCCGGCGAGCTCTTCGCCCCGGCCGGCGAGAGGTACTTGATGCCGTTGTACTCCGCCGGGTTGTGGGAGGCGGAGATCATGATCCCCAGGAGGGCGTCCGGCCGGCGAGCCGAGAGACAAGCGACCCCCGGCGTCGGAAGGACGCCCAGGAGGGTGACGGGATGGCCGGCGCGGCTGAAGGTCTCGGCGATGAGGCCCTCGATCTCCTCGCCGGACTCCCGGGTGTCCCGGCCGATGAGGATGCGCCGCGCCCCGGCGGAGATCCGGGCCGGGGGGAAGTCCTGGCCGAAGGGGGCCAGATTCTCCAGGGCCCGGATGGTCGCGCCGGCGATGCGCGCCACCGCGTCCCGGGCCAGAAGGCCCTCTCCGGCGCGATCCCTGATCCCATCCGTTCCGAAGATGCAGGCGGGCTCTTTCACGTCGTTCAACCCTTTTCCTCGCTGGCGCGCACGGGGACGATGGTATAGGACCAGGCGACCAGCCCCTTGCGCTTCTCGTGCTGGAGCTTCTGGATCTCCCGAGAAAACCCGAACAGGATGAGCTGGTCTTCCGTGAACGTGAAGGTGTGCTCCTGCTTCGCGGACAGCTCCGCTTCCGGCACCTTGACGCCGAGGAAGAAATCGGGCTCCTTGATCTTCTCCTTGAGGAGCTGGATCTCCCGCTCGGGCCCCTTGAAGACGATCGGGACGGTGTTCTCTTCGAACTTCACCTGGAACGGGTACTTGACCGGCGGCACGATGAAGCGCACGCGCACCGCCTCGTCGGCGACGGCGTCCAGCTTGTAACGCAGCTGAAAGGTGAGCTTGACCTTATCGACCGGCAGCTTGACCGTGCTTCGCACCACGCTTTCGTCGATCGATTCGGGGAAGCGCGGCGAGAGCGGCACCTCCCCTTCGAAGCGGCGGCTGCTGGCGTCGAAGTTGCCCACCTCGGCGACCCACTGGATCTTTTCGAGGATGGACCGCGGCCCGGCCGCCTTGACGGCGGCCGGCTCCACCACCTCCATCTCCTTTTCGAAGCCGGACGGGACGGGAATGGCGGTCACCACCTTGGACTCCAGCTCCGCCTGGTCATCGAAAACGACCTCGACGTACTCCGGGCTGAAGCTCAGGATGCCGACTAGATGGGGGTCGGGGAGGGAAAAATCCTTGGTTGAGAAGAAGTAACGCTTGCGCTGGCTGCCGATGCCGGAGCCGGCATCGATCTTCACCAGGATGCGGGCCAGCGGCGCCTTCGGGAGGCTCTCGATCTGCTTGCGGGTCCCCTGGACCTTCAAAACCATGTCGCCCGTGAACTTGACGGGCTGCCCGTCCCCTCGGGCCGACTCCCTGGAAATGATGACCTTGTTCTCCTGCTGGGGGGCGAGATCGACGTTGACATGGATGTCCTCCGTCCGCAGCTCCGACTGGTAAGCCACATACCAGATGGTGCCGGCGAAGAACAGGGCGACGCCTTTATTGCGCCAGTTGCCCAACAACACTTCCTTTACCTGGGATAACATGTGAAGCCTCCATTGTCAGCTATTGGGTTTATCGGCATCTTCGACTTCCGGGCTTACCGGCAAAAGCTCCACCTCGCCCGCGTCTTCCAGCTCCTCCCGCTTGCGATCCAGGACGCGCTCTTCGAGCTGGGCGTAGTACCGGAGCAACACCCCGCGCAGCTGATCGGGATTCATGGGCCTTTCCAGCTTGCCGTTGTGGGCGAAGGAGACGATGCCGGTCTCCTCGGAGATGATGACCACGACCGCATCGGTCTCCTCGGTGAGCCCCAGCCCGGCCCGGTGGCGCGTGCCCAGCATCTGGCCAAGCTCCGGGTTGTCGCTGAGGGGGAACAGGCACCCGGCGGCGGCGATGCGGTTGTTGCGGATGATCACGGCGCCATCGTGCAGCTCGGATCCCGGAAAGAAAATGGTGGTCAAAAGCTGGCTGGTCACCAGGCCATCGATGGGGGTTCCTCTTTCGATATAGCTCTTGAGGCCGACCTCCCGCTCGATGGCGATCAATCCCCCCACTTTCCGCCGCGCCATGCGGAAGACGGCCTTGACGATTTCCTCGACGAATCCCTCGGTCTCGCCTTTGAAGATGAACCCGAAAAGGCGGGTCTGCCCCAGGCGCACCAGCGCGCGGCGCAGCTCGGGCTGCACGATCACCACCAGGGCGGGAATGGCCGCCGCGCCGAAGAACCGCAAGATCACCTCCAGGCGCTGGAGGATCCCCAGTCGGTGGGCGACAATGCTGATGACGATGGGCACGGTGAGGATGACCAGGGCGATGCCCTTGAGGATGCCCTCGCCGCGGGTCCCCTCCATGAACTTGAGGAAATGGTAGATGACCAGATAGATGATGAAGAACTCCAGAATGTATTCTGGATTGATGAATTGCAATATTTCCTTGATCTGGTCCAGAAATGAAGACATCTTCTCAAGCCATCATTTACTGCGGTTCGCCTTGCCGCTCTACAAAGGCTCCCAGCAGCTTCACCATCTCCCGGGCGTTGGGAACGTTGTGCGCGCGGATCACCGCCACCCCGCTCAGGGCCGCGAGGGTGTGGGCCACCAGCGTCCCCGCTTCCCGCTCCTCGACCGATTTGCCGAGGATCCGGCCCAGGAAAGACTTCCGGGACAGGCCGATGAGCACCGGACGGCCGAGGCTGCGGAACTCGCCGAGGTCCCGCACCAGCACCCTATTATCCACGGATCTCTTGCCAAAGCCAATTCCAGGATCGACGATCGTCCGCTCGGGGTCGATACCCGCCCGTTCGAGGACCTGCAGCCGCCCCTCGAGATACCGGAAGATTTCTCCCGTGGCGTCGTCGTAATGAGGATCCTCCTGCATGTTCTGCGGCCGGCCCTTCCTGTGCATGAGCACGACCGGGACTTGACGATCGGCGAGGAGAGGCGCCATGCCCGCATCGGCTTCGAGGGCGCTGACATCATTGATCATGTCGGCCCCTTCATCCAAAGCCATTCTGGCCATTTCGGCCTTGGTGGTGTCGACGGAAATGGGCAGCTCGGTGCGCTGGCGCAGCCGGGCGAGCACCGGAACGACCCGGCGCGCCTCCTCCTCCAGCGGCACCGGCTGAGCGCCGGGGCGGGTCGACTCTCCTCCCAGATCGATCGCCTCGGCCCCTTCCTCGATCATCTGCAGGCCCCGCGCCAGCGCCGCCTCGGCGCCAAGATACCGGCCGCCATCGGAGAAGGAGTCGGGGGTGACGTTCAGGATTCCGAGGATGGCCGCACGCTCCCCCAGGGTCCAGCGCCGCCCGCGGGGCAGCGCCAGGGTGAAATGCCGGCGCTCCCAGTTCTCGAGCGCCCGGCGGCCTCGATCCGCCAGGGCCTGGCGAAGGGCGGCATCGCTGCCGCCGGCCCCCCTGGCCTCGCCAGAGAGCAGCTCCTGGATCGAGCGGTAATCCCCCCGGATCTGGAAAGAAGCCCCCCCGGCGTTCGGGAGGCGGCGGCATCCCAGGCCCTTCAGCGGCTCCTGAAACAGCTCCTTCTCCAGATCGGCGGCCAGCCGCCCCTCGAGCGCCTGGATCCTCAGCTGGAAGCAGCGCGGCGGGGGCAAGACGGGTAGATGGCCGAAGCTGACGATGAGAGTCTTTGCCAGATCAATAGATTTTTCCATCAAATGTTCTTCGCAGGCTGCAGAGAAGTCTTGGTGTCCAAGGACCGCTCTCTCATTCGCCTGGCGTTTTAACTTGGCGTACTTGGCGCCTTGGCGGTTAACCTTCTTGTTCTTTTTCTCATTCGGCCGAGACCTCTGGTTGCGGCCTCGGCCGCCATAGGGGCGTCAAACCATCGCCGGACTCCTGGAAACGGGCCGCCGTTCAGCTTCTCCCGGCAGGAACGGCAGGCAGGTCCACGACTTCGCCATCCACCAGCCTGGCCACCTCTTCCCCGGTCAAGGTTTCCTTGGCCATGAGCGCCCTGCCGATCCGCTCCACCTCATCCTTGTGCTTGCGGATCATCTTCTCCGCCTTTTGATAGACTTCATCGATCAGCCGCCGCACTTCCTCATCGATCCGCCGGGCGGTTTCCTCGCTGAAGTTGCGGCCGCCGGCCATTTCCCGGCTCAGGACGAGCGCTTCCTCCGCCTCGTTGTAATGGACGGGTCCCAGGGCCTCCGACATGCCCCACTCGCAGACCATGCGCCGCGCCAGGTCGGTGGCCCGCTCGATGTCATTCTTGGCGCCGACGCTGAGGTCGCCGCAGAACATCTGCTCGGCGATGCGCCCGGCATAGAGGACCATCAAGTTGCCGTAAAGCTGCCGGCGCGTCAGGTGGCAGCGGTCGCGCTCGGCGATCTGCATGGTGGATCCCAGGGACATGCCGCGGGGGATGATGGTGACCTTGTGGAGCGGCTCCACTTCCGGGAGGAGATGGGCCACCAGCGCGTGCCCCGCCTCATGGTAGGCGGTCACTTTCTTGTCGTCTTCGGTGAAGGTGCGGCTGGTCTTTTCGCGGCCCCAGCGAATCTTGTCGCGCGCCGCTTCGAAATCCTCCTGGAGAACCCAGTCTTGATCCTTCATGGCGGCGATGATGGCCGCCTCGTTGACCAGGGCGGCGAGCTCGGCGCCGCTGAAGGTGGGAGTCAGCTGGGCCAGGCGGCGGAGGTCGATGTCATGCGGGGCCATCTTGACGTTTCGGGTATGCACCCTGAGGATCTTTTCACGCCCCTCGAGATCGGGCAGGTCGATGGTGATCTCCCGGTCGAGCCGGCCGGGCCGCAAGAGCGCCGGATCGAGGACGTCCGGCCGGTTGGTGGCGGCGACGATGACGATTCCCGATTCGGAATCGAAGCCGTCCATTTCTACCAGGATGGCGTTCAAGGTCTGCTCGCGCTCATCGTGCCCGCCTCCCAGGCCGGTGCCGCGGCGGCGCCCCACCGCGTCCACTTCATCGAGAAAGACGATGCACGGGGCGTTCTCCCGGGCCTGCTTGAAGAGGTCGCGGACGCGCGAAGCGCCCACGCCGACGAACATCTCGACGAAATCGGAGCCGCTGATGCTGTAAAAGGGCACATCCGCCTCGCCGGCTATGGCCTTGGCCAGCAAGGTCTTCCCGGTTCCCGGAGCGCCGGCCAGGATGACGCCCTTGGGGATCTTCCCCCCCAGGCGCAGAAACTTCTTGGGATTCTTCAGGAACTCGACGATTTCGCGGACCTCGCACTTGGCTTCATCGATGCCGGCCACATCGTTAAAGGAGATACCGGTGGAGCCTTTCTTGACCATCCGGGCGCGGCTCTTCCCGAAGCCGAAGAGGCCGCCGCCGGGCCCGCCGGCACGCAGCGGCCGCACGAACAGGAAATAGAGCAGCAAAACGAAGAGCAGCAGGAAGAGGAGGTTGGCGAGCAGGCCGCGGTAAAAACTCGAGCTTTTCGCGCGGTAGCCGATGGCCTTGGCCGGATCGTTCAACTTCTGGTTGTATTTCTGCAGCTCGGCGCGGAAGTCATCGATGCCCTTCTCGGTGGCAGGTTCATAGACGAAATCCGCCGCCAGGCCCTTGCCCTTCTCCTCAGGCGATCGCTTGATCTTGCCCGCGATGCGCAGCTCATCGGGATAGAGAACCAGGGAATCCTCCTCCAGCTGCCCTTTGTGGAGGAGGTCCAGGATGACCCACTCGCGGTACTCGGTCTCACTGGAGTACTCCTTGCCGCCGAAAATCCAGGCGAACAGGATCAGCGACCCCAGGAAGGCCACCATGAACAAGAAGCTGCGCGAGCGCCGCAGCGGCTTCCGGCTCTTGTCGAACCGATCGGAATCGCCGCCGGTTCCATCAGACGGGCGGTCCGGTTGCTGATGGGGCTGGCGATCCGTCAATCGGGCATTGCTCATGAATCGTAATCGTCCCAGTATTCAACCGCCGCGACGATCCTCTCGGCGAGATTGCCCAGAGCGCGCCGCCGCCCTTCGTTGAAAGTCTCTCCGGCGAGCAAGGAAAACGGCTCGACGGTCCGCACCCTCCTTTTCATCTGGACGCCGTTTTGGTAATCCTCGACAACGAGGTCCACGACGGCATCGATGTTGGATTCGATCTTGGCGTCGTTGCGGCCTTCCACCACCAGGTGCTCACGGAAATCGACGATGGTGCCGCGCAGCACCAGGTCCGCCTCGTCTTCGGGAACCACCGCCAGCGCGGTGCGCTTCTGGATCTCCTGCCGGACCAGCGAGGTGAGGTCGAATTCGACCTCCCGGCGGAGCGGGAAGGTGGCATTGTGGAAGATGGGAACGGCGATCGTCAAGACCTGCGGCGGGGTCCGGTAGCCCAAGGTGTAGCCGCAGCCGCTCGCCAGGACGAGCAGGAGGGCGGCCAGGGCATCGGGCCGAGCCCTGAATGGCCGTCCCCTGAATAGACGGAGTTCGCCGTGCGGGAATCGATCGTTCATGAGCTGCTGGCCTTGACTTTACCTTCCGTTTCCTGGCCGCTGTAAACGGCCATGTGGCGGTAAATTTCCCGCGCCTCGCGAGCCGCTTCGGTGTTGGGACTGTTGAGCAGCACCGACCTCAAGTAGTAGAGCGCCGCCTCGGGACGGCTTTCCCGCAAGTAATACTTGGCCACCTTGAGATCGTGTTGAGCTTCCATCTCGGAAATCTCCCGCAGCGCCTCGCGCGCTTGATCGATGTGATCGCCGCGCGGATGATGATTGCGGTAAAGGTTATACTTGCTCCGCGCTTTCTTGAGCAGGCTCTGGTCATAGTCGACGCCGCGGATCTGCTGGTGAATGGTCACCGCGAGCTGGTACTCGGCGATTTCGTACCATTCCCGGTCCGGGTAGTCCTTGACCAGCCGTTCATAGACCTGTTCGGCCTCCGGATACTCTTTCTTATCAAAATAATAACGGGCAATTTCGATCAAGGCATCGTCCGAGTAACTCAAGTAGGGATAACGGGTGACCAGCCCGTCCTCGCCGGTCAGGATCTCGACGCCGTGGCTCGGGCTCCGGTAATGGAAGCCGGCGAAGGAGCGCTTGGCGTTCCCCTGCAGGAAGAGCAGCCCGATGGAGTAGATCCGGCTCAAAGCTTGATTGAGCAAGTCCTCGCCGGGATTGCGCTTGAGCACTTTCAGGTAGTCCTGGTGAGCTTCCTCGTAGTTTTTGAGAAGGAAGCGGCACTCGCCGATCAGAAAGTAAGTCTGCGCCTCGGTGGCTTCCTGGGAGTCCGGAAAAGCCCGCTGCATGGCGGTCAGGCCGCTGAGGGCATCCACGTACGCCCCCCCATCCATGGCCTTGCGCGCCTCGGCGCGCATCTGCGCGGCCGTCGGCGAGCTGGTTTGCGAGGCCGGCGGCACCCAGCCTCCCTCATCGGCCGACCAGCGCGCGTACTGCCGGGCCGTTTTCTTGCCGTCGAAAGTGAACTCGCAGCCGGCGAGAAAAATCATCCCGGCCGTAAAAAGAATGCTCTGTTTCACGGTTCGTCTCCTGGGCGGCCTAGTGGAGATGCCGGAGGTCCGTTGACGCCTACAGACTCTTTCATCAAATCATCTTCTCAGGCTGCGGAGAAATCTTGGCGTCCAAGGATCGCTCTCTAATTCGCTTTGCGTCTTATCTTGGCGTCCTTTGCGTCTTGGCGGTTCAAACCTCTTCATCTTTTTCTTCTTGGGCCGAGACCTTTGGTGGCGGCCCTGGCCGCCTTAGGAGAGGTATCTTAACATACGGAACTCCCGCTCCAGAAAAAAAACCAGCAGCTGCGCCAGGACCTCCTGCATACTTTTCCGGACCAGAGGGTCCGCGGGCGGCGCGGCGGCAAGCTCCGGCAGGCTCCGGGAGTCGACCCGGCTCCAGGCGTTGAAGCGTTCGACCAGCCCGCCGGGCACCATCCGGCCCTGGCGCCCCGGCCGTTCGGCGCGGCAGCGCCTGCACAAGATGCCCGCCTCCTCCACGCAAAAAAACACCGGCTGGTCGCTCGGCTTCCATCGCCGGCCGCACTCCGCGCAGCCTTCCAGCTCGGCGCTCAGGCCGAGCAGCCGCAGCATCTTCAGCTCGAAGGCGGCGAGCAGATCGGCGATGGACGCGGCGCCGGCCGCTCCTCCCAGCCGGCCAAGGGTGGAGGCGGTCAAATCGAAGAGGCGCGGCGCCGGATCATCGGGCTCGTTCACCGCCCGCAGCAGCTCGAGCAGGAAGGAGGCGGCCGCATGCCGGTCCCAGCGCTGGCGGAGGCCGCGATAGCCCTCGAGCTGGGTCGCTTCGGCGATGATCCGCAGCGTGGGCTGGGGGAGCGGCGGCTTGACGTAGACGATCTCGCACAAGGTCGCCAGATCGAAGGGCCCCTGGAAAGGACTCTTCTCCCGGTAAGCTCCCTTGGCGATGCCTTCCAGGATTCCGGCCTCGCGGGTGAAAAACGTGACGATCTGGCTGGTGTCGCTGAAGTCAAGCCGGCGGATGGGAATGGCGAGGGTCTTGGCTTTCATGCGGCGGCGTCAACGGCGAAACACCCCGCCTCCGGCGGGGCCCGGCGATGGAAAGATTAGAAGAAGAATACTAACCGCAAAGGCACGAAGGACGCAAAGATAAAGAAAAGAGTTGTGGATTGAAATTTTAGAAATAATTAGTTTTTCTCTTTCTTTAATTTCTTTGCGCTCTTTGCGTGTTTGCGGTTCAACCATCTTCTCTTTCCTTTCCTCCCAGCTCCACCCGGATCCTCTCGATGCTCCGCTCGCTTGCTTCCAGCACCACGAAGCGCGCCGCGCCGTGCTGGTACGACTCACCGGCCTTGGGGATCCTTCCCATGGAGCTGAAGAGGAACCCGCCGACGGTCTCGAAGCCATCTCCTTCCGGGATGGGAGCCTGGGTCATGAGATCGAGCTCGCGGTTGAGGACCTGGATCGGCAGGCGGGCGTCCATCTCGAAGACCCCATCCCGGACCCGCACCAGGCGGTTTTCATCGCCCTCCCCCTCGCTCTCCTCCTCGATCTCGCCGAGGATCTCCTCGATGATGTCCTCGATGGTGATGAGCCCGGCCACGCCGCCGAACTCATCGAGGACAATGGCAATGTGGAACCGCTGCGTCTTGAACTCCTGGAACAGCTCGCTGATCTTCTTGGTCTCGGGGACGAAATTGGCCTTGCGCAGGAGGTCCTCGAGAACCACCCGGGAGTCCTCGGAGCGGCTCCAGTACCGCAGCAGATCCTTGACGTACAGGATGCCGACGATATTGTCCTTGTTTTCACGATAGATCGGGATGCGCGAATGGCCGCACTCGATGACCGCGCCCACGCACTCGGAGAGGGGCGTGGAAGCCTCGAGGGCGACCATGTCGGTCCGCGGCGTCAACACCTTGGAGACCTCGCGGTCGCGGAACTTGATGATCGACTCGATCATCGAAATCTCGCTCTTGTGCAGGATCCCCTCGCGCTCTCCCTCCTCGACGGCGGAAAGGATCTCCTGCTCGACCAGAACGGCCGGCTCCACGGCCGACTGGGCGCCCAGGGTGCGGACGAGGGCGTTTACCAGAGTCTGGTAAATCTTGAGGGGGATCTTGCAAATCCAGTAAAGCGGCTCCACCAGCGGAACGGCGCTGATCATGAAGCGCTCCGGGGAGACCCTGGCCAGGACCGCCGGCACCAGCTCGAGGCCCACCACTACCAGGCCGGCCAGGAGCAGGACGAAATACAGCAAGGCCGTCCGGTGGCTGCCGAAAAGCGGACTGACCGGAGGCCCGCCGCCGGCCGCCGGGGGCATGATGGCAAAGGCCATGCTGCCCACCAGCCCCAGGCGAGCCACCTGTTCCAGCACCCGCAGGCAGGCTTCGTACTCATCCTGGCGCTCGAAAAACGCCTCGAAGCGCTTCCGGTTCTCGGGAGACAATTTCTCGAGCAGCGCTTTCCTCGAAAAATTTCCCAGCGTCTTTCGAACGGTGGCGATGAGAATCCCGAAGGCCAGGAGGATCGCCGCCACCACCAGCCACGACGTGTTCATCGTTCAAAAATGGGCAAGTACTGAATGGGAATCTCCAGGACGAGGACGGCCATGGCGGTACCCAGTTCCGGGCCATAGTCATCGTCCCAGGAGCCATCAGCCGCCTGCTTGTCCAGCAGGCGCTGGCGGATGGCCCGATACCATTTCATCCAATCCTCGCCGCCTCTTTGATAAAAAGCCTGCGAAGCGTAAAACGCTGCATAGGAGAAGAACTGCGGATCCTCGACGGCGCGCTCCGGTCGCCAGCCGCTGGCGGCGAACCGGTCCTTGAGGTGCTTGAAGCCCTGGTCCAGCTCCGGTGAATCCCGATAGACTCCCGCGGCGTTGAGGGTGGCGACGGCGGCCGCCGTCAAGGCGAAAGAGGAGCGCGGGTCGTTGCGCTCGATGGAGTAGCGAAAGGCCCCTTGCTGGTTCTGGCACTTCTTGACATAGTCAATAGCGGCGTCGATGTAAATCTTGGGAACCCTAAAGCCGCTGTCATCGGCCGCCCGCAGCGCCTGCAGGGCGGTGATGGTGACGGAGGCCTCGTCATCGTTCTGAGGGTTCCGGGGGTAGTAAGTCCAGCCGCCTCGGTTGCTCTGGGCCTTGAGGATGCAATCGACCCCCCGGCGGATGGCCAGCGCCACCTTCTTCTGCTCCGGCAGGCTGGCGGAGAGCTCGCCGTAAAGCTGGGTCAGAAAGAGGACGGCGAAGCAGTGGCCATGCATGCGGCTGTCCCCCTTGTCATCGCTCTCCCCCTCGCGGATATATCCGTTTCTGGCCGACTGCCGGCCGAGCAGGTAGCGGCGGTGGCCATCCAGGACTTCAAAGTAGCGCTGGCTGGGACAGTGGCGGTTGCCTCCCCCCAGGAACGCCAGCCCCGCCAGGCCGGTCACGGCCACGGGATACTTGCAATCGACCGCGCCGGAGCTGACGCTTCTTCTGGCCAGGAACTCGAGGCCCCGCTCGATGGCCAGGCGATCCACCTGTCCCTCCTGCGAGTTGAAAAGCCGGCTGGGCCGCCCGGCGGAGGCGGAGACTTCCTCGGACCGGAGCAAGGTTGCACCGAGGCACCATAAGGCAGCCAAGGCCGCAACCAAAGGTCCCGGCCGAAGAAGAAAAAGATGAAGAGGATTGAACCGCCAAGGCGCAAAGAACGCCAAGATAAGACGCAAGGCGAATGAGAGAGCGGTCCTTGGAGACCAAGACTTCTCTGCAGCCTGTGAAGATGCTTTGGCTATAGGGCCTAACAGGAAATCCAGGGGTCCGATTCCTTTGAAGCCACTGTTTTTATTCAACGTTTAACCTCGCCTGGTCTGGCCAGCCGGCTTTAATTTCCGGCCCCTTTCTCCTCCCCCCCCGCCTCCCCCCTCTTCATTTCAGGCCCGCTCTTCCTTTCAGGTTCGTCAGGTTCTTCCGGCTCCCCCTCTACATCCTTGGCGATCTTCTTGGTCATTTCCGTAAGGCTCCCCTGCTTCTGGCCCAGGCGCTGGAGCGCCTTCTCCCACAGCTCCCCCGAGGCGCCGGCCTGGCGGGAGGCCTCCAAATCGCGGGTCCGCCGGTTGACCTCGACCTGCATCTCCTTGAGCATGATGAGCTCGGTGACGCGCGAAACCAGGCGCCGCTGGCGCGGCTGCGGCGGCCGCTTTTGCTGCGGCTTGCCGCTTTGCTGCTGCTGGCGCTCGATGGTCTCGCGCATCGACTGGAGGAGCCGTTCCAGCTCGCGCACTACCTCATCCCCCAGGAACTGGGTAGAGCCGCCGGTGTCGTGGTCGTTCAAGGCCTCGGCCATCGACTTCATGTCGGCGTCGACATTGCGCAGCACGTACGCGAAGACCCGGGAAATCTCCTCCTCGAGTTTTTCGGTCACCGCCTCGACCCGCTTCGCCAGTTCCTCCTCCTCGGAGGCGTGCTTCTTGATCTGGATTTGAGCCGCGCGCGGATGGCGCTTGCCGCCGCTGCCGCCTCGCTTGGCCTCGAGGTCGCGGATGCCGGCGTTGATGGACTCCTGCGAGGTCTTGACCTCCTCGATTTCCTTGGCCACCTTCAGGATATGCTCTTCTTGCTTGAGCCGGGCAAGGCGCTCCTCCTCTTCCCGGAGGTCCCCCTCGGCCCGCTTGAGCTTGGCGAGCGCCTCCTCTTCCTTTTCCTTGGCCTTCTGGGCCTCCTCCTGGTCGAGGCTCTGCTCCGCCTCCTGCATGTCGCCCGCCGCCTCTTCGAGCGACTGGGAGTCTTGCTTCATGCGCTCCGGGCCGCCGGTCTCCTGGGCCATTTTCTTGGCGGTCTCTCGGGTCATGCGCTCGAGGCGGTCCTGCTCGCGCGCCTGCTTCTTCAAGGGCTCGCGCTCGAGACGCGCCAGGAGGTCCTTCTCCTGGTCATCGAGAGCCTTCTTGGCCTTGTTGAGCCGCTCGAGCGACTCCTTTTCCCTTTCGCCGGCGCTCTGGCCGCCGCCCTGGCGCTCCCGGGCCGCCTCCTCCATGGCCTTGGCGGCGCCGCCCAGCTCCGAAGCGGCCTTATCGGCCGGGAGCGGGGCCTCCGCCGGCTGGTTTTTTGGGCGCAGCTTGCGCGCCAGCTCCTCCGTCTCCTTCTTCAGCTCCTCCGCTTTCTTGGAGAGCTTGCGCTCGAGATCGGCCTTCTTCTCCGTCTCCGAGCGGGAGGCGAGCGCTGCTTTGGCCTGCTCCAGGGCCTGGCGCGCCGCGGCAAGATTCTTGCCGGCCGCCTGGCTTTGCGAGGCCGCCTGGGAGCGGTTCCCCTGCTCGAGAGCCTCCTTGGCCTGCTCCATGGAACCGGCCGCCGAGGCCGTCGACTGCGAGCCCTTCTCGAGGCCGCTCTCGGCCTTGGGGCTGCCCGCTTTCCGGGCCTGGTTGCCCATATCCTGCGAGGCCTGGGCCATGGCTTCCTTGAGCTCTCCAGCCTGCCGAGCCAGCGCCTCGTTCTCCTTGGCGGATTGGTTTTTCGCCGGCGCCATGGCGGCGGCCAGCCGCTCGCGGGCCTTGGCCAGGGCGTTCACCGCCTTCTCTTCATGGGGAATGGCTTCCCGGGCGCCCGCCGAGGAAGGCTTCTCCGCCGCAGTGCCGGCGGAAAGCTTCTCCTTGGCCCGGTCCACCTCTTCCTTCGCCGCCTCCAGATCGGCGGCCGGGGCGCTTTGCGGGCCGCCGGCCTTCTGGGTCTCTTCCTGAAGCTGGCGGATCCCCTTGGAAAGCTCGTCCGCTTGTGAGCGGAGGTCCGGGATGGATCCTCCCTCCTTCGCCTTCCCGGCCGGAGATTCTTCCTTTGAACCCTTACCAGCCGCGGTCTTGGGGCTGGCCTGGGAGCTGGGGGGGGCGACTTCTGGGCTCTTCTCCGCAGGGCCTTCATTTGGTCCTTGGACCGGCTTCTTCCCCTCTGCCGTCTTTTCCGGAGAGGCCGCCTTGCCTTCTTCCGCTTTCGGCGCCTCCCCTTGATTCCCGGCCTGGGCCTTCTCAGCCTTGCCGGCCTCCTGGGAAGATAGCTCTTTACTGGAATCCGCGGCGACGCCCGCGGCATGCCGGGTGTTTTCGAGCAGCCGCTTCGCCGCCCCCTCGAGGCTCACCAGCGAGCGCAGCCATTTTTCCATGCCGGCCAGCTCCTCCGGCGGGGGGGAGGCGGTCTTTGGCCCCTCCGGGCTTTCGGAAGGCTGCCTCGCCTTCTGTTCAAAGGCCGCGTGGGCCGCTTCCAGCTTTTTCACCTCCTCGAGGGCGCGGTCGAGGGCCTGCGAGTCCTCCTTCGACAGGGAGTTTTCGCCGGCGCTCGGTTCATTCTGGGTCGATCCCGGCTGGCTCACCGTCCCCTCGGGGGGATCGAGGGGGGAAAACAAGGCGCTTTGCATCCGGGTCAAGGCGTCCAGCCGGCTCTTCAGGTCGCGCAGGGCGTTCAAGCCGGCGAGGTTCTTGAGGAAATCCTCCGCCTTCTTGAGGAGGGTCTCCTGCTCGCGGCGCAGCTGGCCCACCTCCCTGCGGGAGTCGCCGAGCTTCTGGAGCTGGTTCTCGAGGTCTTTTTCCTGGAACTTGCGGGCCTCGAGAATCTCGATGATCTCCTGGATGTTCTTGATCACCCGCTCCTGGGTCTCCAAGGAAATCAGCAGGTTCGACTCGCCGAAAATCTTCACCAGATCGGTCAGGCCGTTTTCGAGCTGGAGCTTCTGGATCTTGTCGGTGGCTTCGAGCAAGCGCTTGGCATCCTCCGGCTGGCGGGCTTTCAATTCATCCGCCAGGTGCTCAATCTGGCGCCGCACCTCCTGGAGCAGCTCCCGCACCTCCTTCTGGTCCTTGGCCAGCTCCGGCCCGAGGCGCTCCCCCTTGCCAGGGTTCAAGCGGACCGCCGGAGCTTGAGCGCGGGCCGTGGCGGGCGCGGCCAGGTTGAGGAGGCCAAGGGCCCCCAGCATGAGCAGCGGCAGGGTGGGGCTCAGCGATTTTGAGGGGTTGGAATTATTGGAACCTTGAATCATGGTGCGACTCCGTAATCGTCCTTCGGTTGGCTTCTCACGCAATCTTGGGGGCTTTTTCGCCCAGGCGGCGGCATGCTCTTATTTTAATCCTTCCCCGGCCGGGATGGTAACGGTTTTACCCGCGCTCTTGGAGGAATCCCGACCTTTCCAGAAAAGCGATAAACCATTGAACTGCAATTAGATACAACTAAAACTCACCGGGTGCCGCTCTCCTTGCGAATCTCCTCCCGCACCCGGTCGCGAATTTCGGTCTGGCGCTTGAGGATCGACCGCCACTGCTGGATGATGGCGTTCAGGTCGCCGAACTCGGTCAGCCGCAAGACCAGGGCGTCCAGCGCGCGCTCGACCTGTCGCTGGCTGTCCAGGAGGGGGGGGATCCGGGCCGGCTCCTGCGGCGCGGCCATGGCCTGGTCCCGCAGCTCCTGGAGCTGACGTTCGATTTCGCCCGAGCGCTTCTGGGCGATCTCCTCCAGCTCGTTTTGAATCCCCCGCAGCCAGTCCTTTTCCTTTTGATCCCCGACCCGATTGGCCTCCATCTTCTCCAAGATCCGCCCCACCTCCTGAGCCGCGCTGTCGATGTCTCGAGTGACCCGCTGCTGGTCCTGGCGGTGGCGCGACAGCTTGGCGGCCTCCGCCCCCCCCAGCTTCTCCTTTAGGGCGGCTTGCTGGTAAAAAGAATCCAGATCCTGGCGCGCCGACTCCTGGTGCAGGCTAGCCGTTTGAATGAGGTCCTTCACGCCCATCATCGACGCCCGCAGAAGGTTGAGGATCCCCTCCTTGCCGACCACCGTCAGGACGTAGGGCTCCGACTCGCCGGTGTTCCCCGCGAAGTCGGTAGCCGCCGCGTAAAACTGCAGGCGCGATCCTTCGGCCGCCTTCAATCCTCCCAGGTCGAAGACCAGCTCGGTGGTCCTGTCCTTGGTTCCCTCCAGCGGATCGGCGGCTTCGAGCTCGGGGAGCGGCAGATGGACCGGCTTGCCACCCTCCCCGGCTTTCTGATCGGAGCCCAGGAGCACTCCTTCGATGGCGCCGCTCTTGACGCCGTAGTCGTCGCGCGCTTGCACCTTGAATCGCACCGTGGCCTCGGGCGAAACCTCCTCATGGAGCTTGACCGGCACCAGGACCCGCACGAGCGGCTTCCGGTCGCCGATGGCCTGGACCTTGTAGCGGACCGGCGCATCGTTCACAAAATCGTTTTTCCCCTTGAGGTGGAAGAGATAGTAGCCGGAGACGGAAACCGTGAAGCGGCCCGAAAAGACGCTCTTGGGGAGCGCTTCATGCCCCTGCCAGGTCTCCGGTTTTTTCGCCAGGGACCTGATCTCGCGGAGGTCTCTCACCGCGCCCACTTCCAGCTCCTGGGCGCCGGGAGGCGGCCATGCCTCGGCCGCTCCGCCCACCCCGGGAAGACGGTCCGGAAGACGGTCCTTTCCGATCCCCTTCCTGGCGGCTTCCTGGGAGAGGAACTGGAACCAGGCTTCCTTGACCGGAACATCGGTGTAAGCGCGGTAGCGCACCACCGTCCCTTCGGGAACTTTCAAGTGGCCGTTGAGGATGGGCTCGTCTTCGGGGGTGGAGGCCTTGCCGGTGTAAGCGGGGTACTGGCACCAGACCTCCAGGTGCGAGACCTTGGGGCGGATCTGCACCAGCACCTCCACCGGCTCGAGCTCGTCATCCCCTCCCCGGACCTGGAACTTGAACGGCTGGCTGACGCTTTCGAACACCCGGCGGAAGGTGTGCGACGGGGTTTCCCGCAACAGCTCCGTGCGGGAGCTGCCCTCGGGGCTGGAGGCGCGGACCTCAACCTGCGACACCTGGCCGCGCACCGCGCGGACTTCCACCGGCAGGTCCTCTCCCAAGGCGATGGTCACCGGATTGGTGGCCGGAGAAACCAGCTCGAGCTGAACGTTCTTGGGCCAGCGCTCGGCGCTGAGCAGGAAAAGGCGGCGAAGCCAGATTCCGGTCAGCTCATGGTGGTTCACCGCCCCGCCCAGGAGGGCCACGCTCACGGCAAAAAGAAGCAACGCCGAGCGGTAAAGCGGCTTCAAGTTCACCACCTGGTCGAGCGGTATTCCAGGCAGCTTGCTTTCCACCTCGCTCACCACCGTGGCGATCAAGGGGCTGGAGAGGTACCGGACAGATCCTTTCTCCGGGCGGGTGAGCTGCACAGCGGTGATCAGCGACTGCTTCAGCTCCGGGTGGGCCCGCTCCACCAGCACCGCCAGCTCTTCCAGGGATATGGGCCGGCGTGCCGGCTGGAAAATCCGCCGCAGCGCCAGCGTGCCAAGGTAAGCCGCCGATCCCAGGAGCATCACGAAGCGCACGCCGCGCGGCAGCGAGAGGAAGTAGTCGAGCACGAAGACGCCGGCGCCGGCCATGCACACGGCCAGGCCCAGGGCCAGCAGGCCATCGGCCAGGAAGACCTTGCGGAAGCGCTGGCGCAGGCCGCTCAGCGCCCGCAAGCTGCGGTCCGGCTGTGGACAATGGATATCGGACACTTCAATCACCAGAACTCTCCACCTCAGCGCTCGGTAATCGGCAGGTACTGATAAGGTATTTGCAGAATGATGGCCGCCATGGCCGTGGCGTAATTCTTCCCGACCTGATCCCTCCAGTTGCCGGCGGCCTCCTGGAGGCTCAAGAGTTCGGTCTGCATGCGGTCATACCAGCTCGACCACCGGCTGCCGCCCGCCTGAAAGAAGGCCTGCACCGCGTAGTAATGGCCGTAGAAGTAGTCGAAGTGGTCGGCGGCGCTCGAGGCCGGCGGCGGGTTCAGTTCCAGGTAATCCAGGCCCGCCCGGCTCTCCTCGGCATCGTACTCCCCGGCGCCGTACAGCGCCGCCACGCCGCAGGCGGTGAGCGCGAATGAGACCCGGCTCTGGTAACGGGTGTAACCATCCTCGATCTGGTAGGTGAAGGCCCCTTCGCCCGCCGGGCCCGGGCGGAAGCTCTTCTTGACGTAATCGATGGCCCGGTCGATGGTCTCCTTGGGGACCTGGATGCCGTGATTGCGCGCCGCGCGCAGCGCCATCACCTGGCAGACGGTGATCGACATGTCGGAGTCGTGGGCCCCCGGCAGGTAGCGCCAGCCCCCCTCCTTGTTTTGCGACTGGATGATCAGCCGCACCGCCTTCTTGAGCTTCTCCCGCACTTCCGGGTCGCGAGTCATGCCGTAGATCTCCGCCAGGAACAAGGTCGCGAAGGCGTGGCTGTACATGCGCGAGTCGTGCGCGGAGATGAAGCCGTTCTCCAGGGTGTTCTGGAGGATGAAATCTAGGGCCTTGCGGATGTTCTTGGCGTAAGGACCGCTGTCCGGGAGGCTGCCGTTCGCCAGGAAGGCGATCCCCGCCAGAGCCGTCACCCCGATGTGCTCGTTTTCGGTGCCGATGTAGTAGTAGTGCACCTTGCGTCCGACCTTGTCGGTCCAGGAGCCGTTGGGATTCTGGGTGGAAGCGAGGTGCTTGAGGGCCCGGTCGATGGCCAGGCGGGTGCGCGGGGGAATGGGGATTCCGGGCTCGGGCTTACCCCGGCGCTGGGCCGGGAGAGGCGCCGCGGACGCCAGCAGTCCCAGCACCACGATGATTAACTTGACAATTCGTTTCAACGCTGTATGGCCTTCTGAAATTCTCAACATGAAGTCGCTGTTACTTGAACCGCTTCTGGCCCCGCTGATTTTCCCCCGAGCCGCCGGCTTTTTCAACCTTTCCGGCCCCCTCGCGGTCTCCAGCGCCCCCCGGCTCATTGCCGGGCTCGTTTCCGGGCTCATTTCCGGGAGGCGGTTTCCTGGGGACGAAGCACGAGAGCAGGTCCATGGAGGTGAGCAAGATTTTCCCCTCGGCCAGGACGACATTGCCCGCGTACTTGCCGTGGTCGCTGGGAGGGAAAGGCTCGGCGGTGAGATCGACCACCTGGTCGAGGTCGTAATTGACCAGGCGCAGGCCCAGCTGGCTGGAAAAGACGATCCCCCGGTCCGCCATGGCCGGCAAGCCGACCACCTCGTTTTCCCCCGCCGGCCGCAGCGGCGAATGCACTTCCTGCGGCCGGCCTTCCGCCAGGGCCTGGGAGATATCCAGGGCGTAGATCCCCCACTGGCCGTTCAGGTAAAGCCGGTCGCCGCGGCACCCCAGCAGGCGGCCCCAATCGCTCCTGCCGGTGGAATACTTCCAGAGAATTTTCCCGCCGCTCGGCAGCCCTTTTGCCGGTTTTTTTTCTGGCCGGACCTCCGGCGCGCCGGGCAGGCTCTCCCAGCGCAGGCCGGTGTCGAAGGCGAAAAGGTGCGAAGAGTCGCGCGGCGCGGCATAGAGGACCCCGTCCACGAAGAGCGGCGGGCTGGCGCCCCAGATCAGGTCGCGGAGCCGCGGGGTGGGGCCCATGCTCGGGTAAACGGGGATGGTTTCGTAGGTGCTCAACCAGAGAATTTCTCCGGTGTCTGCCTCGACGGCGCTGGCCGAGCCGAGGCCGTTCACGCAGAAAAGGATCCCCTCCTCCTCGGCCAGGATCCACGCCATCGGCTCGCGGGCCCACTCGCCGAACATGGTGAGCTCGAGCTGGTCGCTGCTCAGCAAGGTGTGCCACAGCGGATGCCCGGTCCAGCGGTCAAAGGCCACGAGGACGCTGTTTGGATATCCGGCCTGGAACCAGCCTCCGGCGAAGACCCGCCCGCCTTTTACCAGCGGCGGGGTGACGAAACTCACCGGCTTCGGATCGCTCGCCGATCCCAGCTTGAACGGGCGGGAGTCCCAGAGCACCCGGCCGGTTTGCGACTCGATCGCGATCAGGCTGCGCGCCGGCAGCTCCATGGTGATGGTGTAGAACTGGTAGTGGGTGTACGGTGTCACCGAGGTGATGGCGGTAGTGTAAACCACGCTCCCGCTCGCGGGGGAGAGCGCCCAGGATCCGGCCGCCGGACCGGGCCGCGGCAAGTTAGCCGCCACCGGATAATACAGCGGCGACTCGCTGACCTCGCCGAACTTCCTCGCCTCCACCGGCAGGAAGGGCTTGCGGATGTTGGCGAGCGTCTTGCCGTTTTCCAGGTCGATCCTCCAGAGGTTGAAAACCCCGGTGAGATAGACCTCGTTCTGGAAGACCTCCGGCACGAGGGAATAGAGCTTCTGCGGCTTGAAGTGCGGGGAATAAGGGACCATCATCTGGCGTCCGGGCAGCTTGAAGCCATCGCCGGCCACCGACCACCAGTAGTTGTTCCAATCCAGGGCGTACTCCTTCTCGCCGCCGGCGAGCCGGGGGAGGTCGGGGCTCACCAGGTTCCCCTGCCGCCCCTTTCCAAAAGTAAAGCAAGCGACCCGTTTCCGGGGGCTCAGGGGGAGGAGAGCCTCCAGGTCTTCCACCTCCTTGAACGCCTGGGCCATTTGCTCGGGGGGCATGCCATCGGCTCCGCCCTGGTTCTTGAGGTCCTCGAGCCAGCGGTCCTTTTGATCGCGATAAAGGTTCTCATCCCCCAAGGCGCGCAGCCCCAGGAGCAGGCGCCGGCGGATGCTCTGCTTTATCGGCGGGTCCAGCCCGGGGGCGGAGAGCAGGCTGGTCCATTGCTCGAGGGCGCGGCGCGGCCAGCCGATTTCGAAGTACCGGTCGCCGAGCTCGAGGCGGGCCTCGAGGCTCGCCGGCGCGGGGAAATAATCGCCGGAAGCCTTCTTGAGCAGGCCATCGTCGTTCTCCGATAAGGCTTTTTCGAGAAGCGGCCGCGCGATCGGCTCGTAGGCTTGACGGTAGAGCTTGAGGCCGTCCGGCGGCAGGCCCAGGATCAGGCGGCGCGCCTTCTCCGCGGCCGGCAGGTATCGCCGCGGCACGAACTCCTCCTCCGGCTCCTCCGGCCGGTCGAATGGAGGCTGGAAGCCGGGCTGGCGGACGGGAGCCGGCCGCCGGAGCGCCCGCTTCGAGGCCGGCGGGGAGGAAGGCGAGGGGGCCTCCACCTGGACGAGCTGGGCCTTGCCGTACTCGACGGCTTTTTGCAGGATTTGAATGGCCTCGTTGTAGCTGCCGCCCTGGATCAAGGACTCCGCACGCCGGAGCTGCGCATCCCACCCGCCGTCGGCGGCCGGGATGTGGATCTGATCCCGGGCGGAGGCGGCTCCAGCGGTTTCCAGGAGGGCGATAACACCCAGAGCAATGATCCGAATCGCGAGCTTGTCCATGCTGACCATGATTTTCATCAAACCAATTTTACCACCTTCCGGAGGATCCATTCGGCCGCGATCACCGCCGTGAAGAGGAGCAGCACCCAGGGCTCGTCCCAGAGGTCATCGAGCCTTTCATCGACGGGGATCTGCACCGACCGGCTGCCGGCGGCCATGGATTCGAACGCCGTCCCGAAGTCCTTGAACTCATAATATTTACCCTCGGCCAGCTGGGCGATTTTTTTGAGCCGCTCCCGGTCCATCTGCGGATTGCGGAACTCGAGGGGCGGCACTTCCACGGTGAAGGTCCGCGACGCCAGCCGCTCCGCTTCGGTCCCCAGCCACAAGTCGTGGCTGCCGAGCTGGATGGCGACCAGCGTTCCCTCGTAGGAACCCGAACCTTTGATCGGATTTTGCTGGAGCTCGATCTTCTCCGCGGCTTCCTGCTCGCGGCCTTTGATGGCATGGTACACCAGAATTTTCGGCTCGCTCGAAGGCTTCATGTTGGCATCGTAGACCTTGGCATCGATGGTGACCCGTTCCCCGATGGTGTAGAAGGATTTATCGGTCGAGAGGCTGTAGCGGGGGGTCTTCCCCAGGAGGCGCCCGCCGGCGGCATAGCGGATCACCTGACCCCAGAAGCGGTAAAAGTAGAGATTGTCGACCCCGGCGCGCCACCGCCAGGTGTCATCGACGGCGCTGAAGAAGGTCCGGCCCTTGCCGTAGCTTTGCGTGGCGAAAATGAGGCGCGGGCCGTGAAGGGGATGGGAAAGCGACTCGTGAACCGCCAGGGGGACGGCCCCCAGCTTCTCCTTGCTCGCCTCGGCGAATCCCAGAAAGCCCGGCAGGTGGTTTTCCTCGATCCCATCGGTGTTTTCCCAGAGCTGCACGTTGCGCGCCGGATCGTTGTCCAGGCGCATCACCGGGTGCTCCTTGCCGGCGCCGGTGAGCTTGACGTTGAACGGCTTGTCGGTGTTCCAGGGCTGCGACAGGCCGCGCCCGAGTTCGGGGATTTCCACCGGCAAGAGCGGGTAAAGGGGGGTGTGGAGATACTTGTGGGGATTGGCATTGCGGCCGCCCAGGAAGATGACGCCGCCGCCGGCCTCCGCCACGAACTTCTGCACCAGCTCGAGCTGCGCCTTGTCGATCGGCTCGAGGTTGTCCTCCGACTGCGGATCGACATCGCCGATGATGACCACGTGGTAGGGGAAGAGTTCATCCTCCGAGCGCGGAAACCGGGCCAGCGCCGGCACCCCCGGGGAGCTTTCCTGGATGAAATCGCGGTCGGCCGAGAGGAGCCGCATCTGCGCCTCCATGGTCGGATCGCGGATGAGGGCGTTCTTCAGGAAAATGTACTGCCAGCGCGGCAGGCCCTCCACGTAGAGCACCTTGATCTTCTGGTCCAGGACCTTGATCGGGCGGGCGGCGTAGTTGTCGGTGTCGAAAAGCTCGCCGCCCAGGACCTCGACGCTCGCGGAGGCGGTGTAATCGCCGGGCTGCCTGGGCTTGTGCTCGATCCGCACCACCTGCATCGCGCCGCTCTTCGCCAGGTTGATATACTCGGTCTCCACCACTTCCTGGTCCAGCCGCAAGTCGACCTGGACTCTCTGCCCTTCGAAGCCATCGGAGATCAAGGTGAGGTCGAAGGGGACCCGGTCGCCTACCAGCACCACCTCGTTGGCCTCGAAGTTGGCAATGCGGATGTTTTTGGGCGGGTCGGGATTGCCGACCCCCACCACGACCAGGGGGATGTCCCGCTGCTTGAGCTTGGCCGCCATCTCCTCGGGCTGAATGGCGCCGGCGTTGCTCTGCCCATCGGTGAAGAGCAGCACCTCCGCGACGCCACGCTCCTGGGCGCCGAAGGCGATGTCCTTGAGGTCGGCGAGGGCCTCCAGCACCGCATCGCCGATGCGGGTCTGCTTCACCCGCTCCTCGCCCTGGGTCCTCGTGGCCTCGGGAAGCCTGGGCCCGGCGGCCTGGACGGCGCCGGGTTCCGACTCCGCCCCCTTCCACCGCGAGTATTCCGCCACCTTGCGGACCTGGCCGGCGAAGGTGTAGAGGGAAATTTGTTTCTTTTCGCGCAACCGGTCGAAAAAGCCGGCCTTGGGCTCCTTGAGCAGCCGGTCGACCAGCCCGTACCGGCTGGTGCGCTCCACCTGCTCCGGGCTGGTGTTCAAGAGACCGGCGATGCGGATCGGCGCGTCGCGGTCGGTGTACTTGTCCTCGATGCGCATGCTGAGGGAGTCATCGACCAGGACGACCAGATGGGGATCGCGCGTCTGGAAGGTGATGGTCCGCAGCACCGGCTGGGCCAGGAAGAGGAGGACCGCCAGGATCAGCAGGGCGCGCAGGCTTCCGAGGACCGCGCGCGCCCAGTTCCCCGCCGTCGCCTTCTCCCGCCGGTAAATCCACCAGACCAGCCCCGCCACCGCGGGAACGACCACGAGGATGACCACCCAGAGGGGAGGGAGATGCTCCCAGTCGAACGTTTCGCGGGTTTCGGTTTGCAAGGCTTGGAGTATTACCATTTCACTCAACCTCACTTCACTCCCTTCCCGAACCAGTGCGCCAGAACCATCTCCGCCACCAACAGGGCGGCCACCAGCCAGAGGAGGTGGCGCCAGTACTCCGTTCCCCCGCCGGTGCTCTTCAACCGGGCGATCTCCTGGATCTCCTTGGCGGCATCGAAGACCACGGCCTTGAACTCCGGGAAGTTATCCCGCAGCTCATCGGCGCTGGCGGCGCGCAAGTCTCCCTCGCCGGCATCGAGGTTGACGGCGAAGTGGAGCAGCCGCTCGGGGCTATCCCCCTCGCCCGGCGCGGGCCGCTGCAGGCGGATCTGGTAAACGCCGCTCTGGCGGGTCTCCTCGTGCACCAGGACGAAGCGGTTTTCATCGGAGAGCTTCTCCAGCTCCTTGGGCACCGGGGTCGGCGCGCCGGACGACGGCCCGGCTGGCGGGGTGATCAAGATCGACTTGGCGAACTCGGAGGCATCGAGCTGATAGCGGAAGGGCTCCCCCAGGCTCAAGTTGATCCGCCCTTCCCCGAAACGCACCAGGTAAGGAAGCGACTCGTGCAGGAACGGGATGAAGTCGGGGTAGCGGGGGAAATCGTTCCACTCCAGGTCGGCGGTGCTGGCGAACCACATCGCCCGGCCCTGGCCATAGGCGTTGTCGAAGACCGCCAGGCTGTCCTCTCCATCGGTGAAGCGAAGGAGGGCAGCGATGCGGGCCGGCGATTTCTTTTCGGCGGACTCTTCTGCTGGCGGTTGAAAGCGGAAGAACCTCCGGAACTCGATGGCCGCGCTTTCCAGGTAGGAGAACTCGCGGCGCTCGAGAAAGTACCGGGCCACGGGGTGGTCCTCCTCGGGGATGCGGAGATGGACGGGGGAGCCGTCGGAGTTTTGCAGGACTGCCAGAGGGATCGGAAGCAGGTCGTCCTCGGATCGGTGGAAGGCCTGGTTGTAGTCCTCGGGGATGACGTTTTTCCCCAAAAAAACCAGCAGCCCCCCGCCGCCCGAGACGAACTTGCGGAGCTCATCGAGAAAGCGGGCGGGAAGGTCGCCTGCCGAGACGTTCGCCAGGATGACCGCCAGGTATGGCTTCAAGCCGGCGCCGTCGCTCAGGATCTGCTCCACCGTCCGGCTGGCGGGGTGGTAGGGGGCCTGGCGGAACTCATCGGCCTCCTCGGGCATGAGGGCCAGCTCGAGAAGCAGGGTTTCGCTCTCAAGCGGCTGGCTGCCGGGCTCGCCGTTCACCAGCAGCACCTCGGCGTTGTCACGAACTCCAACCGCGAGATAGCGGCGGTTGTCCATCACCAGGCTGTCGCCGCGGACTTCGGCGGTGACCGTGTGGGACCCCGGCGTGGTGAAGCGGTAGGGCAGGGATCTCGAGACCAGCCCGCCGGCCGGCACCGGGGTGACGTAAGTGCGCTCCTCGACCCCATCGATGTAAAAGATCACTTCCACCGCGTCGAAGTCCTCCTTGCCGTAATTGCGGGCGGTGGCGGTGAACTGGACCCACATCTCCTGGCTGGCGAGGGGCGGCGTCATCGCCAGGTCGGTCATGGTCAGGTTGCGGTCGGAGCCCTTGAGATCGGCCCGGCTGACGGCCACCCCCGCCTCCTGGATCTCGCGAAGCAGGTCGTTGACGGCGGGGTCCTTGGGGCCGCTTTCCCCCAGCCAGTCGCGCCGCTGGAAGTCGCTGAAAAGGATCAGCTTCTTTCCCGACAGCGGCACGGCGCTCTCTGGAACCGGCTCGAACTGCCGGGCCACGTCCAGAATCTTTTGCAAGGAGGCGGGCAGGTTCACCGGCTGGTAAGTGGTCTTGAGCTCGGCAATGCCGCGGCTGATCTCGCCGCGTCCGGTCTCGGTGAGCTGGCGCGGCGGCTGGATGACCTGAGGGTTTGCCTCCAGGGTGGTGATCGCCAGCCGATCCCCCGGCTTGATCACGCTCTGGACCATCTGGGTCACGGTCTCGCAGGCTATTTCAAATAGGCTGCGGGCTCCGGACTTCCACTCCATGCTGTAGGAGGTGTCGATGGCCAGGATCCAGTTCTCTGGCCGGTCCGACAGGCTGCCGAGGACCCGGCTGCGGAGGAACGGGCGCGCCATGGCCGCGGCCAGGAGGGCGAGAACGGCGCAGCGCAGGATGAGCAGGAGGAGGTTTTCGAGCTGGATGCGGCGCTGGTTCTTCTGCAAGGCCCGCAGCAGGAACTCCATGGCCGCCCACTTGCGCCTCTGGAAGCGCTGGCGATGGATCAAGTGGATGATGATGGGCACCGCCACCAGGGCCAGGCCGGCCAGCATGGCGGGCTGGGAGAAGAAGCCGCGCAGGAACTCCGTCATGCTTTGCGCAACCTCCCGGCCCTGGCCGCAATGTAGCTGGAAAGAGCCCCATCGAGCTTTTGAGATGTGTCAATGCTGACGTAGTCGATGAGGTTGTTGCGGCAGGTCTCCTTGAGCTGGTCCCGGAATCTCTCCAACTCCTCCAGGTAAGCCGCTCTCAGGACGCGCGGGTTGACCAGGATTTCCGGAAAAGCCTCGAGCCCTTCGAACATCGTCATGCGCTGGAACGGAAAGGTCAGCTCATCGCGGTCCATGACGTGGAAGAGGATGATTTCGTGGTTCTTGTGGCGCAGGTGCTTAAGGCCGCGGCGGATGCGGTTCACGTCATCGAACATGTCCGAGATGATGACGACCAGGCCTTTCTTCTTGATGCGGTCGGCGAAGCTGTTGAAGATGACCCCCAGGTCCGTCTTCCGGGCGGTCTGCTGGCGGTCGAGCTCCTGGATGAGGTTGTTGAACTGGCTCGAGCTCGAGCTGGGGGGAAGGTAGGTCCGCACGTCCTGGTCGAAGATGGCCAGGCCGACGGCATCCTGCTGCTGGATGAGCAGGTAGGAGAGGGCCGCGGCGATGTAAGTGCCGTACTGGTACTTGGTGAGCCCCCCCCATCCATCAGCCTCCGCGCCGTACTGCATCGACTCGGAGGCGTCGAGGAGGATGTACGACTTCAAGTTGGTCTCCTCCTCGTACTGCTTGATGTAGAAGCGGTCGGAGCGGCCAAAGACCTTCCAGTCGACGTGGCGGATGTCATCGCCCGGGACGTACTCGCGGTGCTCGGCGAACTCGACGCTGAAGCCGTGGTAAGGACTCTTGTGCAGGCCGGAGATGAATCCCTCGACGATCAGCCGGGCCTTGACCTCCAGGCGGACGATCTTGGCGAGGGTTTTGGGATCCAGGTACTCCCTAGGATCCAAGGACTTTTGCGACTCTGCCATCCTTCAACATCCCGCTCTCGTTTACCGGATTTTCCTGGATCAGCCGGTCGATGATGTTATCGGAGTTGATGCCCTCCGCCTCGGCGCTGAAGTTGGTGAGAATGCGGTGGCGCAGCACCGGATGGGCGACGGCTTGGATGTCCTCCGCCGCCACGTAGGAGCGGCCGTGGAGCAGCGCCCGCGCCTTGGCTCCCAGAATCAGATACTGCGAGGCGCGCGGTCCGGCGCCCCACGCCAGCCACTCCTTGATGAAGGACGGCGCCTCGGGCTTCTGCGCCCGGGTAGCGCGCGTCAGGCGGAGCACGTAGCGGATCACCTCATCGGCGATCGGCACCTTGCGGACGATGGACTGGAGCTTGAGGATGTCCTCGCCCGCGAGCACCGGCGCGACCTTTTCCGAGATGGCGGTGGTGGTCCGCTTCATGATCAGCACCTCCTCCTCCTCGCTGGGGTAGTCGACGCGGATGTTGAACATGAAGCGGTCGAGCTGGGCTTCCGGCAGGGGGTAAGTCCCCTCCTGCTCGATGGGGTTTTGGGTCGCCAGGACGAAGAAGGGCTCGCCGAGAACGTGCTTGGTGCCGCCGGCGGTCACCTGCCGCTCCTGCATGGCCTCGAGGAGAGCGGCTTGAGTCTTGGGGGGCGTGCGGTTGATCTCATCGGCCAGCACCACGTTGGCGAAGATGGGACCGCGCAGGAATCGGAACTTGCGCTCGCCGGTGGCGCGGTCTTCCTGGATCACCTCGGTGCCGGTGATGTCGGAAGGCATGAGGTCGGGAGTGAACTGGATCCGGGAAAAGGTCAAGGACAAGGACTGCGCCAGGGTGCTGATCATGAGCGTCTTCGCCAGCCCCGGCACGCCGACCAGCAGGCAGTGGCCGCGGGCGAAGATGGAAATCAGGATCTGCTCGATCACCTCATCCTGCCCGACAATCACCTTGGCCAGCTCGGCGCGGATCTTCCGGTAGCCTTCGCGCAGCCTCTCGACCGCTTCCATATCGTCGCCGCTGGAAAGGGCATCGCTCACGGGGTCCATCGATGGGGTTCACTCCTTACAAACAATTTTGGCCAGGTAATACCTGCAGAACGACAGTCATTTCTATAGTCTAAAGGAAGTTTGAATTAATGCTACCTATTCTTTTTCCTTGATTTTCACCATGGTCCATTTATATTCAAAAGTTTATTCATTCTTGGTCTCTGGAGCCCGAATCCTCGAGGAGCGATCCATGCTTGCCCCGAACATTCATAACGGCATTCATGACGGCGAAACCGCCGCTCAGCTTTTTGGCCGGAAGGAAGGTCTTACCTACAATGACTTTATCATCCTCCCCGGCCAGATCTCTTTCGGGGCGGACCAGGTCGATCTGAGCACGCGCATCACCCGGCGGATCGCCCTCAAGGCCCCCATTTGCAGCTCCCCCATGGACACCGTGACCGAGTCGAGCATGGCCATTGCCCTGGCGCTGTGCGGGGGGATAGGCATCATCCACTACAACAACACCGTCGAGGAGCAGGTCCGGGAGGTCCGCAAGGTGAAGCGCTTCGAGAACGGCTTCATCACCGATCCCCGCGTCCTCAGCCCCGACCACACCATCCGCGACGTCGACCGCATCCGCGAGACCGAGGGCTTCTCCGGCATCCCCATCACCGAGGACGGCACCACCCGGTCCCGCCTGATCGGCATCGTCACCAACCGGGACATCGACTTCGAGCCCAACCGCGACCAGCCGCTGCGGGAGGTTATGACCACCCGCCTGATCACCGCTCCCGAGGGCATCTCGCTGCGGGAGGCCAACCAGATGCTCAAGGAGTCGAAGAAGGGGAAGCTGCCCATCATCGACCGCGAGGGGCGGCTGGTGTCGCTGGTCTCGCGGACCGACCTCAAGAAGAACCGCGACTACCCCGACGCCACCAAGAACGAAAAGAAGCAGCTGCGGGTCGGCGCGGCCATCTCCACCCGAAACGAGGACCGCGAGCGCCTCGCCGCCCTGGTCGAGGCGGGTGTCGACCTGGTGGTGATCGACTCCGCCCAGGGGGACTCCCTCTTCCAGATCCAGCTCATCGAGCACTTGAAGACGCTCTACCCGCAGATCGATGTGCTGGCAGGCAACGTCGTGACCCAGGCTCAATGCCTGCACTTGATCGAAGCCGGCGCCGATGGCATCCGCGTCGGCATGGGCCCGGGCTCGATTTGCATCACCCAGGAAACCATGGCCGTCGGGCGCGCCCAGGCGACCGCCGTCTACCGTACCAGCGCTCTCTGCCGCAAGCACGACATTCCGGTGGTGGCCGACGGCGGCATCTCCAACATCGGTTTTCTGGTCAAGGCGCTGGCGGTGGGCGGGAGCGTCAGCATGATGGGCGGCCTGTTCGCCGGCACCCAGGAGGCGCCGGGAGACTACTTTTACAAGGACGGGGTGCGGGTCAAGAAGTACCGCGGCATGGCCTCGGTGGAGGCGATGGAGAAAGGGGGGGCCAAGCGCTATTACCGCGACGACCGGGAAATCCGCGTCGCTCAAGGAGTCTCCGGCCTGGTGGTTGACAAGGGTTCGATCCTCGACCTGTTCCCCTACCTCCAGCAGGGCCTGCGCACGGCGTTCCAGGACATGGGCTACCGCACCATTCCCGAGCTTCACGCCGCCCTGGAGGAGGGGCGCCTCTTCTTCGAAGCCCGCAGCTTCTCGGCGCAGCGGGAAGGCGGCGTTCACAGCCTCTTCTCTTATCAAGAGCCGGTGCTGGGCGTGAAGGAGCGGACGCATGCGATTTAGCGCGGCCAAGGCCACAACCAAAGGTCTCTGCCGAATGACAAAAAGAGGAAGAGGATTGAACCGCCAAGACGCCAAGAGCGCCAAGTTAAGACGCAAGGCGAATTATAGTGCTTTCTTCGGTCACCATGAAATCACTGCTGCCTGCGGAAAATAATTGATGGAAGAATCTAAACTCCGTATCGCGTCTATCCCGGGTGAACGACAAACAGAGATCGACCAGAAACCATGGCTGAATTCCTGGCCATCCTCGATTTTGGATCCCAGTACACCCAGCTGATCGCCCGGCGGGTGCGGGAGAACCGGGTTTACTGCGAAATCCTTCCTCACGGGACCACCGTTGAGGATCTGAAGAAGCGCCAGCTCAAGGGGATCATCCTGAGCGGCGGGCCATCCGGCGTCTACGAAGAGCAAGCGCCGCGCTGCGATGAGCGCATCTTCTCCCTGGGGGTGCCGGTCCTGGGGATCTGCTACGGCATGCAATTGGGCTGCGAGATCCTCGGCGCCAAGGTCATCCCCGCCCGCCACCGCGAGTACGGCGAAACCGTCCTCGACCTGGCCGGCAGCGGCGACGATCTCTTCCACGGTTTGAAAAGCCGGATCAAGGCCTGGATGAGCCACGGCGACCGGGTGGATGACGTCGGTGGCGACTTTCAGGTCCTCGCCCGGACGCAAAACTGCCCCTACGCCGCGGTGGCCCACTCCAGGACGCGTTTTTACGGCGTCCAGTTCCACCCCGAGGTCACCCACACGCCGGAGGGCGGCGCCATCATCAACAACTTCCTCTATCGCATCTGCCAGTGCACCGGCGACTGGACGCTCTCCGGATTCATCGACGACCAGGTGAAGAAGATCCGCAAGGAAGTCGGCCGGGAGCGGGTGGTCTGCGCCCTCTCGGGAGGGGTTGATTCCTCGGTGGTGGCTCTGCTCCTCCACCGGGCCCTCGGCAGCCAGCTGATCTGCGTTTTCGTCGACAACGGTCTCCTCCGCCAGGGGGAGAAGGAGCAGGTGGAGGCGACCTTCCGCGAGCACTTCCACCTCAACTTCCACCTCGTGGTTGCCTCCAGCCGGTTCTTGCAGGCCCTGAAAGGGGTCACGGACCCGGAGACCAAGCGCATCCGCATCGGCCACGAGTTCATCGAGGTCTTCCGCGATGCCACCCGGAAGTTCGAGGGGGTGCGGTATCTTGCCCAGGGGACTCTCTACCCGGACACCATCGAGAGTCGCTCTCCCTTCGGCGGACCCTCGGCCGTGATCAAGAGCCATCACAACGTCGGCGGCCTGCCGGAGAAGCTTGGCTTCGAGCTGGTCGAGCCGCTCAAGTTCCTCTTCAAGGATGAGGTGCGCAACCTCGGCCGCGAGCTGGGCCTCCCCGATGAGATCATCCAGCGCCAGCCCTTCCCCGGCCCCGGCCTGGCCATCCGGGTGATCGGCGAGGTGACGGCCGAGCGCTTGAAGGTGCTGCGCGAGGCCGACGCCATCGTCCAGGAGGAGATCCGCGCGCTAGATCTCCACCGCAACCTCTGGCAATCCTTCGCCATCCTGCTTCCGGTGCGCACGGTGGGCGTCATGGGCGACCGCCGGACCTACGATGCGGTGATCGCGCTCCGCATCGTCGAGTCCACCGACGGCATGACCGCCAACTGGGTCTTCCTGCCCAGCGAGGTCTTGACGAGGATCGCCAACCGGATTTGTAATGAGGTGGTCGGCGTGAACCGGGTGGTGCTTGACATCTCGAGCAAGCCGCCCTCCACCATTGAATGGGAATAAGAAGCGCCGCGGCCGCCATGCCGCCCTGTAAAAACTGGAGAGGATCCGATGCAAACGTTCGAAGGCCAGCTCAAAGGAGCCGGCAAATCCTTCGCCCTGGTCGCCTCGCGCTTCAATGAGCTGATCGTCGCGTCGCTCATCGACGGCGCCAGGGGGGCGCTCCTCCGCTTGGGCGTCCAGGAGGAGGACATCGCGCTGGTTCGCGTTCCAGGAGCTTTCGAGATCCCGCCGGTGGCGCGCCGGCTGGCCGAGAGCGGCCGCTTCCACGGGGTGATCTGCCTGGGGGCGGTGATCCGCGGCTCGACCCCGCACTTCGACTATATCGCCGGAGAATCGGCCAAGGGCGTGGCGGCGGCAGGCTGGGCGTCAGCCGTGCCCGTCATTTACGGCATCTTGACCACGGACAGCATCGAGCAGGCGATCGAGCGGGCCGGGACCAAGGCGGGCAACAAAGGCGCGGAGGCCGCCCTGGCAGCCATCGAGATGGCAGATCTGTACGACCGGCTGCGGAGTCAAGCCCGCCCGTCGAAGAAAAAACAATGAAGACTCGAAAGCGAACCTTGGGCCGCCAGATCGCCGTCCAGCTCCTTTACCAGTACGACATCCGCAGGAAGATCGACAAGAAGGGGCCGGAGGGGGGCCTTCCGGACATGGATGTCGAAGGATTCATCGCCCAGGAGGCCGAGGATCTCGAGGTGCGCGAGTTCGCGCTCAAGCTCTTTCACGGCGCCGTCGAGTCTCTGAGGACCACCGACCAGCTCATCTCCGAGGTGGTCGACAACTGGAAGATCGAGCGCATCGCCGCCATGGACCGGGCCATCCTGCGCCTGGCGATCTTCGAGCTCAACGAGCTGATGGAGGTGCCGGCCAAGGTGGTCATCAACGAGGCCATCGAGCTGGCCAAGAAATTCAGCACCGCCCAATCCGGCGCCTTCGTGAACGGCATCCTGAACCGCCTGCTGATCCTCCGCAACCCGCCCTCCATGGACTCCCATGTTTAAAAAAAAGAAGGCCGCGTCGCCGGAGCCGCCGGATCCGGAAACAAGCCCGGCCACCGAGCTGGTGGAGACGGCCAAGCCGGGGGAGGCGGCCGAGCCCGCCCCCAGGAAGCGCGGCGCCTTCGCCTTCCTGCGCGCCGGGCTGGAGAAGACCCGCGCCGGCCTGCGCAGCCTCTTCGGCCTGCGCGAAAAGCTCGATGAAAACACCCTTGCCAGAATCGAGGAGGAGCTGTTCGTCGCCGATTTCGGACCCAAGATGGTGGAGCAGCTCATCGAGGGGGAAGCCGGCCTGCGCGCCGCCTGGAAGCGGGGGGAGATCGAGCAGCAGGACCAGGTCCTGGAGTTCTTGAAGAGCCGCCTCAAGGCCATGCTGTCGCATAAAGACCTGTCGCTGCGCGAGGCCCCTCAGCCCCCCACCATCTACCTGATCGCCGGCGTTAACGGCACGGGCAAGACCACCTCCATCGCCAAGCTCGCGCACCGGCTGCTCGAGGAGGGGAACAAGGTGCTCCTCGCCGCCGCCGACACCTTCCGCGCCGCCGCCGTTGAGCAGCTCACCATCTGGAGCCAGCGCCTGGGGATCGGCATCGTCACCGGCGAGGCCAACTCCGATCCGGCCTCGGTCGCCTTCAAGGGGGTGGAGCGGGCGCGGCAAGAGGGCATCGACTGCCTGATCGTCGACACCGCCGGCCGCCTGCACACCGACAAGAACCTGATGCGCGAGTTGAAGAAGATCCGCGAGGTCCTTGCCAGGAAAGTGCCGGGGGCGCCGCAGGAGTCGCTCCTCGTCCTCGACGGGACCAACGGCCAGAACGCCATCCAGCAGGCGGAAGTCTTCAAGCGGGAAATCGACGTGAGCGGCATCATCCTGACCAAGCTGGACGGCACCGCCAAGGGCGGCGTGGTCTTCGCCATCCACGAGCGCCTGGAGATTCCGGTGAAGCTGGTGGGGATTGGAGAGCAGCTGCCGGATCTGATTCCCTTTGATCCGGGCCAGTTCGTGGATGCGCTGTTCGAAAAATAATTACTTTCTGTTTCGGAACGAAACAGAAACTATCCGGCGCATGGATGCGCCGGGCATTTTTCATAGACGAAGTCTATGGAAAATGGAGCCCGGCCACGCCGGGCGATGATTAAAACAAGTCCAGGATGGACTTGTTTTAACAGAAAAAAATTACTTCTTCAGCTCGTACGGCACCCGGATTTCCCGGATCGAGGGGACCTCGCGGGTCAAGTTGTTGGAGAAGAGGTAGACGGTGAACCGCACATAGTCGGCATCGATGAGCTGCTCCGGCGACGGGACCATGCCGATGAAGTTGCCGACCTCGCCGTAACGGCGGGTGCTTTCCGGGGCGCCTTCCCACAGCGTGAAGGCCTCGGTCCCCTCCGGTTGGCCCAAGGTGTTGAAGATGGTGATGGGGGCCAAAATGTCCAGATTATGGGAGAACAAGGCGCCCCCGGGGCCGACCCCGAAGCGGAAGGGCGAAGAGATGGCCACGGCCCGCTCGACGTTAAGGATCGCCAGTCCCGAGAAGACGTTCTCGTTGATGCTGTTCTGGAAAAGGTTGACGCTGTTCGGCGCCTCGATGACCATGCGTCCCGGCGAGCCATCGCCTCCCCGGCCTCCGAAAACCTGAGTGACGCCCGTCCCATCGCGCCGGAGGTTCCCCTCATAAAGGGGGATGGTTTGCTGGGGAGCGAGCGGCACCGGCAGGTTGGCGCGGCCGCCGATGGCTTCGAGGCGCGTCCCCCGCTCGATGGCCAGCGAGTTCTCCACCTGGATGAGGATCAATCCGCCGGCCCCGGCGCCGCCGTTGCCGGCGAGGTCAATGCTCTGAAACGAATGGCCGCCGTTGGCCGACAAGCGGGACGTGCTGTAAAGGTGCAGGGCCCCGTGCACGGCCAATCTCAAAGCGCCGCCGCCGCCGCCGCCGCCGGTTCCCGGGGCATGCTTCGCCTCGCCCCGGAAAAGCCCCGGGCCGGCCTGTCTCTTGACATAAGCATCCGACACGGCGGCGCTGGGGCCGCCGCCGCTCCCCCCCTGCCCGCCGAAGGGGAAGTACCCGCCGTTGTAGCGCAGGCTGAGAGTGGCCATCTGCTCCCCCTGGCTGTTTGGAACCGGGGCGCTGAGGAGGCCGGTCTTCATCTCGGCCGGCTTGCCATCTTCCAGGTAGCCGCCGCCGCCGCCGCCGGGGGCGGTGTCCCTGCATTCATTGTTGCCGTTGACGTTTTCGCAGCTGGGGTCGCGGCGCGCCAGGCCTCCCAGCGGCGCATCGATGCCCCTCAAGATGGCCAGCTGCTCATCGGCGCCGTTCTTCTCCAGCTCGTCCATGAAGCGCTGGATCTCCGGGGGCAGATGGCCGGGCTGACCATCGACCGCTTCGATGTTCTGCAGGACGCGGTTGTCGAACTTTGCATCGGTGTCGTTGCCATCCGGGTCGGCCAGAAAGATGGCCCTGCCGCCGTCGCCGCCCTCTCCGCCGCCCGGCCCGCCATCGCCGCCTTTTCCAGGCAGGGGATCGAAGGGCCGGTCCGGATCGAAAACGATGGGCTCGCCCTCGAATCCGGAAACCTCGATGGCGCCGCGGATATCGGCGGACTCGAGGACCTCGATCTCCAGAGGCCGCGAGCCCACGCCGCGCAGCACCACTCCCTCATCGATGCGCAGGATGGTGAGATCGAGGAGGTTCGGCCGCTCCTGGGCGCTGACGACCACCTTGACCTTGGCGCCGCGCGGATCCCGCAGGATGCCGGTGTCGGTGTTGAAGGTCCAGATGGAAATCTGGTTGCCGCTCGCGTCCCGGATCACCTCACCGGTTTCCGGATCGAGCGAGGCGATGAAGTAGAGGTTCAGCACTCCATCCTGCCCGGTGCCGGTTGAACTCGACAAGTCGACCGCCGGCTGGAGCTGGCCGCCGGCGAAGGACCGCGGCGGGAAGAAGTTGGTCTCCAGGATGACCGCGCTGTTGACCTGGTGGGTCTTGGGATCCTTGCGAGTCAGGCTTTCCAGGGTGTCCGTCCCCGCGGGGCGGGCGGCATAAGAAATGATTTCTTCCACCACGCCGTCGTCATTGTCATCGATATAGACAATCCCCTGGGAAGGGAACTTGGCGGCATCGCCCGGGCTCAGCTTGATCCTCGTATTGGCGGCCGTCGAGTTGCTGAGCTGCTCGGCCAGCCGGCTGCGCGCCGCCAGGGTGCCGCAGAAGGGACCGCCGCCCAGGCCGGTCTCGACGCGGATGCGCCCGGGCGAACCATCGCCGGAGCCGGGCTTCGTGTTCATGCTGCGCGCCGTTCCCGCCTTGCCGCCGTTGACTTGCAGGTTGTCGCAATTGACCAGAATGAATCCGGTCGCCTGGAGCAGGATGGCGCCGCCGCTGCCGCCCCCGCCGGGGGCCGAGGTGGCGGTGCCGCCGCCGTTGGTGGCTCCATCGCCGCCGTTCCCCCCGTTGGCCAGGATTCTTCCCTGGATTATATCCATGCTGCCGTGCGCGGCGATTTGAATGGCGCCGCCGCTGCCGCCCCCGCCGCCGCCCTGGGAAACGGCAACGTTGCCTCCGGTGACCGAAAGGGACGAGCCCCCCCCGCCGCCGCCGCTGCCGCTGAAAAGCGGGACGAGCCGATCGTTGCCGCGGCTGGGGCCGCCCCGGCCGCCGCGCGGCGGATCGAAGACCGTGGGGGTCGGCTGCCCGGGATCGCCATCGCCGCCGGGGAGCCGGAAGCCGCCCCCGCCGCCGGGGGCGGCGGTGACGCGAGACGACTTCGTCGGATCCGCAACCACGGGATCAACGAGTCCAGTGGTTTCGCCGCCGAGGCCGCCGCCGTTGCCGCCAGGTTGGGCGCGCGTCAGGGCGGGGAGCTGGGGGGCGATGAAAACGCCAGCGGGACCCGACGTCAAACTCGCCCCGTTCCCCCCGTTTCCAGCGCCCAGCAAGCCGCGGCCGCCGGCCCCCGCCGCGGCGCCGCCGATGCCTCCCGGAGTGCCGCTGAGGTCGATCGTCCCCAGATGCTGGAAAGCCAGCTCCTCCTCGCTCAAGCCGCGGCCGGAAAGCCGGAAGATGATGGGCCGGGTTCCATCGGCAACAATGTTTATGCCCGCTTGAATGACCAGCGTCCGCAAGTGGAACTCGCCGAGGTTCTGGCCGAGATTGGGAAATTGCGGGGTCGGGAACACCTCGATGGCCTGCTCGAGCTCCACGCCCGGGCAGACGCCGCCGGTAACCGGATCGGAGCAGACGACCAGGACATGCTGGATATTCATTCTGCTGGTGTCGATGGCGTAGAACTCTCGAAGGAAGTCCTGCGGCACCGCATCCACGGGTGCAACCACCAGGTCCAGGGTGCCATCGCCCAGGGGGGAGATGGGGCGAGTGGACAGTTTGCCGTCCAGGGATCCCTTGTTGAATGGGGGCCCCCAGAGCGCCGTGGTCCCGGGGTCCTTGAGCGCCTCGGTGTCGAACGATTCGAAGAACTCCCCGCGCCGCAGTTCCTGGACCGATTGGCCGGGGCGGTCTTCCAGATCGAAGTAAGCGAGGTATGGGGTGTTGAACAAAATGCCCGGATCGAACTTGGTGAGCGGCGGCTGAGCCGGGAAGCGCGGGGTGGCGCGGATCCGGAAGTAGATCCTCCAGTTGCGCGCCGCCGCGGATCCGTTGGGCCCGGGCTTTTCGTTCAAAGTCCGGAAATTCTTGTCCTTCTGCGCATCCCAGGTGAAGGTTCGCAGCGTCCCGCCCGAGCGCAGCACCCCTGCCGGCGAGCCGAAGCTGAAGTGCCCGGGAGCCACCTGGTCCACGCCGTTGTTCTCGGGGTCGCCGGCGCGCGACTGCCCTGGAAACCAGTTCTGGCCGTTGTCCGCCGTCCACTCAAACGCCATCTGGTAAGACATGGCGAGAGGCCGGTCATAGAAGGAGTACTGGATCTGCACCGGCCCGGTGCGCACCCCCGATGGCAGCAACACGCCGTTGATCACCGGCCCGAGCGCCTTGTCGGGGGCGTTGTCGTTCTGCGCCTGAACCGGCACGGCCACCTCGTTGGACTGCAGGGGGTCGGCCTTGATCTGCACGCGGATATTGTCGCGGGGGGACCTCACCGCCAGGACCACGCCCTTCAGGTAAAAGGAGATGGCATCGAGGCCGTTGTCCGGGGTGAAGGTGCGCCGCTGGAAATCGCCGGGGGCGATGCTGGCCCTCGATCCCTGGCTGTCCTGGAGGAGAATCTCGGTGAGCTCGTCGAAGTTGAGGCCGTACAAAATGATATCTGCAGCACCTTGCTGGCGGTCGAAGCCGAGGGGGCCGTTGTGCTGCAGGGTGTTGGCATCGCCGTTCTGGCCGAGGCCGAAGCCCAGGATCATCGGGCAAGCGATGTAACCGGCGGCGCCGGCAAAGATCCCGTTTACCTCGAGCTCGATGTTTCCGGTCACCACGCCCGTGGGAACGACCGCTTGAATCCGGGAGGAGAGCCCATCGGCCGGATTGTTGTCAATGGGAAACGAAACGTTGAGAGGGGTGGCGTCGATCAGCGAGGCGCGGCCGCGGAACAAGATGCGGTTGCCGCTGAGCCGCGAGGTGAAGTTGATGCCGGTCAAGGTGATCACTTGCCCGGGGCACACCGTTTCGGGCTCGATATTGAAGAGGATGGGCTGGCTGAAGGCCGAGGTATTCGGCGGCAGCGGCCCCCCCCCCGACCCCAAGCCGGTCCCTTCCGGATTGCGATGCCCCGTATTGCAGCCGGTGAAACCGGCCAGGAAAAGGGGAACCAGGCAGGCGATCAAGGCGATTAAAAGGAAAACGACCTTCTTGTCACTCGTGGATTTCAAAAAGCTCATGAAAATACCATCCTCCTTGGGGAGAACCCCCGGCCAAGACTGAGAGACAGGCAGTTCTCCGCAGACACGACTTTGCTTCACTTTTTCGCGGTTTTTCCGCTCGTTTTCAAGAGACTCCTGAGGCTCTGTGTCAGTCCCTTCAGGTCTCAGACTTTAATGGCTCGTTTCCCTGCCATTTTACCAGCAAAGGCTGGTCATTTTAAGCCAAAAGACCAGCGAATCCCACGGCCAGGCGAATGGTGCGCCTGGGGTGAAACCGCGGGGCTGAGGACGCCTGTATGCCTGAACAACAGGGAGGCACGTTTCGGGAGCAGGATATACCGTGGATGCTAAAGGCATGTAATTGTGAAGTCAACGGCTAAATCGCCCGTCAAAACAAGAAAATTGATTTTCCAAGGGCTTTCGGACCGATCAGAATAAGGGTGGGTGATGGAGTATGATGGAGAGTGATGGTCATGAAGCTTTTCCGCCGGCTCTTTGAACGCGAGACCGCCTGGCTGTGCCGCCTCCGGCGCCGCGCTTCCGGATCTGCCTTCACCCCTCCCGCCTCCCACCCCCGGTTCTGTTCCGGACTCCTGAAGAAGGGCAGGGAAATGGACATCCCGGCCTCCATGAACTTAGAGCCTGTCCCAAAAATCCATTCGGCCACTCTGCAACAGAACTGGGGCCGGCTGCAAAGGCGCCATGCTGCGTTGGGCCTCCTCGCCTTATTTCTCCGCCTAATAAGGCTTCGTCGGC